>JAMLIB010000005.1 GCA_023954415.1 Trueperaceae bacterium
ACCCCCCCCCACACCAACCGGCACCCCCCCCAACCGCATAACCGCCCCACGCCCAAACTGCCGCTCAATCTGCAACAACGCAGAATCAAGAGCCTTCTTGCGCTGGTCTTCCATAAGCCCGCAGCCTCCGTTCAGATACGGGAGGACCCGTGGCGGGCCTTCCCTTATGGCGCTTCAGCCGGCTTCATCGTCGTCGGACCGACATCCCGGTCCGACGACGACTACGTCAGCGCAGCGCCGACCGGAGGAGGTGAAGGCTAGTGAAAGCGGACCGTTCTCGTTGCCATGGCCCACCAAGCGGTGGCAGGTCCAGGGTCTTGACGGAGGTTCCGCTCGCAGTGGCTATCGCGATGACCACACGTGTGATCGTTCGGTCGTCTCCTACCGGTTTGGCGCCGGGCACCGCCGGCAGGACGCCTGGCGGCCCCGATCGGGGCGCCTCCTCGGCCTGCATGCGCGTAAGCTTCCCAACGCCGGGTTCAGCGATTGACGCGTCGTTCGAGGCGGCCAGCACGGGGACGCAAGGTCCGAGGTTGGCGACGCCAAGGTCCGCCTTGAAGAACGCCCTGACTGCGGCGGCCAGTGCGGCCACTACCTCGACCGCCCCGTAAGGCAGCTTCTGCAGTAGTCCGAGGGGTACGCCGAGCGCTCTCATGGTTTCCGAGTCGCATGTTATCACGCTGCCACTGACTGCCCCGAACCGCGGAGCCGCCTGTTCCGGAGAGGCCGGCCTGCCGTTCAAGGTCTTGGGACGGCCGAGCTGGTCGACACCGTCGTCCGCTCCGACCAAGTAGCCGGTCAAGACGCCGCCGGTGCTCCCCTCCGCGATGGCGAGCCGCTGCCCGCGTTCACGTAGGGCAGAGACGACGAGGCGCGGCAGGTCGTCGGAGTCGGTGCCCCAGACGCTGTCGCCGAGCCTGGCGGCGACCCTCTCGACCGTGGGTCGCGCGAGCGCGGCCGCCCCGTCGAGGTCGTCGGCCTTGGCGGCCACGCGCACGTGAACGCCGTCGGCCTTCGCGTAGGTCGCGACGCTGGGGTTCGCCTGGTCGGTGAGCTCCCCGAGCGTCTCCGCCACGAGCGACTCGCCGATGCCGATCGTCTTGAACGTGCGCACGAACAGCTTGCTGCCTGGCAGCGGCAGGCGGGGGAGGGCTTCCTGGAGCCACATGCGCTCCAGCTCGCGGGGCGGACCGGGCAGTGTGACGATGTAACGCTCCCTGCCGCCCCTGGTGAGGCGCACCAACCAACCGGGCGCCGTCCCTACCGGGTTGGGAAGGACCTCCGACGAGGCGATGACGTGCGCCTGCCTGAGGTTGGACTCGGGCATGGGCCGGTCGTTGGCGGCGAAGCGTCGCCGCAGCCACGCCTCGATCTCCGGATCGATGGTCTGGGGCTCGCCGACTACCGCGGCGATGGCCTCCCGGGTGAGATCGTCGTCGGTGGGGCCGAGTCCGCCGGTCAACACCACGAGGTCGCTGCGTTCCAGGGCGGCGTCGAGCGCAGCCATGATCCGCGCCTGGTTGTCGCCGACGCGTTGCGACCAGTAGACATCGACGCCCACTTCCGCCAGGTCGGCGGCGACGCGGGCGCTGTTCGTGTCGACGACCTCGCCGAGGAGCAGCTCCGTGCCGACGGCGATCACTTCCGCGCTTCTCACGCTGTTCATGAGGGAGGATAACAGGCGGCAACACGTGTGAAACGGATGACATACGAAAGCGGGATGGTGTAGAATCCGTTCGGTTCCTTCCCCCCGGGAACCAGGGAGAGGGCTTCGTGCCCTCCACCATCTCCTCTCTTTGACCCTGCGCCCCCCACGCAGGGTCAATCCTTTTGGGTCTCGCCGTCGGAGCCGTTCTGGGCGGCGCCGGCGAGGGGTCGCGGCCCACTCGCGCCCGCGAGTCGCGGACTCGCCGGGCCCATGCCTAGAGCGGGTAGGCGAACTCAGCGCCGCCAACAGCCGGGCTCACGTGCCGGTGCTAGCATTGGCCATGACGATTTCTCGGGCAGCAAGAAGCGCGTCCAGCACGCATAAGGAGCGCCCCAAGACCCTCGGCGAGCTGCGCGGGACCCGCTGGGAGGCCTCGGCGGGCCGGAGCGTTCGGGACGAGATCCGCTCCAACCTCGTAGTGGCCTTGCAGCGCCGAGATCCCCTGTTCCACGGGGTAGTCGGCTACGGGGAGACGGTCGTGCCGGCCGTGGTCAACGCGCTGCTCAGCCGTCACAACTTCATCCTTCTCGGGCTGAGGGGGCAGGCTAAGACCCGCATACTGCGCCAACTCGTCACGCTCCTCGACGAGGAGGTGCCGTACCTGGAGGGCACGGAGCTGCACGATGACCCCTTCGCGCCCCTGACGGCGGAGGGTCGTGGGCTGGTGGCCGAGCTTGGCGAGGAGGCGCCGATAGGGTGGTTGCCCCGCGAGCAGCGCTACGTCGAGAAGCTCGCCACGCCGGATACCACGGTGGCCGACATCGTCGGCGACATCGACCCCATCAAGGCCGCCAGGCTGGGCACGAGGCTGGGGGACGAGCGTGCGGTGCACTTCGGGCTCCTGCCGCGCGCCAACCGGGGCATCTTCGCCATCAACGAACTGCCGGACCTGGCGGGCAAGGTGCAGGTGGCGCTCTTCAACGTCATGCAGGAGGGCGACGTCCAGATCAAGGGTTACCCTATGCGCCTCCCGCTCGACGTGCTGTTGGTGTTCAGCGCCAACCCGGAGGACTACACGGCGCGGGGCAAGATCATCACGCCCCTCAAGGACCGCATCGGCAGCGAGGTGCGCACGCACTACCCGCAGCGAGTCGAGGAGGGCATGGCCATCACGCGCCAGGAGGCCTGGACGGACCGCGCGGAGGGCGTCTTCGTTCCGGCGTTCGTGGCGGAGGCAGTCGAGGAGGTCGCCTTCCAGGCCCGCTCGGACGCCCGCGTCGACAAGCATTCGGGCGTGTCGCAGCGCCTGCCGATCAGCCTCCTCGAGAACGTGGTGAGCAACGCCGAGCGCAGGGCGCTCGCGCACGGCGGTCAAGGCGTCGCCCGCATCTCCGACCTGTACGCGGCCCTGCCTGCCGTCACGGGCAAGATCGAGCTGGAGTACGAAGGCGAGTTGAAGGGGGCGGAGAGCGTCGCGAGGGAGATCGTCAGACGGGCCATCGGTCAAGTGTTCGGGCGGCGCGGGTCAGAGCTCGATACGGCGACCATCGTCGAGTACTTCGACGCCGGCAACAGCCTGCGGCTCCCAGGCGACCTGCCGAGCAGCGACTGGCGGGCACCCCTCGCCGAGGTCCCCGACCTGCTGACGGTCGCGGCGGAGCTGGCGGCGGCCACGAGCCGCGACGCCGGCGGGGTGGAGACAGCGGTCTCGGACGAGCTCCCGCTCGTGAGCGCCGAGTTCATCCTCGAGGGCCTATACGCGCGGCGCCAGATCGGGCGGAGCGAGGAGCTCGGCTACACGGCCGGGGAGGCAGCCCAGCCCGGCTCGCGGCCCCGGTGGAACTGACCGCAGCCCCGGGAGGCGCCCGCCCAGCGCGCAGCGCCGGCGCGCACGGAGGTCCGGTATGGCAGTGATCCGCTACTCGAAGTACGAGGGCACGCTCGACGACCTCGACATGGCCGACCTCATGCGCATGCTGCAAGACCGGCTCCTCCAGTCCGGCTTCGAGCGCAACCCGTACGACCCGGACCCGGATCACCGGCCGACCATGCAGGACCTCTACGAGGCCATCGCCCAGGCCTTGGTCGACAACGACCTGGTCAGCGAGGAGGTCCTCAAGGATGCGCTCGAGGCCGAGGACTGGCTGGACACCGAGCTCGGAACCGCCGCCCGCGAACTCGCCCGGCGGCTGGAGCAGGAAGGGTACTTGCGGGCGAACCCCGGCGAGGACGGCGCTCGGGACGCCGAGGGGGCTGCGCCGGGGTCCGCTGGCGGGCCGGCCACGGACCCGGGCAGGGCCACCTTCGAGCTGACCGACAAGGCGATCGACTTCCTCGGCTACCGCACGCTCCGGGACGTGCTCGGCGGCGCCGGCCGGTCGAGCATCGGCTCGCACGACACTCACTTCACGACCACCGGTGTGGAGACCGTGGGGGCAACGAAGGAGTACGAGTTCGGCGACGCGCTCAACCTCGACGTGCCGGCCACCCTGGCCCGAGCCGCTAGGCACGGGCTCGATGACGGTCGCATCGATTTGCAGGAAGAGGACCTCCGAGTTCAGGAGTCGGAGTACTACTCGTCGGCCGCCACGGTGGTGATGCTCGACTGCAGCCACTCGATGATCCTCTACGGCGAGGACCGGTTCAGCCCGGCGAAGCAGGTCGCGCTGGCCCTCGCCCACCTGATCCGCACGCAGTATCGCGGTGACACCGTGCAGTTCGTCCTGTTCCACAACGGGGCGGAGGAGATCTCGCTCGAGCGCCTGGCCATGGCGCAGGTCGGGCCGTATCACACGAACACGGCGCAAGGGCTCCGCCTCGCCCAACGCCTGCTCCTGCGCCAGAACAAGGAGATGAAGCAGATCGTGATGATCACGGACGGCAAGCCGTCGGCCATCACGCTGCCGGACGGCCGCATCTACCGCAACGCCTATGGCCTGGACCCGCTCGTGCTCGGTGAGACCCTCAGGGAGGTCGGCGCCTGTCGGCGGCACGGCATCCAGGTCAACACCTTCATGCTGGCGCGCGACCCGGAGCTCGTGGCGTTCGTCCAGCGTGTCAGCGCCATGACGAGGGGCAAGGCCTACTTCACCACCCCGAGCACCATCGGCCGTTACGTGCTACTCGACTACCAGGCCAAGCGCACTAAGCTCGTCAACTGATTCGCGAGCCCCGAGCGGGCGCGAGGCCGCACGCGCGCCGGCTCCGGGCCAGATCGGCGTGCCGGCCCGGCCGTACTCACTCGAACGAGCGCGAGAGCCGGTCGAGGGCCTGGATGGCGGGAGCGTAGTTCGGATCGGCGGTGCGCGCGGCGCGGTAGTTGACCTCGGCGCGCTCAAGGTCGCCCAACTGCTCGTACGCTTCACCCATACGGTAGTAGGCCTCCACGTAGGCTGGACTGCCGGGCCGCGCCTCGCCGTTGTCCGTTGCCTCGAACACGTCGATGGCGGCATTGAAGGCGGAGATAGCGTCAGGGAGGCGACCGACGAACATGAACAGCCGGCCCTTGTCGATATAGGGCCACAACTCGCTCCCTCCGCGAGCCGTGGCGGCGGCGGCGTCGAACGCCGCCACCGCGTCGTCGAACCGTGCGGCCTGCCATGCCACCCGCCCCCAGTCCATCGCGAACTCGTAGTCGCGGCTACGCAGGAACGCGTTCTGGAGTGCACGCAGGGCTCCAACCGGGTCACCGGCGGCCGCGCGTAGCAGGCCTTGCAGGTTGACGATGGCGGGGTCGGAGTCGCCGGACAGCTCGATGGCGCGGTCCAACTCGACCTGGGAGCGCTCCAGGTTGCCCGTCAGGTAGAGGGCCTTGGCGTACAGGAAGTGCGCCTCGCCGCTCTCCGGGTGATGGGTGACCAGTTCCGGTCCGTTCAGGCGCGCGGCCGAGTTGTAGTAGCCCTGGGCCAGCAGGTCGCGCATCTGGGCGAAGTCGGCTTGCGCGTAGGCAGCGCCGCCGAGCAGGAACACGCAGACGGCCAGCGCCAGCGCCACGGCGCGGGTGGACGGCCGCGCTCGCGCCCAGCTGGGTGACGTCCTGAACGGCACGGCGCAAGGGTACCCCAAGGCGGGATGAGAAGGGGCGACGCGTTCAGCCCACGAGGACCCCTTGGGCCGCGCCGGCACCGAGGCCGGACCGGACCTCACGCCGCGCTTCCCAGGGTCGCCGCCAACCAGTCCAGCCCCTCGTCGGCCAGGCGGGTCAGGTGGTCGACGGCGTGCGCGGCGGCGGGCGGAGCGGTCCTGACGAGGCTCAGGAGGGCACGGCCGTCGACGGGCGCGGTGAACGCCGGGGCGGCCGCCTGCGAGAGGAACCCCTTCACCTTCGGGTCGTAAGACAGCCCGGCGAAGCCGATCCCGAGCCGCGCCGCGAGGATGCAACCGTGCAGCCGCACGGACACGACGTACCGCGCGCCCGCCATGGCCGCGAGCGTCTCGGCGGGGGTGGTGGCCTGGCGCGCGACGACGCTGGGCGCCGCCCGGATGAGCTCGGCGACGGCCTGCTCGTCCTGGCGCGGCTGGAACGCGACGGCCGCGAGCGGCACCCCTTCGGCCTGCAAGGCGCCGGCGAGCGCTGCGAGCGCGCCGTTCAGGGCGTCCTGGCCGCCGCGCGGGGCCAGGACGACGGGCCCGTCCCGACGGTCGGCCGGCAGGTCGGCCGGCGTCACGCCTGGCGGCAACGGCATGACCAGCGCCGGGTCCGCCACCAGCACGGAGCCGTAGCCCATGCTCGCCGCGAGCCCGACGGACTGTTGGTCCCTGAGGGCGAGCGGCACGCCTGCCAGCGCTCGCCGCGTGCGAGCGAGCCCGCTCGGGGTGAACGGCCCAAGCGACTGGCCGTACACGACGACCCGCTTGCGCATGGCCTTGGCCAGGCGCAAGGTGGCGAGGTAGTAGGAGAGGCTGCGGCCGCTCGTCACGTCCTGCAGCAGCCCGCCCCCGCCGGAGACGAGCGCGTCGGCCTTGACGAGAGCCGGCACGAGGCCGGAGTAACGGTCGACCGCCGCGACGCCGTGAAGCTTCCTGGTCGAGCGTGGATCGACAGACAGGACGACCGGCTCGATGCCGCGAGCCGTCAAGCCCGTGACGAGGCCGGCCAGGAGCGCCTCGTCGCCGAGGTTGCCCGCCCCGTAGTAACCGCTTACGAGCACGCGCACGGGCTACCCCGGGCTCACGGGATCCAGAGGCGCGGGGGCCACCCGCGCCTCAACGGTCGTCCGTCGACGCCAGCCAGCGCCTACCGAGCCTGGTGAACAGCGCGGCAACCGGCACGAGCACGGCGCCGATGGCGAGCCCGACGAGGAGGGCGACGCCGGTGCGCTCCAGCGAGATGAGCAGGGGGGTGTGGTAGTGGCTGAAGGAGTTCAGGATGCTCGCCTGGGCCACTACGCCGGCGGTCAGGAGCGGACCGCGCAGCCACGCCGGCCAGCCGGGGAGCGCCAACGCCACGAGGGCGGCCGGGTGCCCGATCAGCTCCTTGAAGCGCGGCCTTGCCACGAACTCGCCGAGGAACGACCTGAGGGCCAACTCGAACTGGCTGACGCCGATGACGGGGTCGTTGCCCCGCCTGAGCACCACGATGGCTACGGCTGCGACCGCCACCAGGCCGACGGCTACGTGCGCGACCGTGATGTTCATGCGCACGAGCCGCTTGACCCACTCGGCGGGCCGATGGAAGCGCAGCATGTAGGCCACGAGGAACAGTGCGGGCGGGACGACGAGCGTGAGCCCGACGCCGGAGAACGGCCGGATGGCGAGTAGGGTCTCGCGTTCGCTGCCCACCGCCGTGAGGAGCAGTGCGCCCGCCAGGCTCACGAGCGTCGCGCCGAGGATGGTGGGCCAGCGCTCCTTGAAGCTCAAGAACCCGAGGGTGGGGAAGACCAACGCGGCCAGGAGGGCGACGGCGTCCCAGGACGCGCCCCCAGCCCAGCCGCATAGGAGGAGCAGCGCGGCGAACGCGGCGGCGCCCCACGGGGCGGGCAACCGGCGCGCCAACAGCAGGGCGCCGGCCAGCACGCCGAGCGCTGCCAGTGCGCGCAGCCACGTGGTCGTCCGGAAATCCTTGCCGAGGGTCGTCAGCGGCCCGACGTCGTAGCCCTGAGCCCGCAACGTTCTACTGAGTGAGGAGACGAGCGCCTCGGTGTTGCCGATCGGGTCGCCGAGTTCGACGGTGGTGTACGGCCGCAGGTACAGGAGCCGCACGTTGCGCTCCTCGACCGCGAGCAGGTACTTGTCGACGAGGTCGGCGGGCTTGAGGCGCCGGTCGACGTAGTCCTGGTTGAAGCTCAACAGCCTCACGGTCGGGATCTTGCCGGACACGTCCGCCATGCCGTTCTGCGGGGTGCCCTCGATGACCGCGGTCAGGTACGGCTGGGAGGCGCTCACCAGCCCCTCGAGCCCGGACGGCCAGCCGGTGAGCTGGGTGCCGGCGTGGATCAGGTAGCTCGCTTCGGCCGGGAAGTCGTCTCCGACCTCGGTGAGCGCGTAGGTGGCGTTGCGGGGGCGGTACGCGACGTCGAAGCCGGCGCCCTTCCACAGGGCGAGCTGCGCCTTATCCGGCCCCGCTGGCAAGAACGTCTTGACGTCCCCAGGCCACAGGTACCAGGTGCGGCCGTCCAGCTCGAAGCTCCTGGCGGCCGGCACGTTCTTGGCGACGAGGCGATCGAGCGCGCCTGGCATGAGGGCGGTGACGAGCGTGGCGTCGGACGGGACTGCGGGGGCCGGTTGGCCGTCCGCGACGAGCTGCGCCTTGAGCTCGGAACCGAGGAGCGTGGCGGCGTAACCCTTGGCGACGAGGGTCTCGATGGTGTCCTCGTAGAGGGCTACGCCCGTCAGCCCGAGCTGCTGGTAGCGCCGTCCGAGCTCCAGGCTCGTGAGGCCGACGAGGTTGCCCTGCCGCGCGAGCGCCTGCTCGTCCATCACCAGGGCGACCTGCTCCCGGCTCCCCTCGACGCCGATGCGGCGCGCGGCGAGCACGGCCGCCGGGATGAGGGTCAGGAGGACGACGAGCCATAAGGCGGCGTCGAGGGGGCCGATGGCGATCCTCCGCGACGCACCCGAGGCGGAGGGGCCTACGCGACGGGGGTTCACGCCTCGGCCTTGGCGTGCCGGCGCAGGAAGGCGCCGACGTGGTTGACGAGGACCTCGAGCGCCACGCGGTTGGAGCCCCCTTCAGGGAGGATCAGGTCGGCGTACTGCTTGGTCGGTTCGACGAACAGGTCGTGCATCGGCTTCACCGTCCTGCGGTACTGGGCGATGACCGACTGGGCGGTGCGCCCGCGTTCGGCCACGTCGCGCTCTAGCCGGCGGATGAAGCGCTCGTCGGGCGGGGCGTCGACGAAGACCTTCAGGCGCATGCGTTCGCGCAGGTGCGCGTCGTGGAGCACGAGGATGCCCTCGACTATCACGATGGGGGCCGGCTCCAGGTGGATCGTGGTGGTCGAGCGGTCGTGATGGGTGAAGTCGTAGACGGGCCGCTCGATCGACTCGCCGTTCACGAGCTGGTCGATGTGGCGCACGAGCAGCTCCGTGTCGAACGCGTTCGGCTCGTCGTAGTTCGTCAGGACGCGCGCCTCGAACGGTAGGTCGCCCTGTGAGCAGTAGTAGGCGTCGTGCGGCAGGAGGATGGCGTTGCCTTCACCGGCGGCGGCCAGCAGCGAGCGCGCGACGGTCGTCTTGCCGGAGCCGGTGCCGCCGGCAAGCCCGACCACCAACGGTCGCTCGCTCATCCCCCCGCGCCCCCGACGCGTTCGGTCTCGGCGCTCGGGGTCGCGCGGTGCGCGCCTCCGGCGCCTTCGGCGGCGCGCAGCGCGGCCCGCTCGACGGCCGCCCGGATGAACCCCGCGAAGGGCGGGCTGGGCCGCAGGAGGCGGGACTTGAACTCGGGGTGCGACTGCAGGCCTACGAAGAACGGATGCCCAGGAAGCTCGATGGCCTCCACCAGGCCGCGCCCGCGCCCCGCCATGCCCGGGGTGACGCCGGCGACTATGAGACCTGCGTCCGTCAGCCGCTCGACGAAGGCCGGGTTGACCTCCCACCGGTGACGGTGCCGCTCCTCGACGACCGGCAGCGTCGCCCAGTTGAAGTCGGCGTAGAGGCGCTCCAGGAGCGTGCCGGGCACGACCTCCATGGGCCAGCTCCCCAAGCGCATCGTGCCGCCGAGCCCTTCGACCTCGAGCTGCTCCGGCATGAGGTCGACGACGGGCAGCGGCGTGTACTGGTCGAACTCCGTGGAGTTGGCCCCCGCGAGACCGGCGACGTTGCGGGCGAACTCGATGACCGCGACCTGCATGCCGAGGCAGATGCCCAGGTACGGGATGCCGCGCGTCCTGGCCACCTGCGCTGCGCGCACCTTGCCCTCGATGCCGCGCACCCCGAAGCCGCCGGGGACCAAGACCCCGTCGAACCCGGCGAGGTCGTCCATCCCGAGCAGGTCGTTGCCGCCGGCTCCGACCAGGTCCTCCGCGTTCACCCAGTGGATGTCGACCCCGGCGCGGTTGGCGATCCCGGCGTGCTTGAGGGCCTCCATGAGGCTCAGGTAGGCGTCCGGCATCGCGACGTACTTGCCGACGATGGCGATGGACACGCGCTTCTCGGGTTGACGCAGGATCCTGACGGCCTCCTGCCATGCGCGGAGCTCCGGCGTGACGCGCTCGAGGCCGAGCATGCGCTCCACGAACCTGCCGACCCCCTGCTGCTCCAGCATCTCCGGAACGGCGTAGACGTGGTCCGCGTCGTAGGCGTTGAAGACCGCGTCGGCCTCGACGTTGGAGAAGAGGGCGATCTTGCGCCGCCCGCCTTCCGGCACCGCGAGCTGCGACCGCAGCACCAGGGCGTCCGGCTGGATGCCGACGCCACGCAAGGTGGCGACGGAGTGCTGCGTAGGCTTCGTCTTGTGCTCCTCGCTCATCCCGAGGTAGGGGACGAGCGTGACGTGGATGTAGAGGGTGTTCTCGCGCCCCTGCTCGAAGCGGATCTGGCGTATGGCTTCTAGGAAGGGCAGCGACTCGATGTCGCCGACCGTGCCGCCGACCTCGACGAGCACGATCTCTGCGTCGACGGCGTCGCCTGCCTCGAAGATCCGCCGTTTGATCTCGTCCGTGACGTGCGGGATCACCTGCACCGTCTGGGACAGGTAGGCCCCCCGCCGCTCCTGCTCGATGACACGCAGGTATACCTGGCCGGTCGTCACGTTGTTGCCGCGCCCGAGGTCGACGTCGAGGAAGCGTTCGTACGTGCCTATGTCGAGGTCGGTCTCGGCCCCGTCGTCCGTGACGAAGACCTCGCCATGCTCGTAGGGCCGCATGGTGCCGGCGTCGACGTTGACGTAGGGGTCGATCTTGACCGCAGTGACGCGGTAACCGCGGGCGCGCAGGAGCGCCCCGATGCTTGAGGTCGTTATGCCCTTCCCGAGACTGGAGACCACACCCCCAGTGACGAACACGTACTTCCGGTCCATGATCCACCTTCCCGGGACTCAATCGTAACCCACGAGCGGCCAGGTGGCGCCCCGGAGCCTGCTCCGGCGCGCATGGTACAGTCGCGCCCGTCTTCGCTGGCGCCCGCTGGCGCGCGAGGTCGCGGGCCCCGGCTCGGGGCTCGGAACGTTCAGGAGGCTGTGGACCGAGGGTGAACGAAGGTGCTGACGGGACGTCCGAGGCGTCGAGCGGCCGCGACAGGCGTAGGGGCGTCCTGTTCGTGATGACCGGCGCGTCCGGCGTCGGGAAGGACACCATCAGGCGCGCCGCCGCGCCGTTCCTTTCCGACATCGCCTACTCGATCTCCGCCACGACGCGAGCCCGGCGCCCGGGCGAGGAGCACGGCGTCCAGTACTACTTCGTCTCCAAGCCGGAGTTCGAGGAGATGATCCGCTCCGACGCCCTACTCGAGTACGCGGACTACGTCGGCGACCATTACGGGACGCCCAAGGCGCCGGTGGCCGAGGCGCTGGAGCGGGGCCAGGACGTGCTCCTGGAGCTGGAGCTGGTTGGCGCGCGGCAGGTGAAGCGGCGCATGCCCGAGGCGGTCATGCTCTTCATCGCCCCACCGTCGTTGCGGGAGTTGGAGCGTCGGCTGCGGGGGCGCGGCACCGACAGCGAGGACAAGATCCAGAAACGCCTGGCGCGCGCCAAGGAAGAGATACGCGCCATGCGGGAGTTCGACTACCTCATCGTCAACGACGATCTCGAACGTGCGGTCCAGGAGTTCGAGTCGATCATCAGGGCCGAGCGGGCGCGGGCGGGGCTCGTGACCGACGCCGAGCTGGAGAGCTACCTTCGCTCTTGAGTGCGGGTCGCCGTGGCTTCGACCACGATACGTGGCGGCGGGCCTACGCTTGGGGTATGCTCGTCGGTCGAACGGGCGCCCAGGGCGCTCACTGAGCGCGACCAGACTTTAAGCGTCGCAGCGGCGGGCTTGGACCGGTCCTTCCGGGTGTCGTCCAGGCGTTGCGCCACGGAGGCACCAGATGGCTCAAGAAGGTTACGACAAGCTGATCTCCCTGACGGACTCGCGTTACAGGCTCTCCATGATCGTGGCGCGACGGGCCGCCCAGTTGAAGATGGGCATCCCAACCATGCTCGCGCCCGGCACGCTCGACAGCCTCGAGAACAGCGTCACCGTCGCCATGAAAGAGCTCGAGACGGGGGCCGGCGTCGTCTGGGGCGACGACCTGCCCGTGCAGGACGACCTGAAGCGCCTCGTCGAGGTGCCCAAGCGTGAGCCGACCAACGCCTACGTCGGCACGCCGTTCGACGATGACGACGACGACTGAACCCTCGACCAACTAGCTGACGCCGCCGCCGGTCCGAACCCGCGGCGGCTTTTCAGTCTGGTGGGTCGGGGCGGCGCGCGTGCGTAAACCGGATGCTAGGATGAATATTCATGCCTAGCAAGGAGCAGCGCCAGCGACTGATAGCCGAGCTCGTCCAGGAAGAGTTCATCTCGACTCAAGCGGAGATAGCGGAGCGTCTGGCCCAGAGCGGCATCCAGGTCACGCAGGCGACCATCAGCAGGGATGTCACGGAGCTGCGGCTCGTGCGCGTGCCGTCCGGCCGGGGCAGGCATCGCTACAGCGCCACTCCGCTCGTGATGCAAGACGACGTCGAGCGCGAGCTGCGCGACTGCTTCAAGCGCTTCGTGCGCAACCTCGACCGCGGCGAGAACGTGCTCGTCGTGAGCACGGACGAGGGGCACGCGTCCGGTGTCGCCTACGTCCTCGACAAGCTCGAGCGCGAGGAGATCGTCGGGACGCTGGCCGGCCAGAACGCCATCCTGGTGGTGGCCCGTACGACGGCAGCGGCCGCGGACCTCCTGGAGGAGTTCGAGGGCCTGCTCGACTGAAGGAGGTGCTCGCGACCGAACCGGGCTCTCATCAACGCCGTGCTAGCCTGGAGCCTCTGGAGGAACACAGATGCCTCGTCCAGCCCGACGTCTCCTGCTGATCCTGGCCGCCGCGGCGGCGGCCTTCGCACCCCTTTCCGCCGCCTTCGCCGCCACTCTCGCCATCCACCCCTTCGACAGCGACGACACCTTGCTCGGCTTCGCGGTAGCGGACGAGCTGGCTGCCGCCTTCGACGCTCCGGGCGCCTCGGAGCTCGCTGCGGACGTCGGGCCGAGCCTGCTCGTGCTAGGCCCCGAGGTAGCCGGCGGCGCCATCCCGCCGCTCGTGGCCGATGGCGGGTTCGTGGGGCTGTCGCGGGTCGTCGGGGGCGACGTCATGTTCGGGCCGGCAGGAGCCGACCTCCTGCGCACGGGCCTCGGGGTCGACGTGGCCGTCACGGGCCGTGTCCTCGTCATGGAGGACGATTACCGTCTCGAGCTCCAGGTGGCCGGCGAGGGCGGCGCGATCAGCGCCACGTTGAGTGCCCCGCACGGTCGGCGTGACCGGCTGGTGGCGCAGGCCGCGCGGGTCGTGGCGAGGGCGTTGGCGGGTGGTACGCCGGCCGACGCCCCCTCGGCCGTACCGACCGCCGTGGGCAACGTTCCCCTGGAGGGCGCCTACGCCACCTACCTGACGGCCGTGGTCTACGCGGCCGGCGGGCTGGTGACGGACGCCGCCACGGTGTTGACCGGTGTTCCGGCCGCCGACCTGTCGCCGCGCGCCGCGCGCCTCAAGGACGACCTCGACGCTGTAGTGGCGGGCGCGCCGGTCGCGGGCGCCGCCGATGCCGACCCGGGTCGCCTCCTGCGCCGGGCCGTCCTCGAGCTCGGTCTGCCGACGTTCGACGATGTCGCGACGGCCGCCGCCTTCGCACGTGTGGCCTCGGCAACCGACCTTCCCCTGGCCTACGCTTGGGCCGCGATCATGGCGGTCAGCGCAGGCGACCTCGACGGCGCGCATGAGCCTTTGGCGCTGGCCGAGGCGGGCGGCTACCCCTACGCGGCGACGCTGGCCGCCTCGTTGGCGTCGTCGACGGGCGACGTCGAGGCTTATCGCGCCGGGCTCGAGCGCGTCGTCGCGGGCGAAGCCGACAGCGGCAGCGCGGCGCTGCTCGGCGCGAGCGTCGTCGCTCAGATGGCCGAGGACACCCAGGCGGAGAAGGCCGCCCTCCACGCCCTCGGCCGCGCCGCGCCGTTCCTCACCTACACCTTCGAGCGCCTGTCCTACATCGCGTTCGACGAGGAGGACGCCGCCGCTGCCGCCGGCGCCCTTGCCGTCGCCGTTCAGCTCGACCCGGAATCGGACCTGTACTGGACCAACCTCGGCTGGTCGTACTACCTGCTCGGCTTCCTGGAGCGGAGCGAAGCCGCGTCGCTCCACGCCGTCGAGCTCGACGCCAACCAGTTCATCGCCAACTACAACGTCGGCCTAGTGCGCTCGGTGACGGGTCGCCTAGCCGAAGCCGTCGACGCGTACGACCGGGCCATGCGGCTCGATCCCAGCGTGGACGACGAGGCCATCAAGGACCTGGAGAGCGCTAGGAGCCTCTACCCTGACGCGACCTCCGTGTACTACTCGCTCGGCTACCTCTACGACGCCGACGGCCGCAGGGCCGAAGCCCGCACGGCGCTGCGCACGTTCGTGAGGCGTGCCGGCGCCGCCGGCCTCTATCCGGAGTTCGTGGCCACGGCAACGCAGCGGCTCGTGGTGCTCGACGCGCCGCCGCCGCCGCTGGAGCTGTTCGGCGACGTAGTGGTCCACCTCGGCGTGAGGGGGCCCGAAGCGGCGCCCTTCGGCCCCGGCGACACGCTCTACCCGTCCTTCGAGGTGAGCACGCCCGGCGACGAGCTGCCTGCGACCCTGCACGTCAAGCTCGCGCTCACCGTGGCAGAGGGCTCCGACCTGGAAGCCACGGCCGACAGCCACGTCCCGGCCGGCGCGGTGGGGTACGTGATCGACACCGTAGGCCTCGAACTCCCGCTCGACCTCGCCGCCGGCACGTACGAGCTCGTCGTCACGGTGGAAGGCATGGACGGGGAGAGCGTGTCCGCTAGGTCGAGCGTCGAGGTGACCGGCAGTCCGGTCGACCTGAGGCGCCTACTTGGGAGGGGCGTCGTCATGACGGCGCTCGAGACCTCCCTGCCCCTCTACAGCGCGAAGGACCTCGCCACGCCCGACAGGCTGGTAGACGTCCTCGTGGGCGAGCTGCGAGCCGGTGCCGCGGCCGCCGAGCAGGCACTGCCGGCGATCGAGGGCGGGCGGTTCGCCGGGCTCTCAGGCGGAGCGCTCTTCTCGGAGAGCTCCGCGGATGACGTGAGAGATTACCTCGCGTACTTGCTCGCTTCCGACCTGACCGACTACCGCTTCACGTTCGTGGACGGCTACGCCCAGTGGGCGTTGGACGGCGCGCCGGAAGGGCCCTTGACGGACCCGTGACCGCCTGAAAGCTTGCAGGCCGACAGGGCTCCTGGCGGGACGAGGTCCGGCTGGGAGCCCGTTGCTTGGGCCTCAGCCGCCGCCGAAGAGGCGGCCGAAGATCCGGAAGCCCGCGATGTAGGTGCCGCTGGCCGACCCGACGGTCGTCAGGATGAACACGAGCAGGACCCGGGCGGCGCGGTTGCGCCACCAGCCGCGCCACGTGGTCACGTCGTGCCGCAGCGCCTGGAAGTCGCCGACGCTCGGGCGCCTCAGCGACAGCTCCGTGCCCGCGGCCACGAAGCCGACGCCGATCAACGGGTTGAGGGCCGTGAACGGCGACGCGACGGCCGCCACGATCACGGTGAGGGGGTGGGCGAGGGCCGCGAGGGCGCCGACGGCGCTGAGGACCATGTGGATCAACGTCCAGTCGGTCAGGAGCCGTAGGCCGATGTCCGGGCTGCGCAGGAAGCCGATGACGAAGCCCAGGACGATGAGCGCGACGATGGCCCAGGGGAGGGCCTTGACGACCTTGCTCGGCGGAGGCACCTGCTCCAGCTTGCTCGTGGTCGTGCGGACGTCCTGGCCCTCGGCCGCGAGCCCGGCCGCCACCCCCTTGAGGTGACCGGCGCCCATCACGGCCAAGACCTCGCGGTGACCGGCCGCCTGCTGGACGAGCCGCGCGACCATGTAGTCGTCGCGCTCCTTGATCAAGGGTACGTAGATGCGCTCGCTCTTGCTGGCGAACTCGTTGAAGGTCGACTCGAGCAGGTCGCCTTCCTTGAGGGCCTCGACCTCCTCCTCGGTGATCTTCTCGTTGCTGAAGGCGGAGGCGAGCAGGCCGCCGAAGAGGGTCAGGCGCTGCCACCATGGGACGTTCGCGTAGACGCGCCTCAGCGTCACGCCGATGTCGCGATCGATGAGGAGCAGGGGGAGGTTGGCGGCCTTCGCGGCCTGCATGGCTGCCTTCATCTCGGCACCCGGCTCCACGCCGAACTGCTCGGCCATGCGCTGCTGGAAGGCAGACAGGGCCAGGTTGACGGCCAGCATGCCGGCCTTGCCCTCGCGCAGGACCTTGAAGAGGTCCATCTTCGAGTAGGCGTCCGGGTCGGAAAGCGAGCGGTAACGGCCCGCGTCCAGCTCGATCGCCACGGCGTCGAAGCGTCCGCTCTCGACCAGGCGAGTGACGGTGGCGGCGCTCGACTTCGAGACGTGCGCGGTGCCGAGGAGCGTGTAACGCACCCCGCCGCGCTCCACTACGGCGACGGGTTGATCGCCGGCCAACTCCGCGAGGTCGTATGGGGGCGCCCCTTCGGCCCGATCTCCTGCAGCGGCGCTCTCGGCCGCGGGAAGCTCATCGCTCATGCCGGAGTGTACCTTCGCGACCGGTCTCGGCGACGACCGTGGGCCCGGGGTCGGCCTGAGGTCCGTGGGCGCCGCCCCGACGACCAGGACCGGTGGAGAGCCCGGGACGAGGCCGCGCCGCGGTCCTTGGGCATCACCGCTACCGCTCCGGCAGTGACGTGCCCGTCCGCTGCTCCCGCCCGACTACAATCGGCTCATGCAGCAACACCACCCCGCGCCACCGGCGGGAGCCGGCAAGCGCTCCTCGAGTTGCGGGGAGCCCGGGTGACCGCGCTCCTGAAGCGCCTGTTCGGACGCGTGCCGGGCGGAGCACTCTCCCAGCAGGTGCGCAGCGCTCGCCTCTGGCTGCCCCTGGCCATCGTCGGGGTGGTCATCGTCTACCAGCTCTTCGTGGTGCCCATCGGCGGCCCGGCCTTCGAGTTCTGGGCACCCATGCTCTTCTACGGGATCATCGGTCCGCTCGCTACGTACGCCACGCTCAACTGGATCGCCGGCGAGGTCAGGCTGCACGAGCAGGGGCAGGCCGACCTGGCGCGGCTCTACCAGGAGCTCAGGTCGAGCCACGAGCTCCTCGGCGCCATCCAGGACGTGACCATGCGGTACGCGGCCGCTCCGGACATCGAGGCGACCGTCGCGACGGCGGCGCGCGGCGTCGCGAAGGTCACCGGCGCTCTCGCCGTCTGCCTCGTGGTGGGGCCGTCCGAGCTGGGCGCTTCGCACGGGGTCGGGCTCACGCCCGAGCTGGAGGCCGACGCGCTCCGGCGCGACAGGCAGCTGCGCTCGGCCGAGGCCGGGCAGGAAGGTCCGACCCAAGTGAGCAGGGTCCTGGGCGTGATCGAACGGCCGCTCGTGGTCCTCAGCCGGCCCCTCTCGTGGGGTGACCGCTCGGAAGGGTCGCTGCACGCTTACTACGCCGAGGAGCCGGACGCCCGCAGCCGCGAGGCGTTCGACATCCTGGCCGCGCAGTTCGCCGCGGCGGCCGAGGCCACGCGGCTGCGCATGCGCGACATCCTGACGCTCATGGAGGTCGACCGGAGCGTCAGGGCGGAAGGGAACCTTGAACGGCTCCTCGGCACCGTTCTGGGCGAGATGATGTCGCGAGTGGCCGCCGGGGCGGGCGGCGTGTTCCTCCTGGACGAGGAGTCGCGCCTCCAGCTGCGCTTCAGCGCCGGTATCGCCCGCCCGACCGCCCCGGTCTCCTGGAAGCTCGGCGAGGGGATCGTCGGCCGGGTGGCCGTGGAGCGCGAGCCCACCGTGTTGGAGCGCATGAGTGCCGCCGACCGCGGGGCGGCGGGTCCGCTCCTGCAGGCCGCGGGCAGCGCCGTCCTGCTCCCGCTGACCGCCGACGACCGTCTCCTCGGCGTCATCGTCCTCTCACACCCGGACGAGGAACATTTCGACCGCGACGCCATCCCGTTCCTCGGCCTCCTCGCCTCGCAGGTGAGCCTGGCCGTCGGGAACGCCACCGCCTACATCCAGTCCGAGGAACTCGCCATCGCCGAGGAGCGCGCGCGCATCGCGCGCGAGATCCACGACGGGGTGGCGCAGCTGCTGGCGTTCACGCTCCTGAAGCTCGACCTGGCCGGCAAGCTCATGGCGAAGGACCAGGCGAAGGCGAGCACCGCCCTCGAGCAGGCACGCGAGACAGTGCGCGAGACGATCAAGGAGTTGAGGCGCTCCATCTTCGCGCTGCGGCCGGTGGACCTGGAGCGCTACGGCTTCGTCGAGACGGTCAAGCGTTACGCCGTCGACTTCGGCCAGCAGAACGACATACGCGTCGAGCTGGACGTGGGGGAGTTGCCGACCTTGACCGTGAAGCAAGAGGCGGTGCTGTTCAGGATCTTCCAGGAGGCCATGCACAACGTGGCGAAGCACGCGCGCGCCACCCAAGTGAGCGTCGAGCTCGGCACCAGCGAGGACGGCATGGCGTTCATGGCCGTGAGGGACGACGGTCACGGCTTCGACCCCATCGCGGTTGGCGACAGGGTGACGAGCGCCGGCGGTCTCGGGCTCAAGCAGATGCGGGAGCGGGTCGAGGCGCGCGGGGGCAGGCTCGAGGTGACGTCGTCGACCGGCAGCGGCACGACGGTGGCCGCGGCCATACCGGCGTGAGGCGCGCCTAGGTTTCGGGGGCCTACGCATGGCGGCCCTCGCCCGATGCGACTCCGGGTCAGGTCGGCTGCCTAAGCCGACCTGACCCGAGGTACCAAATAAGCGCGGTTCCAGGGCGAAGCCCTGGAACCGCAACGGCTTGTTTTTGGGAAGCTCATAGCTTCCCAAAAACAAGACGCTATTTCTTGAGCGCCTGCCTGTAAGAGTCGCCGAAGCGCTTCTGGAACTTCTCGACGCGGCCCTCCGTGTCGATGAAGCGCTGCTCACCCGTGAAGAACGGGTGGTTGCCCGACCAGACGTCGACGTGCAGTTCCGGCTTGGTGCTGTACGTCTCCATGACGACCTGGCCGTCGCATATGACCTTGCATGGCACCATCTTGGGGTGGATGTTCTTCTTCATCTTGAGCTTCCTCCACGGGCTAGCGCCCGGCTATGTCAACCTTGTGATGATAGCACGTGCGTAGCGCCCCCATGCCAACTGGTGCGGGCAGCTAACCGACCTTGGTGAGCTGGCGCTTCACCCGTCCGACGATCGCGCCCATGCCGCGCAGGCGTAGGGGCGAGATGAGCTCGGTCAAGCCCATGTCCTGGTAGAAGTCCTCCGGCACGGCCAGCACCTCGGCCATGGTGGCGCCGTGCAGGCCCGCGCTGACCACGGATGCGAAGCCTCGCGTGGTCGGGGACTCGCGCGGGGCGTCGAAGTACAGCTTCACCTCACCGCCCGCGTCGACCTCGGCCTTGAGGAACAGGGGGGTCTGGCACTCGTGGACGCGCTCGAGGTCGGCCTGCATGCCCGCGGGGGGCGCGGGAAGCTTGTTGGCGTACTCGAGTAGTAGCGGCAAACGTTGAGAGGCGGGCAGCGACCTGAACTCGTCGATGATGGCTTGCAGCGGCGCCGGGATGCTCACGCCGAGCAGCCTACCTCGCTCCCGAGCCGCCTCACCACCCGGTGTATCCTTGACGACGCTGATGGTACGCCTCCCCCCGACAGTGGAAGTTGGACCCCAGGGCCCCGCGCGCGGCGGCCTGCACGTCCCCGGCTCGAAGAGCATCACGAACCGCGCGCTCGTGATCGCGGCCCTGGCCGACGGTGTCACGACCCTGCGCGGGGCGCTCGTGGCCGAGGACTCCGAGGTCCTGGTGCGCTCCTTGAGCTCGCTGGGCGTCGCCGTCGAGTCGCTCGGTGGCGACGTGACGGTGCGCGGCTCCGGCGGCCCTTTCCCGGCCAGGGTCGCTGAGCTCGACCTGCGCCTCTCCGGCACGAGCATCCGCTTCCTGAGCGCCGCGGTGGCGCTCGGCAAGGGCAGGTTCACGCTCGATGGCAACGAGCGCATGCGCGAGAGGCCGATCCAGGAGACGCTCGACGCCGTGCGGGCCCTGGGCGCCGAGGCTCGTAGCCTGCGCGGCAACGGCTGCCCGCCCGTCGAGATCGTCGCGAACGGGTTGAGCGGCGGTGTCGTCAGGGTGAGGGGCGACCGCAGCTCGCAGTTCCTCTCCGGGCTGCTCATGGCGGCGCCGTACGCTCGCGGCCCCGTGGTCGTCGAGGTGGACGGCGAACTCCTCTCCAAACCGTTCGTCGACATGACGCTCGACGTCATGCGCACGTTCGGCGTCACGGTCGAGCGCGACGGCTACCGCGCCTTCTCCGTCCCGCCGGGTCGCTACCGCGGTCTCGACTACGTCGTGGAGGGCGACGCCATGGCCGCCGGCTACTTCTGGGCCGCCGCTGCCATCACGGGCGGGCGGGTGCGCGTGAACAACCTCGGCAAGGCTACACGCCAGGGCGACGCGCGGCTGCTCGACGTGTTCGAGGCGCTGGGCTGCCAGGTCTGCCGCGGCGAGCACCACGTCACCGTCGAGGGCCCGCGCGGCGGCCGGCTGCGCGGCGGCCGGGAGTTCGACCTCAACGACATGCCGGACCAGGCGCAGACGCTCGCCGTCGTGGCGCTCTTCGCCGACGCTCCGGTTCGCGTAAGCAACGTCGGCAACCTGCGCATCAAGGAGACCGACCGCCTGAGCGCCATGCGCGCGGAGCTCACGAAGCTGGGCGCTCACGTCGAGGAAGGGGAGGACGAGCTCACGGTCCACCCGCTCGAGGCGGCCCCGAGCGCACCCGTGGCGCTCGACACGTACGGCGACCACCGCATGGCCATGGCGCTCGCGGTGGCCGGCGCGCGGCTGCCCAACGTGATCATCAAGGACCCGAGCTGCGTCGTGAAGACCTACCCCCGCTTCTTCGAGGACTTCCTGGGGCTGCTGGCCGGGCGGTTGGCTTGAACGCCGCCGACCCCGGGGCTCCTGACGGCGGCGCGGCCGCGCCGGGCGCCAGGACCGTGATCACGCTCGACGGGCCGGCCGCTTCGGGCAAGTCGAGCGTGGCGCAGGCCCTGGCGCGGCAGCTGGGCTTCGCGTACGTCTCGAGCGGACTGCTCTACCGGGCGGCCACGCTGGTGGCGATGAGCGCCGGCGTCGACGAGGCCGACGAGCGCGCCCTGCTCGGCCTCCTCGCGCGCCGCGACGTCGTGTTGCGCCCCGACGCGCTCGGCAACCGCGTCAGCGTGGGCGGCAAGGACGTGACGGCCGAGCTGCATACGGACGCCGTCGACACCCGCGTCTCCACCGTGGCCAAGCACGAGGGCGTGCGCGACTGGGTCAACGCGCGCCTGCGCGAGCTGGGCGGCTCGTTCGTGATAGACGGCCGCGACATGGGCACGGTCGTGTTCCCGGACGCGGCGGCGAAGTTCTACCTCACCGCCGACCCCCGGATCCGCGCCGGACGCAGGGCCAGCGAGCGTGGCAGCGACGTGGACGCCATCGCGGCCGAGCTGGCGCGCCGCGACGCGCGCGACGCGTTGCAATCCGCCCCGGCGCACGATGCCACGCTCATCGACACGGGGGGCATGACCCTCGCCGAGGTCGTCGAACGCGTCCGGCATGACGCGCTGCTGGCCCTTGCCGACGCGGCGGTGGCGGGTTGACCCGCGGCTTCGCCCTTCCGGCCGCGGCGCTGCGCCTCGTCATCGTGGCGAGCAGCCGCTACAAGCCGGAAGCGCACCCGCTCGCCCGTCGGCTCGGCGAGCTCTTCGAGCGTGCCGGCGCGAACGTGGTCCTCGACCTGGACGGCAGCGCGGAGCTCCGAGCCTATGCGCGGCACGCCGATCTCGCCGTCTCCGTCGGCGGCGACGGCACCCTGCTCGCGGCCGCCAGGCGCCTCGCCGGCTCCGAGGTGCCGCTCATGGGGGTCAACCTCGGCAAGCTCGGCTTCTTGGCGGAGTTCGGGGCGGAGGAGGCGCTCGCCTACGCCTCCGGCAAGGCCGCTCCCGACTGGCCCGTGCGCGAGAAGATGCTCATGCAGGTCGGCATAGCCGGGCGCGAGGAGAAGCGGTACGCGTTCAACGACGTCCTCCTCTCCCAGGGCGTCATGACGCGCCTGGTACGCGTGCGCATGCGTGTCGACGGCGCCTACGCCACGGAGTACCGAGTGGACGGCATCGTGGTCTCCACGCCCGTCGGCTCCACCGCCTACTCCCTGTCTCTCGGCGGACCGATCCTCGACCAGGGCTTGAGGGCGCTCGTGGTCACGCCGATCGCTCCGCACAGCCTCACGAACCGCCCCATCGTCCTGCCGGGCAGCTCGGTGATCGGCCTCGAGGTCCTCACGCGCCCCGACGAGATAGCGATGGTGATCGACGGGCAGGAACGGGTCGACCTCGAGATCGGCGACAGCATCCAGATCACGGCGGCGGACCGGGGCCTGCTCCTGGTCTCGACCGGCAGACGCAGCGCGTTCGAGGTGCTGAGGCACAAGCTCGGCTGGGGCGAGGGCCCGCTGCGGCCCCTCCCCGAAGACGGGTGACCGGCACCCCTCGCACGCTCCTCGTCGTCGCCAACGGTCACGGCGAGGACGCCGTCGCCGCCCGCGTGGTCGGCGAACTGCTGCGCCGCGCGCCGTGGGTGACGGTCGAGGCGTTGCCGGTGGTCGGAGAGGGCGGAGCCGTCGCGCGCTCCGGCGCCCGACTCGCCGGCCCGCGCCGAGAGCTGCCATCCGGCGGGCTGACGTTCCATGCCTGGGACCACCTGTTGGCCGACCTGCGCGCCGGGATCGTCTCGCTCACCGCCCGTCAGGTGGCCTGGCTGGTGAGGGCGCGGCCCGACGCCGTCTTCGCGGTAGGCGACTTCTACGCTCAACTCCTCGCCGCCCTCGTGCGCGCGCCGCGACGGGTGCTGCAGACGCTCGTGTCCGTCCATGCCGCTCCGCGGCCGCAGCCCGGCCGCACCCGGCTGACGGGCCGCTACTTCATGGAGACTTTCAGGGGGCCGGAGCTGGCGCTCATGCGCGGCGCGGACCGGGTCTACGCGCGCGACGCGGCCACGGCCGCCCATCTGGCGGCGCGCGGTGTCGCCGGCGCCAGCTACGTCGGCAACCCGATGATGGACGGCCTCGCGGCGGCCCCGCTCGTACCCCCGGGCCTGCGCGGTCGCCCGACCGTCGGGCTGCTGCCCGGCACGCGGAGTTGGGCGGGAAGCAGCGTAGCGCTGATGATCTCCGCCCTCGAGCGTCTGCCTGGTGCCCTGGGCCTCGTCGCGTGGACGCACGGCCAGGTTCCGGCCCCGCCCATCGGGTGGGAGAGCGACCTGGCACCCGTGCCGGGGGTGGCGGTGGCGTGGCGCCGCGGGCCCAACCGGCTGTGGTGGGTCGTCGAGCGCTTCGCCGCCGTGCTCGCCAGTGCGGACGTCGTGCTCGGGACGGCGGGCACGGGCAACGAGCAGGCCGTCGGCCTCGGGATCCCCACCGTGGCGTTCCCCGTTCCGCCGCACCTGTCGAGCGCCTTCATCGCCAACCAGGCGCGCCTGCTCGGCGAGGGTCTCACGGTCGGCGAGCCGGACGCGGCGGCATTAGCGGCTCATGTGGCGCGGCTGGCGCGCGATGGCGGGGCGCGCGCTCGCGCCGCCGCCGCGGGCTCGGAACGCATGGGCGGCCCCGGCGCGAGCGCGGCCCTGGCCGGCGAGCTCGCCGCGTGGTTGGCAGCGTTGCCGCGCCGTTGACGCTCAGAGCGTGACTGAGGGTCTCCGCTCGCCCACTTCCTCGCCGAGGAGCTCGGCCAGGCGCGAAGCGCACCGATGGTGCTTCTTGGCGTAGGCGCCTTCGCGGTAGCCGGCGTCGAAGACGTCCACGAGCGGCCCTTCGCCGCTGGCGCGGAGCACGACCTGGCGATCGTAGAGCTTGTCGACGAAGTGAACGAAGCGCAGCGCGTCGTTCTGCGAGGCGAGCGGACGCACGCCGTGCAGGTAGACGCTGCCGACCTGGGCGAGCACGCCACCGAACCGCGTCGGGTGCATGCTTCTCAGCAGCTCGAGGAGCTCGTCCCACGCCACGACCAGCCGGGGCGCCGGCGACTCTTCGCGCCCCTGCCTGGCGCCTAGCTCCGCCTCGCTCAGCCAGCTGCCCTGCTTGAGCCGCTGGCGGAAGTCGGCCCCGTCCACCGGCACCACCTCGAACGAGGCCGCCAACGACTGGATCTCGCGCTTGAAGTCCGAGGCGTTGAAGCGCCCCTGCCCCTGCGCCGCCGGCGGGGTGTTCGAGGTCGTCACGACGGCGGTGCCGGCGGCGAAGCATGCGGCTAGGAAGGTCTTGACGATCAACGTGTTGCCGGGGTCGTCCAGCTCGAACTCGTCGACGCACAGGAGGTCGCTCGTCGCGAACTCCGTCTGCGCCCGCGCCATCCCCATCACGCCGATCAGGTAGACGAGCTCCTGGAAGCTCAGGTAGCGCTTCGCGGGCGTGTCCGCGGTGGCGTACGCGGCGGCGAGGAGGTGCGTCTTGCCGACCCCGAACCCGCCGTCGAGGTAGAGGCCGGCCCCGGGCTGCGGCGCTTTACGCCGCCATGGCCAGCGCAGCGCATGCGCCTGCCTGGCAGGAGGGTCGGTCGTTCGGCGTGCCGCCTCCTCGTGGCGCCAAGCGCGGCCGAGCACGAACTCCTGCAGCCGGTCGCGCGCGGCGAACTGCGTCGGGTCCTGCGGCGCGTAGGTCTCGAAGGCCACCCCCGCGAAGCGCGGCGGCGGGCGGAGGTCACGCAGCGACGGCGGGGGAGGGGGCTCCAGCTGGTCCACCGTCATGGTGCGCGTCACGGACGGGAGCCTACCATCCGCCGTTTGACAGGCCCTGTGGCGCGCCGTAGAGTTCCCTTGGTCGCCGCTCGGGGAAGTCCGGTGAGAGTCCGGCACTGTCCCGCAACGGTAAGGGCGCGCTAGAGCGCCCAAGTCCGAACACCGGCCGGTCGACCTCTACTTGACCCCTTGCGCGGACGAGGGAGGTCGGTGCGCCTCCGAGCACGGTCGGCGCGGCTGTCCCTCTTGTCATGACGACACCTCTGAACCGCAGGGCGGAAGGAAGCGACACCATGCTCCGACGCCTCGCGGCACTGACCCTCGCGCTCCTCCTCTTGGCGCCAGGCGCGCTTGCTACGAACTACCCCGTCACCGTGGTGGACGACCTCGGGCGGGACGTCACCCTGACGGCGGTGCCGGAGCGCGTCGTCAGCATGCTCCCCAGCCACACGGAGAGCGTCTGCGCCGTTGGCGCTTGCGCTGCGCTCGTCGGGGTCGACACCTACAGCAACTACCCCGCGTCCGTGACCGGGTTGCCTACGCTGGGCGACGCCTTCGGCCCTGACCTCGAGGCCATCGTCGCCTTGGAGCCGGACTTCGTCCTGGTGGACGAGTACAGCGGCCTGCAGGCGCCCTTGGAGGCGCTCGGCATCGCCGTCTACGCCGGCTCGCCGCAGACCATCGCCGAGACCTACGACTTCCTGACCACCCTCGGCACGTTGTTGGATCGCGAGACCGAAGCAGCCGTCCTAGTCGGCCGCCTGCAGGGCGAGCTCGCCGGCGTGGCCAGCGTCCTGGCGGGCGTTAACGGTCCCACCGTGTTCGTGGAGCTCGACCCTACGCCGTACTCCGTCGGCCCCGGCTCGTACCTGGACGAGCTCGTCGCCGCCGCCGGCGGCGTGAACGTCGTCACGGCGGCCATGGGGCCGTTCCCGCAGGTGGACCCCGAGTACGTAGTGCTGCAGGACCCGGCTTTCATCCTCCTGACCGACGCCCCCTTCGGCGTCACGGCCGCCGACGTGGCGGCGCGTCCGGGCTGGGGCGGCCTCACGGCCGTGGTCTCCGGCCGGGTCGTCGAGATCGACCAGGAGACGGCGGACGTCCTGAGCCGCTCGGGACCGCGGCTCGGGGAGGCGGTACGTCGGCTCGCGGCCATCTTCCACCCGGGGATGTTCTAGGCAGTCGGTGTCGGTGGCGGGCTCGATGACGGGACGCGAGCCTACGAGCCGGCGCGGCGGTGGCCGTAGCCAGCTCCTGATCCTGGCCGCCAGCGCCGCCGCGCTGGTGGCGGTCATCGTCGTCGCGATCGCCGTCGGCAGCGTGACGGTGACGCCGGACGTCGTCGTGAGCGCCGTGCGCAAGGGGCTCGCGGGCGAACGGCTCCGCCCTCTGGAGACGGTCGTCTGGCAGCTGCGCCTCCCGCGCGTGCTGCTGGCGGGGCTCGTCGGCGGCGGCCTCGCGCTCGCGGGCGCCGTCTTCCAGGGCGTGTTCAGGAACCCGCTCGCGGACCCCTACCTGATCGGCACGGCCAGCGGCGCGGGCTTCGGCGCCGTCCTCGTCATGAGCCTCGGGGCGTCTGTGCCCGTCCTGGCGGGCCTGGGCGCCCCGGCGGCGGCCTTCGTGTGCGCCCTCGCCACGGTCCTGCTCGTCGTCTTCCTCGCCCGCGTCGGCGGCGCCCTGCCCACCGTCCGTCTCGTCCTCGCCGGTGTCGTGATCAGCTCGCTGTTCACTGCCGGCACCTCCTTCCTCCTCGTGGCGGCGAGGGAGCAGGCCGGCGGCATCCTGGCCTGGCTCCTCGGCGGCTTCGGCTTCTCGACGTGGCGGCAGGTCGGGCTCATGGCCGCCGTGGCGCTGCCGGCCCTTGCCCTCGTGGGGGCGTTCTCGCGGGCGCTCGACCTCCTGCAGCTCGGCGAGGAGGGCGCCGCGCTGCTCGGCCTCGGGGTGGAGCGGACGAAGCTCCTCCTCCTCGGCGTCGCGACGCTCGTGACGGCCGCGGCGGTGAGCGTGGCCGGGATCATCGGGTTCGTCGGGCTCGTCGTCCCGCACGCGGCGCGCCTGGCCCTCGGCCGGCCGCACGGCAGGCTGCTGCCCATGGCGACGCTCTGGGGCGCCAGCTTCATGATCCTCGCCGATCTGCTCGCGCGTCAGGTCATCGCGCCCGTCGAGGTCCCGGTGGGTATCGTCACGGCCGTCGTCGGCGGGCCGTTCTTCCTCTGGTTGCTGAAGGGCAGGGCGGACGAGCGGTGAGCGCCTGCGTGAGGCTCGAGCACGTGAGCGTCAGGTTCGCGCCTGGGGCGCCCCTCGTCCTGGAGGACGTCGCCTTGGTCCTGAGGCCCGGCGAGGTCGTCGGGGTGGTGGGACCGAACGGGGCCGGGAAGAGCACGCTCCTGCGGGTCGTGACGCGCCTCGTGAGGCCGCAACTCGGCGCGTGCGCCATCGACGGCGTGGACGTGGCGCGCCTGTCGCGCGCCGCCCTGGCGCGCAAGGTGGCGCTCGTCGCCCAGGCGCCCGAGGTGCCCGTCGGCTACCGCGTGCGTGAGGTGATCGCCATGGGGCGCGCGCCGCATCTGGGCCTGTTCGGCTCTCCCAGGGCGCGCGACGCGGCCGTCATCGAGCACGCCATGGCGGTCACGGAGACGACCGCCTTCGCGGCGCGCTTCGTCGAGACGTTGTCGGGCGGCGAGCGGCAGCGGGTGGTGTTCGCCCGCGCCCTCGCGCAGGAGCCTGGTTACCTCCTCCTCGACGAGCCGACCAACCACCTCGACCTGCGCTTCCAGGTGGAGCTGCTCAGGCACGCCCGGGCGCAGGCCGCCGCCGGCCTCGGGGTGCTGCTGGTGATCCACGACCTGAACCTGGCGGCGCGCGCCTGCGACCGCCTCGTCCTGCTGGACGGGGGCCACGTCGTGGCCGAGGGCGCGCCTCGCGACGTGCTGCTGCCCGGGACGTTGAGGAGCGTCTTCCGCGCCGACGTCGACGTGATGCCGGGTCCGGACGGACCCGTGATCGTCGCGCGCGTGTGACGGCCGTGCGGCCTACGTGGCGCGCGTGACGGCGCGGGCGTCTTGCGTGCCGGGGTCGACGCTCGCCGGTCAGTAGACGCTCGGCGGGTCGAACCGCTCGCGCACCTTGATGGCGAGGTCGTAGTAGTCGACGAGCGCCTGGGTGGCGGCGCGCCAGCCGTGCCGCTCCATGTCCGCCCTGGCGCGCGCGCCGAGCTTGGCGCGCAGCTCGGGGTCGAAGAGCAGGTTGCCGAGCTTGTCCGTGAGGTCGCCGAGGTCGCCAGGCGTGAAGAGGAGGCCGTTCTCGCCGTCCTTGATGACGTCCGGGATGCCGCCGGCCCGCGCGCCGACGGCCGGCACGCCCGACGCCATGGCCTCCATGGCGACGAAGCCGAGCGTCTCCGTGTCGGACGGGAACGCGAAGACGTCCGAGCTCGCGTACGCCGCGGCCAGCTCCAGGCCCGACATGTAGCCGGTGAACACCGTGTTGGTGCCCTTGAAGCGGCGCTTGAGGTCGGCCTCGGCCGGGCCCGAGCCCACCAGCGCGAGGCGCACGCCGGGCAGCCGGGTTACGGGGCCGTACAGCCAGTCGAGGCGCTTCTCGAACGAGAGGCGGCCGACGTAGGTCATGAGCGGCGCTTCCGGGTTGCCGTCCGTCAGGCGCTCGCGCATGGCCTTGGTGCGCCGTTCGGGGCGGTACAGCTCCGTGTCGACGGCCTTCGGCCAGAGGCGCACGCGCTGGATGCCTAGCGCGCGCGCCGACTTAACCATCGGCATGCTCGTGCAGAGGTTCACGTGCGCCTGGTTGTGCACGTCGCGCAGGAAGCGCCGAGACGGCTCCTGCAGTAGCGGGAGCTTCAGGTGCAGGGCGTACTGCGTGATGTCCGTGTGGTAGCTCGCCAGGAGCGGCAGGTTGCGCTGCTTGGCGAGCGCCGTGCCCCACAGGCCGAGCACGACCGGGTTGACGACGTGGACGACCTCGGGGCGGAAGCGGTCGAGCTCGCGGCCCAACCGGGGCCGGGGGAGCCCGAGGAAGAGCTCCGGGTACCACGGCCTGAAGGGGAGGGCCGGCACCTTGACGACCCGGTGACCCGCGTACGACTCCGGTGGGTCGTGCGGTGCGAAGACGAGCACCTCGTGGCCCAGCACCGCCAACTGCTCGAGCGTGCGCGTGATGCGCGTGACGATGCCGTCGACCTTCGGGAGGAAGACCTCCGTGAAGAGCGCGATCCTCACCGCGGTCCGCCTGGCGCTCGCCCCGTCACGGCCCGAACCGGCGTCGTGTCAGGCTTTGCCGACCGACTGCGGCTGCGCGAGGGCCGGGTCGCCGGGGAGGTTGTCGCGCGTCCACGTGCTCTTGGCCGGGATCTTGGAGAGGTCGGCCCGCCCGGCGTACTTCCGCGCGACGTCCGTCACCTCGGCGAGGAGCCCTTCCTGCAACGTCGTGGGTTCCAGGCCGAGGCCGAGGAAGAGGTCGTTCCTGACGAACAGGTCGTTCTCGGCGTCCTCCCGGCGCGGGTTGGGCGTGAACGCGATCTCGCTGCCCGTCATCGAGGCCACGAGCTTGGCCAGGTCGCGCACGCGGTGCGTCTCCGTCATCTGGTTGAGGATCCTCACGCGCTCCCCGCGCTTGGGCGGGTTCTCGAGGGCGAGCTGGACGCACTTGACCGTGTCGGTGATGTGGATGAAGGCGCGCGTCTGGCCGCCCGTGCCGTGGACGGTGAGGGGGTAGCCGACCGCGGCCTGCATGAGGAAGCGGTTCAGGACCGTGCCGTAGTCGCCGTCGTAGTCGAAGCGGTTGATGAGCCGCTCGTCGAGCTTGGTCTGCGGCGTGTTGGTGCCCCACACGATGCCCTGGTGCAGGTCGGTCAGGCGCAGCCGGTCGTTCTTCGCGTAGTAGGCGAAGAGGATCTGGTCGAGCGACTTCGTCATGTGGTAGACGCTCCCCGGGTTGGTCGGGTAGAGCACCTCCTGCCGCACCTTGCGACCGTCGTCGGTGGTCACCTCGATCTCGAGGTAGCCCTCCGGGATCTTCATGCCGGCCGTGCCGTAACCGTAGACGCCCATGGTGCCCAGGTGCGCCAGGTGGATGTCCTGACCGCTCTCCACGATGGCGGCCAGCACGTTGTGCGTGGCGTTGACGTTGTTGTCCACCGTGTAGCGTTTGTTGCCGCTGCTCTTCATCGAGTAGGGCGCGGCGCGCTGTTCGGCGAAGTGCACGATGGCGTCGGGGCGCTCGCTCTCGATGAGGTCGAGGAGGCCGGCGTAGTCCTGCGCCACGTCCAGGTTGTGGAAGCCGATCGTCTTGCCAGTCAGCTCCTTCCAGGCGGCCAGGCGGAGGCCCATGGGCTGGATGGGCGTGAGGCTGCCGGCCTCCAGCTCGTTGTCGATGTCGCGGCGCGACAGGTTGTCGACGATCACGACGTCGTGACCCAGGTCGCTCAAGTGCAGGCTCGTCGGCCAACCACAGAAGCCGTCCCCGCCTAGGATGAGTACCTTCATTGCAGCCTCCGGTGGCGTGCTTACCGGGCCGTAGCCGAGGGCACGCAAGTTATGTAAGTTTAGCACCGCATTTGCGACCAACACCGCCCCTAGCGTCTGAAGGGCGACGACGGCGGTGACCCGCGCTCAGGTCGGTGCCGGCTAGCGGGCTGCCGCCCCGCGACATCTGCGTCCACCCAGCACGCTAACGACTCCGTTCAGTACCGCGCGACTCCGGCCTTGACCCGGCGCCTGAAGAGCCGCAAGCGTCGCTGGAAGAACCGCCGCCGGTACGGCTGCGCGCCGGCGCGCCAAGCGCTCGGCTTGAGGAACGACCCAACGACGGCCGTGGCGATGAAGGCGGGGTGCAGCAGCGACCACCAGAGCGTGGTGAGACCCCACAGGTCGCGGCGCGCCCAGTGACGGGTGCCGATGCCCATGCCGACGTACTCGACGGTCGCCTTGACGAGCCCGAGCCCGAGCACCCAGGGCGCCATGCCTGGCGCGAACGGGAGCAGCAGGACGGCGAGCGTGAGCCAGACGCTCTGCAGCCCGAGCGTGCCGATGCCGGCCAGGAACGCCGGATGGTAGTGCAGCACATGGTGGTAGCGGCTCACCCAGCGGCGGCGCTGGCGCACGAGGGCGGCGAGCGAGCCGGCGCCCTTGGTCAGTACGCGGCACTCCGGGCCCTCCGCGAAGACGACGGTGGCACCCGGGAGCCGGCCCAGACGCTGCGTCAGTAGGTCCTCGTCACCGCTCGGCGCTCTGCCTGCCGCGCCGAAGCCCCCGCAGGCGTCGAAGGCGGAGCGGCGGTAGGCGAGGTTGTTGGCGCTGCTGGCGTACTTGAGGCCGAAGCGCGTCAGGCTGCGGGAGACGAGCATGAGGGTGAACCAGTCGACGGACTCGAAGCGCTGTAGGAGCGTCCGCGCTTCGCCCGGCGCGCTAGTCGACACGTAGCCGGCCACCATGACGACGTCGTCCGCGAAGTGCGACGCCATCCCGGCCACCCAGTCCGGATGGTGGAGGCAGTCGGCGTCCGTCGCGAGGACGATCTCGCCGCGCGAGGCGCGGATGCCATGATCGACGGCGTTGACCTTGGGGGAGAGCCTGCGGCTCGGCTCGGCGACCGTCACGAGCTTGAAGCGCGGGTCCGTGGCCGCGAAGCGCTCGATGACCGCGCGCGTCGCGTCCGTCGAGCGGTCGTCGACGACCACGAACTCGACGGCGCCCGCGTAGCGCTGGGCGGCCAGCGACGCGAGGCAGGCCGGCAGGGAGGCGGCCTCGTCGTGGGCGGGCAGGACCACGCTAACGCTTGGCGTGACCGCGCTCCGCCGCACGGGCACCCGCCGCAACGCCCCGACGATCACCATGAGCATGAGGAAGAGGTACGGCAGCTCGAACAGGTACAGGCTTAGCAAGAAGGCGGACTGCACTTACACGACTCTAACGCGACCGTCGGCCTTGGGCGAGTCGGGCAGCGGGGTGGTGGGCCCGACGTAGACCGGGCGCACGCGACGGTAGGCTCTCCCCTGGAGTGGCACGAGACCCGACCCAGAGCTTCCACGCCTACCTCACCCAGCTCCCGGAGTACGAGGGGCAGGTGGCGGCGTACCACTTCTTCCCCCCGCGTAAGCGCGGCGAGGAGAGCGCTTATGCGGGGCCGTTCGCGGAGCTGCTCCGCCGCGCCGGCTTCTCGCCTTACGCGCATCAGGCGGCAGCGTTACGCGCCGCCGCCGAGGGGCGCGACGTCGTCGTGGCCACGGCAACGGCCTCGGGGAAGTCCTTGGTCTTCCAAGTGCCCGTCCTGTCCGAGCTGGACGCCGGGGGCACCAGCCTCCTCCTGTACCCCACGAAGGCCTTGGCAGGCGACCAGCTCCTGAAGCTCCGCGGTCTGGCCGGCGCCGTCGGGCTTGGCGACGCGGCCGAGCGCATCCATCTCTACGACGGCGACACGGCTGCGGAGCGCCGCGCGGGTATCCGTGCCGCGGCCGGCGCCCTCCTCACGAACCCCGACATGCTGCATTACGGCATCCTGCCGTACCACGCGGCGTGGGCGCCGTTCCTCGCTCGCTTGCGCTACCTCGTCCTCGACGAGCTGCACGCCTACCGCGGGGTGCTCGGCTCGCACGTCGCCAACGTCGTGCGCCGCCTCCTGCGCGTCGCGGCCCGCTACGGCGCCGCTCCCACCGTGGTGGCCGCCTCCGCGACCGTCGGCAACCCCGGTCAGCACGCCGAACGCCTCGTCGGGCGCCCGTTCGAGGTCGTCGCGGACGACTCCGCCCCGCGGGGCGCGCGCGAGTTCGTCTTCTGGCGCCCGCCGCTCGTGCCAGGGGGTGACCGGCGGCGCTCGGTCAACTCCGAGGCGGCGGCGCTCGCGGCCGAGTTCGTCAGGTCGGACGTCAAGAGCATCTTCTTCTGCAACTCGCGCAAGGGCGCAGAGCTGGTGCGGCGCTACGCCGCGGGTCTGCTGGGGGACGGGCTCGCCGAGCGCATCGAGAGCTACCGCGCCGGCTACACGCCGGAGGCCCGTGCGGCCCTCGAGGACGCCTTCCGCGCAGGCGCCCTTACCGTCCTCACGAGCACGAGCGCTCTCGAGCTCGGCGTCGACATCGGGGGCGTCGACGCCGTGGTCATGGTCGGCTACCCCGGCTCCAAGATGGCCATGTGGCAACGTTCCGGTCGGGCCGGTCGCGCAGGTGGACGCGCGCTGACGCTCCTCATCCCGGGCGCCGATCCACTCGACGAGTACTACGTCGGCCATCCGGACGCTCTGCTCGACGGCCCCGTCGAGGACGCGGTGGCCGACCCCTTCAACGACGTCCTGCACCCGCGTCACGTGGTATGTGCGGCCGCGGAGGCGCCCATCGCTCCCGGAGAGAGCCTCCTGGCGCCGTGGCTCGACCTAGGCGCCGTCGACGGACTGGTGACGCTGCGTGACGGCACTTTCGCCAGCCGCCGCCGCTACCCGCACCGGCGCATCGAGCTGCGCGGTGGCGGCGGCCGCAGGGTGAAGCTCAAGGACGGTCTCGGCCACACCGTCGGGGTAACCGACTTCGCCACGGCGCTGCGCGAGCTCCACCCGGGGGCCGTCTACCTGCACCAGGGCGAGCAGTACCTCGTCGCCGAGCTGGACCTGCACGCCGGCGTCGCGCGGCTGCTCCCGCACATCGAGGACTACTACACGCAGCCGCGCTCCGAGACGGACATCGAGGTGCTCGGCCCGCTGCCGGAGTCGGAAGGGGCCGGGGTCTTGGGCGCGCCCCCGCCGGGCGTGAGGGTGGGGCGGGTGCGCGTCACGCACACGGTCACCGGCTACGTACGCAAGCGGTTCTTCAGCGAGGCCGCCTTGGAGGAACGCCCGCTCGACCTGCCCGAGGTGGCGTACGACACCCATGCCATGTGGTTCGAGGCGACGGGGCTGCAGGGGCCGCCGGCGGCGGCCGAGCTACCCGCCGCGCTGCACGCCCTCGAGCACACGCTCATCGGGCTGTTGCCGGCCTTCGTGCTCTGCGAGCGGGCCGACGTCGGTGGCGTGTCGTATCCCGTCTACCCCGCCACGGGGCTGCCGACGGTGTTCATCTACGATGGCCACCCTGGCGGGGTGGGCTACGTGCGCGCCGGCGCCGCCGTCTTCCAGGCGTGGCTCGGCGCGGCCGCGGCGCTGTTGGGGGCCTGCGAATGCCAGACGGGCTGCCCGCGTTGCGTGCTCTCGCCCAAGTGCGGCAACGGCAACCAGTTCCTCGACAAGGGCGCGGCCGAGGTCCTGGCGCGCGCCTTGTTGGCCCGCACGGCGTCCGTCGCAGGGGCCGCCGCGTAGGAGTGGTAGACTCGCGCCTCGTGCGCATCGGTTTCTTGACGCAACTCTCGTGGCGCCGCTACGGCCGTTACTGGGTCGAGCTCGTCGAGGCCGCAGGCCTGGAGCCCGCGTTCGCGGAGCTGCCCGCGGTGAAGGAGGCTTGGCAGGATCCGGACCTCCTCGAGGTCCCCACCCTGGCCTTCCGGTTGGCGGCCGCCCAGGCGCGAGCTCTGGCCGACTGCCAGCTGATCGTGGTGCCGCGACTCGTCCGCGAGTCGGAGGTCGCACGCGGCGTCGGTCAGGACCCGTGGGTGATGGACCTCCCGGCCCAGCTGCGCTCGACGTTGCCGGGCCTGCCGCCGCTGCACGCCGTGCCGAGCTGGTTCGACGAGGCGATCGAGCCGCACTCCGTAGCGTTCCTGCAGTCGCTCATCCATGACGCGACCTCGGTGAGGCGCGCCCTCGGGCGCGTCAGGCCCCTGGCGAAGGACGCGAAGGCGGCCACCCCGGACCTTGGCCGGCGCACGGACACGCGGAACGTGGCCGTGCTCGGGCGGCCATGGGCGATCGACGAGGCCTCCACCCGGCTGGTCGAGCGCGAAGGCGAGCGGGCCGTCGGCCAGCACCTCTTCGACCCGAACGAACTGCGCGACGAGGGCCTGCGCGCGGACGAGCGCCTCGTGGACAGCGACGCGGAGGTGATCGGCGCGGCGCGGCTCCTCGGACGGCGCGCCGCGATCGACTCGCTCAGGCTGGTGGTCGACGCGGAGGCGAGCAGCGACGCGTGGCTCGCCAACCGCGTGGGGAAGGTCACGCATAAGCCGCTAGAGGTCGTGACGTTGCAAACCGTCCTCGCGGACCGCGACCCCGTCGACACCCTGCTACGCAGCCGCATACACTGACGTCGTGCGCATCGTCTTGATGCTGGTGGCGCTTGGCCTCGTCGTGGTCAACGCCTTCGGCGCTTGGGCCGTCAGCCGGCGCAAGCCGGTCGTGGCGCGCCTGTTCCTCCTCGCCGCCATGGTCCTTACGGTGGCCATGGTGGCCTACGGCTTCGCCGACGCCATGGCGTGGTGGGTGCTCCTGACCGGCACCGCGCTCGGCTACCTCGCCTCCTACCTGAACGCGCGGCTCGTCATAGGCAAGGTCGTGTGGCCTTATCACTTGCTGCGGGCGGCCGTCCTCGCCGCGCTGCTCGCGGCGGCGCGGATGCTCGGCGGTTAGGGCGACCCCTCGCCGTTCGCCTGCGAAGGTTGTCGCTCCAGGACGGGATGCGGGCATGCTACCTTCTGGGCGATGGGACCGCTCCGCCAACGAGCGAGTCTTCGGAGGTACGCCATGCCACGCCCTCGCGCTCTGCTTCGCTTCTTGCCTCTCGTGCTCCTAGCCCTCGGCGGCTGGAGCGCCGCTTTCTCCTGGGACATGGGGACGTACGGGGGCGGCAGCCACTTCTACGCCTTCGAGGTCACGAGCGACTCGTCGAGCACGGGCTCGGTCGTGCGCCTGGAGTTCGACGTCCGCCAGACGGGGGCGACCTACTCGGTGACGACGAGCATGAGCACCAGCAGCGACGGCGTCTCACAAGAGGGCGTGATCGACGCGTTCAGCGGCGGCGACGCGCTCGGGATGCTCATGTTCGGTCCCATGATGCTCTTCTACGGGCCGGGCCTGTTCATCTTGCCGTTCGCGCTTGGGGGCCAGGACGTGGCGGTGACGAGCGACGTCTACGTGGTCGCCGGCATGGGCAAGGTCAGGATGGACCGCACGGAGAACGTGGCGGGTCTCGAGTGCGTCGTGGTCACCTACGAGCCGGCGGACGACGACGACAGCGGCAGCATCGTGTTCGGCTTGGCCGAAGGCATGCCGTTCCCTTGCTTCAGCACCTACGGCGGCGAGGGCGAGCGGACCAGCATCCGCTTGGTGGAGTACCGCTGAGGCGGCGGAGTAGACGGTCGCGTTCTGAAAGACAGGGTGCGCCGGACCGGAGTACTCCGGTCCGGCGCACCCTTCGACTCGCCGTCAGAACGCGTTGATGCCCGTGATCTCGCGTCCGAGCACGAGCGTGTGGACCGTGTCCGTGCCTTCGTAGGTCGCCACGGTCTCGAGGTTGAGCATGTGCCTGATGGCGGCGTACTCGGTCGTGATGCCGTTGCCGCCGAGGAGGTCGCGCGCGGCGCGCGCCACGGCCAGTGCGCTGCGGCAGTTGTCGCGCTTGGCGAGCGAGACGCGCGCCGGGTGGTCCTTGCCCTCCTCCTTGAGCCGCCCGAGGCGGTAAGCGAGGAGGCTGCCGCGCGTGATCTCCGAGAGCATGTCCGCCAAGCGCGACTGGACCAGCTGCTTGGCCGCCAACGGCTCGCCGAAGGCCGGCCGGTCGGAGACGTAGGCCGCCGCCTCGTCGAAGCACGCCTGCGCCGCGCCGAGCACGCCGAACGCGATGCCGAAGCGCGCCTGGTTGAGGCACGACAGGGGGCCCTTCAGCCCGGTGACCTGGAGTTGGTTGCCGGCCGGCACGCTCACCTCGTCGAGGTAGAGCTCGCTCGTGACTGACGCGCGCATGGAGGCCTTCGTCTTGATGTCGACGGCCTGGAAGCCGGGGCGGTCCGTCTCGACCACGAAGCCGAGGATCTTGCCGGACTCCTCGTCCTTGGCCCACACGATGGCCACGTGCGCGCGCGACCCGCTCGTGATCCAGCGCTTGACGCCCGTGATGACCCAGTCGTCGCCGACCTTGCGGCAGCGGGTGCGCATGGCGCCCGGGTCGGAACCGGCGTCCGGCTCCGTCAGGCCGAAGCAGCCTACGGCCTCGCCGCTGGCCAGTAGCGGGAGCCACTTCGCCTTCACGTGCTCTTGGGCGTAGGCGTTTATGGGGAACATGACGAGGCTCGACTGCACGCTCACGAACGAGCGCATGCCGGAGTCGACGTACTCGATCTCCTTGCAGACGAGGCCGTACGCGCTGTACGAGGCGCCCGCGCCGCCGAAGCGCTCCGGGAGCGTGACGCCGAGAGCACCAAGCTCACCGAACTTGCGGGCCAGGTCCTCAGGGAAGACGCCTTCCAGCCACCACTCGCCCACCTTGGGGAGGAGCTCGGCGCGCACGTACTCGCGCACGCTGCCCTGGATGAGGCGCTCCTCGTGGTCGTACAGCGCTTCGATGTCGTAGAAGTCGTGCAGAGCCAGAGCGCTGCCCGTGCCCACCGGGGTCGTCATCGACCGCCTCCTAGGAGTGAGGGACGTTGCTGGTCAACCGTCCCCGAACAGCTGTTTCATGGCGTCCTCTTTCGAGGTCCGTTTCGCCGGGTGGTAGCGTTCGCCGTCCTGGTAGATCTTACCCGCCGCTACCAGCGCGGCCAACGCCGCTTCGAGCGTGTCGACGGCGAGCTCCTCGAAGTGGCGCTCATCGATGTAGCGCTGCACGTCCCGCAAGCTCGACCCTTTCGAGGAACCTGCCGCGACCGCTTCCATTACCCAAGAGTCGACGGTCATGGCTCAAGTGTACGCTCCGGCGGCGCGGAGGTCTGCCCCCGGATGTCCCTGGTCGTGCAACCGCGTTCAGCGCGGCACCGCCCCGGTGCCCAGCCGTTCCGGGCCTGAGCGGAAAGCCTCGCTGGCGCCGCCGCTCAGCTCGCCCCAGGTGACCTCGTCGTCCATGCTCATGACCCGGACGGGGCAGGCGGCGACGCAGGCGTCGCACCCGACGCAGGCGTCGGGCCCCAGGCGCAAGACGGCCTGCGGGCCACTGAAGTCGCGCTCCAGGGCCCCTGTCGGGCAGGCGCGGGTGCACGCCGGACACATGATGCAGCCGTCGGCGACCCGCGGCAGGCGCCATGGGACGAGCGCGCCCGGCGCGGGACTCGCCGCGGCGATGAGCCTTAGGCGGCGGGACGCCTCTGGTGGCGGTTCGTGGCCGCCGGGCCCGCCCTCCTGGCCGGGTAGCAGAGCCTCGAACGGCGCGAGCGCCTCGACGGCGCCCCGCGCGACCTCGCGGGCGCCGCCCCGGAAGAGGTCGCGGCGGCTGAGGCGCCTGGTTGGGGCCGGGGCGTCGAGGCGCGCCTGGAGACTCACGTTCACGAGGAGCCGCCTGCCGTGGAGCGCCTGGAGCTCGCCGGCCCGCGCGGCGGTGGCCGCGACGACCTCGGGCACGGCCGCGCCCCCGACCTTGCAACCGGCGCACTCGCCGCGCGCCAGCGTCACGCTCTCGCCGTCACCGACCAGCCTCACCAGGTCGGCCGCGGACAGCTGCGCCAGGCACCGCACGGAGGCGGCGTCGCCAGCCACGCGGCTGCACCGCAGCGCCGGTCCCGGCTCGACCTTGGGCGGCGCCGTCAACGCCTCGCTCGGGCAGGCGCGCACGCAGAGGCCGCAGCCCGTGCAGTTCACCGCGTCGAGCTCGACCTGCTCGTCGATCCGCACGGCCTCGTGAGGGCAGACGTCCAAGCAGGCGCGACAGGCCTCGGCGCCGCTCCTCACCACGAGGCAGCGACCTTGCGCGTAAGCCGGCGTTACTTCGACGGCCCGGAGGACGAACGAGAGGAGGTCGTCCAGCCCCGGCACCGTTCGCTACCCCCTAGAACCCGTAGAGCTCCACGCGCTTCTCGCTGAGCTTGGCGTGGTAGCCGGTGGCGTCCAGGTAACGGTCGAACGCCGGGAAGTCGATCTGCTGCTTCGTGTCGGACAGTGCTATGGCCGGGTTCGGATGGACCTCGACCATGATCCCGTCCGCCCCGACGGCCAGGCCGGCCTTGGTGAGTGCGACGAGCAGGTCGCGCCGACCGCCGGAGTGCGTGACGTCCACGAGCACGGGCAGGTGGCTCTCGAGCTTGGCGAGGGCGACGGCGGAGACGTCGAGCGTGTTGCGCGTGTACTGCTCGAACGTCCTGATGCCCCGCTCGCAGAGGATGACGTTCGGGTTGCCCTCGTTGAGGAGGTACTCGGCCGCCATCAGCCACTCCTCGATGGTGGCCGACAGGCCGCGCTTGAGGAGCACGGGCTTGCTGCTGCGCCCGACGGCGCGCAGGAGGTGGAAGTTCTGCATGTTGCGGGCGCCGACCTGGAGGAGGTCGACGTACTCCTCGAAGAGCGGCAGGTCGGAGGGCGTCATGATCTCGCTGACGAACGCCAGGTCGTGCCGGTCGCACGCTTCGCGGCCGATCCTCAGGCCCTCCTCGCCGAGGCCCTGGAAGGAGTACGGGTCGGTGCGGGGCTTGTAGGCGCCACCGCGGAAGAGCTTGACGCCGCGCGAGGCCACTTGGGAGGCGACGGCCTCCACCTGCTCCTCGGACTCGATGGCGCAGGGGCCGGCGACGAGCACGGGGGAGTGCTTCGAGCCGATCGGCACGCCGCGGACGGTCACGACCGTGTCCGTGCCCTGCGTGGCGCGCGAGGTGAGGTACGCGCGCTTCTCCTGCTTCTGGCTCTGCTGCATGCTGGCCTGGAAGATCTGCTTGAAGAGGCTCTTGACCGTTGCGGCGTCGAACGGCCCGCGGTTGGCGGCCACCAAGGCGTCCAGCATGGCCTGCTCACGCACGGGGTCGTACTGGGAGCTGCCCATGGAGGATTGCAGGGCGCCGATCTCGGCGGCGACGCTCGCGCGTTCGGAGACGAGCTCGAGGATCTTCAGGTTCAGGGTGTCAATACGAGCGCGTAGGCTCTGGATCTTCTCTTGCATGGCGCATCCTACGCTGGGAACCGTGCCGGCGTTCCGAGATGCGGACGACGACGACCGTCACCTCGTAGAGGACGAGGAACGGCACGGCCACGAGCGCGAGGTTGAAGGGGTCGCCGGTCGGCGTGATGATCGCGGCGGCCGCCACTCCGCCCACGATCGCCCAGCGGCGGTACCTGACGAGCGGCGCGTGACGGAGGATGCCGATACGGGCGAGCAGGAAGCCGAGCACGGGCAGCTCGAACATGATGCCGAACATGGCCATGAGCATCAGCAGGGTGGAGATGTACTTGCCGATGGAGAGCAGCCCCTGCGCCTCGTCGCCCAGGAAGGAGAGGAGGATGGGGATGCTGAAGGGGAGCACGACGTAGTACGAGAAGGCCACTCCCGCGGCGAACGCGAGCGCGGCGAACAGGATGAACGGCACGGCGTAGCGCCGCTCCTCGGCGTAGAGCCCGGGCGCGACGAACCCCCAGACCTGCCCGATGATCACGGGCGACGCGATGACGAGGCCGAAGAACGACGCGACCTGCATGGACACGGTGAACGGCTCGAGCACCGCGAAGTAGTTGAGCGTCATGGAGGCCGGGAGCGGCGCCTTGAGCCACTCCAGCACCTCGAAGCGGAACGCGAACGCCACGCCGGAGGCGACGAGCCAGGCCAGCAACGCTATGAAGAGCCGGTTACGCAGCTCCTCGAAGTGCTCGATGAGGGTCACGCTGAAGCCTCGGGCTGTCCTGACGCGCGTTCTTCGACGGGTCGACCGGCTCTACTTGGCGTCCTCGCTGCCGGCGGCCTTGGACACGTTGGCCGACGGCGCCCCGGCGCTGGCGGCCGCGACGGGTGTCGCCGCTCCGCCGGGCGTCCTGCCGTCGTCGCTTTCGTCGTCGAGGTCCTTCTTCATGTCGCGCAAGCCCTTGCGGAACTCCCGCACGGACTGGCCGAGCCCCTTCGCCATCTCGGGCAAGCGCTTCGGACCGAAGATGAGCAGCACGAGGGCGAGGATGATGAGGAGTTCTGGTATCCCTATGGGTCCAATGCGTCCCATGTGTTGGCGCCTCCAAACGCCAGTATGTTAGCAGGCGCGGGCCGGCTGAGGGTGAGCGGGTGGACACGGGTGGTCCAGCGGCCTCGACCGCCCGGGCGCGGTGCCGCCGCGGGGAGCGGCAGGTCGCACGAGACCCGTCCAGGACGGTAGTTGACACGACTAGCGGCCTAGTGCTACCTTACTTCGGGTCTGTGGCGCGGTCAGCCACCCTAGCTCAATCGGTAGAGCACCCGACTTGTAATCGGAAGGTTGTCGGTTCGATTCCGATGGGTGGCTCCACTGTCCTGAGCGAAGGGAAGCGCCTCGAGACCTCGGCTATGACGCGGGTAGGTGCCCGAGTGGTTAAAGGGGACGGACTGTAAATCCGTTGGCTTAGCCTACGCTGGTTCGAATCCAGCCCTGCCCACCAGCCGTGCGGTCACGACCGGGGCGAGCCTTCGGGAGTGGCCCGGTCGCGAACGCGGGAGTAGCTCAGTTGGTAGAGCGTCAGCTTCCCAAGCTGAATGTCGCGGGTTCGAATCCCGTCTCCCGCTCCAGCGCACCGCCTCGTGCCGCCCGGCGCGAGGAGCGAGGCGAGGTAGTGAACGGCCGCGGGGCCGTGGTGGGCTCGTGTAGCTCAGTGGTAGAGCACTCCCTTGGTAAGGGAGAGGTCGACAGTTCAATCCTGTCCACGAGCTCCAAAACCTAAGGCGGTACGGTGGAGCGGGTCGCGCGGCGAGCGGTGGTTGCCAGCGACCTCGTTCTGCCTGCCGCTGCAAGAAAGAGGCGCGGCAGCCGGTGAAGCGGTGAGGCGCCGTCCGCGCCCCCGGACGGGGGGCCGGCCCCCTGCCAGGCGGCGAGCCGCCGGCCGGGACCTCGAAAGGAACGGATCATGGCTAAGGGTGTGTTTGAGCGTACGAAGCCGCATGTGAATGTGGGGACGATTGGGCATGTGGATCATGGGAAGACGACGTTGACGGCTGCGATTACGTTTACGGCGGCTTCGGTTGATTCGTCGGTTGAGGTGCAGTCGTATGATCAGATTGATAAGGCGCCTGAGGAGCGGGCGCGTGGGATTACGATTAATACGTCGCATGTTGAGTATCAGACTGCGGCTCGGCATTATTCGCATGTTGATTGTCCGGGGCATGCGGATTATGTGAAGAATATGATTACTGGTGCGGCGCAGATGGATGGTGCGATTTTGGTGGTGTCGGCTGCTGATGGTCCGATGCCGCAGACGCGTGAGCATATTGTGTTGGCGCGTCAGGTGGGGGTGCCGTATATTGTGGTGTTTTTGAATAAGGTGGATATGGTGGAGGATGAGGAGTTGTTGGAGTTGGTGGAGATGGAGGTGCGTGAGTTGTTGTCTTCGTATGAGTTTCCTGGGGATGATTTGCCGGTGGTGCGTGGGTCGGCTTTGCGGGCGTTGGAGGTTTTGCAGGGGGAGCCGAAGGTGGCGCGTGGTGTGAATGAGTGGGTTGATCGGGTGTGGGGGTTGTTGGATGCGGTGGATGCTTATATTCCGACGCCGGTGCGGGATGTTGATCGGGCGTTTTTGATGCCGGTGGAGGATGTGTTTACGATTACGGGTCGTGGGACGGTGGCTACGGGTCGTATTGAGCGTGGTGTGGTGCGGACGGGGGATGAGGTTGAGGTTGTGGGGTTGTCTGATACTCGTAGGAGTGTTGTGACGGGTGTTGAGATGCATCGTAAGACGTTGGATTCGGGGATGGCTGGGGATAATGTTGGGGTGTTGTTGCGTGGGGTGGGGCGTGATGATATTGAGCGGGGTCAGGTGTTGGCTCGGCCGGGTTCGATTACGCCGCATGTGGGGTTTGGTGCGTCTGTGTATATTTTGAGGAAGGAGGAGGGTGGTCGTCACTCTGCTTTTTTCTCGGGGTATCGTCCGCAGTTTTATTTTCGGACGACGGATGTGACGGGTGTGGTGTCGTTGCCGTCTGGGGTGGAGATGGTGATGCCTGGGGATAATGTGGAGTTGTCGGTTGAGTTGATTAAGCCGATTGCGATGGAGGAGGGGTTGCGGTTTGCGATTCGTGAGGGTGGGCGTACGGTTGGTGCTGGGGTTGTGACCAGCATCACGAAGTAAGCTGCCGTAGCCACGTCCGCACCCGCTTCGGGGTCGGCGATCCAGGCCGACCCCTGGACGTAGCCCGCAAGAACCGGTTACACTGTCAGGTCTGATTGGGAGGCCAGGATGGCCAGTGATGTTCGGATCAAACTGCTTCTAGAGTGCACGGAGTGCAAGCGGCGCAACTACGCCACGCACAAGAACCGGCGCAACACCCAAGGCAAGATGGAGCTGAAGAAGTACTGCCCATGGGACCGCAAGCACACGGTGCACAAAGAGGTGAAGGTCTAACCTCGTGTTCAAGGGCCTCATCCAGTACCTGAGGAACTCGCGGGCCGAGCTCGGCCGCGTGACCTGGCCGACGCGCAAGGAAGTCATCCAGGCCACCGAGGCTACGCTGCTGTTCGTCCTCGTCACCGCGCTGTTCCTGTTCGTCGCCGACCTCACGCTTGGCAACCTGCTCGGCCTGATCACCTGACCCCAGGTCGTCTCACGCCGTGGGTGCCAGAGCCAGCCGACCCAGGTCGGGGTGACGCTCGGCCCCAGACAAAGGAACCCCTATGAGCATCGAGTGGTATGCCGTGCACACCTACGTGGGGCACGAAGAGAAAGCCAAGGAGAACATCCTGAGCAGGGCGAGGTCGCTCGGCATGGCCGAGTCGATCTATCAGGTCGTCGTGCCCGTCGAAACGACCATGGAGCATATCGGCGGCGGCAAGAAGAAGGAGACGACCCGCAAGCTGTTCCCCGGCTACATCTTCGTTCAGATGGACCTGGGCGACAACCCGGACGAGCCCAACGAGGCTTGGGAAGTCGTGCGCTACACGCCGGGGGTCACGGGCTTCGTAGGCACGGCCACCCACGCGGTGCCCCTCTCACCCGACGAGGAAGCCCGCATGCTCACCGCCATGGGCGTCACTGGCCAGCGGGAGGCCCCGAAGGTCAGGATCACCTTCAACGTCGGCGACATGGTCCAGGTCACCGCCGGGCCGTTCGCCGACTTCACGGGCGTGGTCTCCGAGGTCAACCCCGAACGCGGCAAGGTCAAGGTCCTCGTCTCCATCTTCGGGCGTGAGACGCCCGTGGAACTGGACTTCTCTCAGGTCATCCGCGCCTGACGGCCTCGGCGCCGCCTGGCGCCTGGCCGTCACGCGCTGTAGACAGCGGGCGTTCGTCACGAGCCCCGCAAGCAGTCGAGCGACATGCGCCGCGGAACGCGGCGCGCCACCCCGCGCCTCGCCATGTGCGTGGGGGAGCCTAAGGAGGAAGCATGGCAAAGAAGATCGCCGGAATCGTCAAGCTCCAGCTCCCGGCCGGGTCCGCCACGCCGGCACCACCCGTCGGTCCGGCGCTGGGCCAGTACGGTGCCAACATCATGCAGTTCGTGAAGGAGTACAACGCCGCCACGGCGGCGCAGGCCGGCGCCATCGTGCCGGTCGAGATCACGATCTTCTCGGACCGCTCGTTCACGTTCGTCACGAAGACCTCGCCGGCCAGCTACCTCATCAAGAAGGCCGCGGGCATCCCCAAGGGCTCCGCCGCCTCCAACAAGGACAAGGTGGGCAAGCTCACCTGGGCCCAGTGCCTCGAGATCGGCAAGACCAAGATGACCGACCTCAACGCCTCGGACGAGGTGGCCGCCGCCAAGATCATCGCGGGCACGGCGCGCTCCATGGGCGTCACCGTCGAAGGGCAGCCGAGCTGATGGCGCTGCACGGTAAGCGTTACCGCGAGTTGGCGAAGAAGGTCGACAAGGACCGCGCGTACTCCGTCGAGGAGGCCGCCGCGCTCGTCAAGGAGCTCGCGAGCGCCAAGTTCGACGAGACCGTCGAGGCGCACTTCCGCCTCGGCATCGACCCGCGCAAGTCCGACCAGAACGTGCGCGGCACCGTCGCCCTGCCCCACGGCACCGGCAAGACGGTCCGCGTCCTCGCCATCACGCAGGGCGACGGCGTGGCCGCCGCCGAGGCCGCCGGCGCGGACTTCGTCGGTGGCACCGATATCATCGAGCGCATCCTCGGCGGTTGGATGGACTTCGACGCCGTGGTCGCTACCCCCGACATGATGGCCGCCGTCGGCTCCAAGCTCGGTAGGGTCCTCGGCCCGCGCGGTCTGCTCCCGAACCCGAAGGCCGGCACGGTCGGTCTCGACATCGGCGGCATCGTGCGCGCCCTCAAGGCCGGCCAGATCGAGTTCCGCGCCGACAAGACGGGCGTCGTCCACGCCCCGATCGGCAAGGCGAGCTTCTCTTCCGCCCAGATCGCCGAGAACTTCGCCGCCCTGCGCAGCGCGGTCGAGGCCGCGAAGCCCGAAGCCGCGCGCGGTCAGTACGTCAAGACCATCCACGTCGCCTCGACCATGGGACCGAGCATGCGCATCGCGCTCGGTGCCGCGACCGAGGCCTGAGCCAAGCATCCCGGTGCGCAGCGCAAGCCGAGCACCTTCGGCGTTGGAGACAGCAGGGGCCGCCAGGCTTAAAGATCCTGCCGAGGCGTCGGGAACCTGAGCGCGCTAAAGCGCTCGAGCGACCGGCACGCGCTTCGCGGCCTGTTCGAGGGTAGCCCAAGGGCGCCCGAGAACGTAGTTCGAGAATAGGAAGGTTTCCCATGGCCAACCCCAGGAACGTGACTGCGGTCGCCGAGCTGCGCGAGCAACTCGGCGACGCCAAGACGTTCTTCCTGGTGGACTACCAGGGACTCTCCGCTGGCGACCTCGGTCGGTTGCGCGCTGCTGTGCGCGCCGCCGGCGGGAGGATGCTCGTCGCGAAGAACACCCTCATCAACGTCGTGCTCAAGGAGCAGGGCATCGAGGGGTTCGAGGCGACGTTGCAAGGACCGACGGCCCTCGTGCTCGTCGGCGACGAGCTCGTGGCGCCCGTCAAGGCGATCACCGAGTTCGCCAAGGCTCACCCCAAGGAGCTGCCCAAGTCCAAGGGCGGCCGCCTCGAGGGGAGTGCCCTCGGCGAGGACGCGCTCGTCCGCATCGCCAAGCTGCCTTCGAAGCAGCAGATCCAGAGCCAGTTGGTCGGCGTGCTCATCGCGCCGCTCCAACAGCTCGTCGGAGTGCTCGAAGGTCCGCAGCGGAACCTGGTCACCGTGATGAACAACTACGTTGACAAGCAGAAAGATGGAGGCAACTAAGATGGCTTTCGACAAGCAAGCAGTGATCGATCAGCTCAGCGGCCTTACGGTCCTCGAGCTCGTGGAACTCGTGGACGGCCTCAAGGAGAAGTGGGGCGTCGAAGCCGCCGCCGCCATGCCCATGGGCATGATGATGGCCGGCCCGGCTGGCGGCGACCTGGCGCCCGTCGAGGAGCAGACCGAGTTCACGGTCAGCATCAAGGCGACGAGCGGCGACAAGAAGCTCAGCGTCATCAAGGAAGTGCGTGCCATCACGAGCCTCGGCCTCAAGGAGGCCAAGGACCTCGTGGAGGCGGGCGGCGTCGTCAAGGAGTCCGCTACCAAGGACGAAGCCGCGGACATCAAGGCCAAGCTCGAAGCCGCGGGCGCCCAAGTCGAGGTCAAGTAAGGGCCTGGTCTCCCGGGCTCCGGCTCCGGGAGACCAGGTCGCTGCAGTTGCCAGGATGCCAGCAAGAAGCGGTCCGTGATCCGGCCGCGCCCGAGGGTGACGCGCGTTCCCAAGCGCGCGTCACCGAGCGGGCCAAGCGAGGAAGCCGTCGCGCGGGTCACAAGCGCACGCGAGAACGCCTGCTACAGTGCGAGGTCGCCGGGAGGCAATGAGCTTGACCAGCGGGGAAATATCTTGATCGACCAACGCAGGAAGGAGCGGCCCGCCCGAACCGGCGGCGCCGCGGTATCTTGTCATGCTCTCGCCGCCGCTCGCACCAGACGGGTGCGGGGTCTGGGGGGCCTGAAGCGCATATTACCCACATTCGGACCAGAACGGGCAACGCCCGGGTCGTCGGTCGAGCGCGAGACGCGCGCCGGCCGGGCCACCCAGGCGTCGCCACGCGAGACCCCGCTTCTAGCGAAGGGATGAAGATGCGCGAGATCCGGAACTTCGGCAGGATCAAGGAAGTCATCGAGCTGCCGAACCTGACCAACATCCAGATCACCTCGTACAACAACCTGCTGCAGCTCGGCAAGAGCGCGGCCGAGCGCGACGACGACGTCGGCCTGCAGGCTGCTTTCCGCGAGGTGTTCCCGATCGACGAGACGGAGCGCGGTCGCCAGACCGACCTCGTCATCGACTTCCTCGAGTACCGGCTGGACCCGCCCGAGTACGGTCCCGACGAGTGCCGCGAGAAGGACCTCACCTACCACGCCGGCCTGTTCGCCAAGCTCCAGCTCGTCCACAAGGACACGGGCCTGATCAAGGAGGACGAGGTCTTCCTGGGCGACCTGCCGCTGATGACGGACGACGGTTCGTTCATCATCAACGGCGCCGACCGCGTGATCGTCTCGCAGATCCACCGTAGCCCGGGCGTCTACTTCACCGAGTCGATCGTCGGCGTCAACCAGAAGCGCTACACGGCCAGCATCATCCCGATGCCGAAGCGCGGTCCGTGGATCGAGGTGGAGTTCGACAACTCCAACGTCTTATGGATGAAGGTGAACAAGCGCAAGTTCCAGTTCACGTTCCTCCTACGGGTCCTCGGCTACTCGGACGTCCAGATCCGTGAGCTGTTCGCCGGTCACGAGTCCCAGATCGAGCCGACGCTCGAGAGCGAGGGCGCCGCCGGGATCACGCCAGACGAGGCGTTGCTGAGGCTCTTCACCGTCCTGCGCCCCGGCGATCCGCCCAAGGTCGACAAGGCCACGCAGTACCTCTTCGGGCTCCTCGCCGATCCCCGCCGCTACGACCTCGGCAACGCGGGCCGCTTCAAGATGAACGAGAAGCTCAAGCTCGACTATCCTCTCAACACGAAGACGCTCCTTGGGTTCGAGGACGGCCGCTTCGTCGACTACGGCCTCGTGCCGACCCTCCAGTACCTCGTGCGCCTGCAGGCCGGCGAGGAGGGCTACCAGGTCGACGACATCGACCACCTCGGCAACCGCCGCATCCGCACCGTCGGTGAGCTCGTCGCCGATCAGATCCGCGTCGGCCTCGGGCGCATGGCGCGCGGTGTGCGCGAGCGCATGCTCCTCGGCAACCCCGACGGGGCCACGCCGCAGAAGCTCGTCAACAGCCGGCCGATCGTCGCCGCGCTGCGCGAGTTCTTCGGCCGCAGCCAGCTCAGCCAGTTCAAGGACCAGGTCAACCCGCTCTCCGAGCTCCGTCACAAGCGCCGCATCTCCGCCCTCGGCCCGGGCGGCCTGACGCGCGAGCGCGCCGGCTTCGACGTGCGTGACGTGCACCGTACGCACTACGGCCGCATCTGCCCTATCGAGACCCCGGAAGGCGCGAACATCGGCCTCATCACGTCGCTGGCGAGCTTCGCGAAGGTGAACGATCGCGGCTTCATCGAGGCGCCGTACCGCCGCGTCGTGAACGCCCGCGTCACGGACGAGGTCGTGTACATCAACGCTCACGACGAGGACAAGCACCGCATCGCGCAGGCGAACACGCCCCTCAACGACGACGGCACCTTCGCCACCGAGACGATCGTGGCACGCGACCTGGGCGATGCCGTGCTCCTCACGCCCGATCAGGTCGAGTTCATGGACGTGTCGCCCAAGCAGATCATCTCCGTGCCGACCTCGCTCATCCCGTTCCTCGAGCACGACGACGCGAACCGCGCGCTCATGGGCTCGAACATGCAGTCTCAGGCGGTGCCGCTGATCCGCGCCCGGGCGCCGTTCGTCGGCACGGGCGTCGAGGAGCGCGTGTCGCGCGACTCCGGCACCGTCGTGCTCGCCACCGAGGCCGGCACCGTCACCTACGTCGACGCCAACCGCGTCGTGGTCGAGAACGACAGGGGCATCGAGCGCGAGTACCAGCTCACGCGCTTCCAACGCTCCAACCAGAACACCAACCTGAACCAGCGCCCCGTCGTCGACATCGGCGACCGCGTCCTCCCCAACCAGACGCTCGCCGACGGCCCGGCCTCCGAGGTCGGCCGCCTCGCGCTCGGTCAGAACGTCCTCATCGCGCTCATGCCGTTCGACGGCTACAACTTCGAGGATGCCATCGTCCTGTCCGAGAACCTCGTGCGCTCGGACGCCTTCACGAGCGTGCACATCGAGAAGTTCGAGAAGGAAGCGCGCGACACGAAGCTCGGGCCGGAGAAGATCACCCGCGACATCCCGGGCCTCTCGGAGGCCGCGCTGCGCGACCTCGACGAGGACGGCGTCGTGCGCATCGGCGCCGAGGTGCGTCAGGGCGATATCCTCGTCGGCCACACGAGCTTCAAGGGCGAGAAGGACCCCACGCCCGAGGAGCGGCTGCTGCGCTCGATCTTCGGCGAGAAGGCCAAGGAAGTGAAGGACACGTCGCTCAAGGTGCCGCCGGGCGACGGCGGCATCGTGCTGCGCACGGTGCGCTTCCGCAAGGGCGACCCTGGTGTCGAGCTGAAGCCGGGCGTGCAGGAGATGGTGCGCGTCTACATCGCCCAGAAGCGCCGCCTCATCGAGGGCGACAAGCTGGCGAACCGCCACGGGAACAAGGGCGTCGTCGCCAAGATCCTGGCGCCGGAGGACATGCCGTTCCTCGCGGACGGCACCCCCGTGGACATGGTCTTCAACCCCCTCGGCGTCCCGTCACGCATGAACCTCGGCCAGATCCTCGAGACCCACCTCGGGCTCGCGGCCCTCAAGCACGGCGTCTCGTACGTCACGCCCGTGTTCGACGGCGCGCGCGAGAGCGAGATCAAGGACCTCCTCGAGGAGTCGGCGCGCGCCGAGGCCGCCGCGGACGCGGCCGCCGGGTTCGACACCGACACGCGCGCGCTCGAGGTCTACCGCCGCTCGGCGAAGCTGGGCATCATCGATCGCGACCTCACCGCGGCGGAGGCGCACTCGGCGCTCGCCCGCTCGGGCAAGACGGTGCTGTTCGACGGGCGCACGGGCGAGGCCATCGACGCGCCGATCGTCGTCGGGATCATGTACATCATGAAGCTCTACCACATGGTCGAGGACAAGATGCACGCCCGCTCCACCGGCCCGTACTCGCTGATCACCCAGCAGCCGCTCGGGGGCAAGGCGCAGTTCGGCGGTCAGCGTCTCGGCGAGATGGAAGTGTGGGCCCTCAAGGCGCACGGCGCCGCCTACACGCTCCAGGAGATGCTCACCATCAAGTCGGACGACATCGATGGGCGCAACGCCGCTTACGAGGCGATCGTGAAGGGGAACGACGTCCTCGAGCCAACCATCCCCGAGTCGTTCAAGGTGCTGGTCAAGGAACTACACTCCCTCGGGCTCGACGTCAGCGTGCTTGACGCAGACGACAAGCCCGTGAGCATCTTCGACGAGACGGGACGGCACTGGTGAGCGACACCAACAGGCAGAACAACTTCCGTGGCGACGGGCCGCGTACGAAAGAGATCCGCGAGTTCACCCAGGTCAAGATCCAGATAGCCTCGCCGAAGCGCATCCGCGACTGGAGCTACGGCGAGATCACCAAGCCGGAGACCATCAACTACCGCACGCTCAAGCCCGAGCGCGACGGGCTGTTCGACGAGCGCGTCTTCGGGCCGGAGAAGGACTGGGAGTGCGCTTGCGGCAAGTACCGCGGTCAGCGCTTCGCGGGCAAGACGTGCGAGCGCTGCGGCGTCGAGGTGACGCGCGCGACGGTCCGCCGCTACCGCATGGGCCACATCGAGCTCGCCACTCCGTGCGCTCACATCTGGTACGTCAAGGACATCCCGAACAAGATCGGTGGGCTGCTCAACCTCTCCACCGCCCAGCTCGAGCAGGTCCTGTACTTCGCCAAGTACATCGTCACCAACCCGCACGAGGCGCGGCTGCCCGACGGACGCCCGCTGAAGCGCGGCGACCTGCTCTCCGACGACGAGTACCGGCAGCTCCGCTACGGCCTGCAGGAGACCTACACCGTCTCCGGCGGTGAGGACGCCGTCATCCGCGACGGCGAGGCCGTCGAGCCCGGCCAGCAGCTCGCCAAGGGCGTCAAGGCCAAGATCGCCGGGATAGCGCAGTACCGCTTCCCGCGCCGCATCACGCTCGACTACCACGAGATGCGCGACGCGCGCATCGTGCTGGCCAAGAAGGACTGGATCGAGGAAGAGAGCTACGTTGGCGGTCAGCCGTTCGCCGAGCTGTCCACCGACCTGGTCGTCGCCAGCGAGGCCGAGGGCGTCGTCGAGTACCTCGCCATCGGCGAGGGCGGCATACTGGCCCTGCACGACGCCGACACGGAGGAGGTCGTCGCCTCCTACCTCGTGCCGCAAGGTTGCGAGCCGCTCGTGGCCGGCGGGGAGTTCGTCGAGCCGGGCACGGAGCTCTTCAAGGCCGCCGCCGGCACCACCCTCTCCGTGCCGCAAGGCGCCTCCGCCACGCTGCGTGCCAGCAAGGCCAAGGGCACCAACGTCACGGTGACCCTCAAGGTCGAGTGGGACCGCTCCGAGACGCACGAGACGAACCCGACCATGCACGTCCTCGTCGGCGACGGCGCCACCGTGCGGCCGGGCGAGAAGGTCGTCGGGGCCATCGACGCCGCGCAGGAGATCACGGCCGCGGCCAGCGGCAAGGTGCGCCTCTCGCACCCGGCCAGCATCGTCGTGTCGCGCGCCCGCGTGTACGCGTACCGGGACGAGCCGATCGTCGTCAACGGCGACCGGGTCCGCATCGGCGACGACCTCGCCGACGACGGTCGCATCAAGTCCGAGATCGAGGGCCGAGTCGAGATCGACCTCGTCAGGCGCCAGGTGCGGGTCATCGAGAGCTACGACTTCGAGGCCAAGATGGGCGCCGAGGCTGTCAAGGAGCTCCTCGACCACATCGACCTCAAGGTGCTCGAGGCCGAGCTCGTGGAGGAGATGGAGTCCACGAGCCGCCACAAGCGCGCCAAGGCGCGCAAGCGGCTCGAGATCGTGCGCGCCTTCCTGCAGTCCGGCGCGGGCGAGAGCGAGAACAAGCCTTCCTGGATGATCCTCGAGGCCGTGCCAATCATGCCGCCGAGCCTGCGGCCGATGGTGCAAGTCGAGGGCGGGCGCTTCGCCACCTCCGACCTGAACGACCTCTACCGCCGCCTCATCAACCGCAACAACCGCCTGAAGAAGCTCATGCAGCAGGGCGCGCCCGAGATGATCGTGCGCAACGAGAAGCGCATGCTGCAGGAGGCCGTCGACGCCCTGATCGACAACGGTCGCCGCGGCTCCGCCGTCGTGCACCCCGGCTCCGACCGGCCCCTGCGCTCGCTCACCGACCTCCTCGGCGGCAAGCAGGGTCGCTTCAGGCAGAACCTGCTCGGCAAGCGCGTCGACTACTCCGGCCGTTCGGTGATCGTCGTCGGCCCGCAGCTACAGCTCCACCAGTGCGGCGTGCCCAAGCGCATGGCGCTCGAGCTCTTCAAGCCGTTCCTCTTCAAGAAGCTCGAGGAGCGGGGCATCGTCTCCAACATCAAGAGCGCCCGCAAGATGCTCGAGCGCTACCGCGACGCCCGCGACGAGGTCTGGGACGCCCTCGAGGAGGTCATCAAGGACCGCGTCGTCCTCCTCAACCGCGCGCCCACGCTGCACCGCCTCGGCATCCAGGCTTTCGAGCCCGTGCTCGTCGAGGGCCAGGCCATCCAGCTCCACCCGCTCGTGTGCGAGGCGTTCAACGCCGACTTCGACGGCGACCAGATGGCCATCCACGTGCCGCTCTCCGTGTACGCGCAGTCCGAGGCGCGGCTCCAGATGCTCTCGAGCCACAACCTCCTGAGCCCGGCGCACGGCAACCCGAACGTCCAGGCGACGCGCGACATCATCCTGGGCCTCTACGTCCTCACGCAGCTCCACACGGGCCACGTGGGTGCCGGCGCCGAGTTCGCCGACGAGGAGGCCGCTCTCGCCGCGTACCAGGCTGGTGCGCTCGACCTCAACTCCGCCATCACGGTGGCGGGCGAGGAGACCAGCGCCGGGCGCCTCATGTACCGCTTCGGCAGCGTCGACGAGGCCCTCTTGGCCGTCGCCGAGCACCGCATCGACATGCAGGACGTCGTCACGACCAGGGTCGACGGCGAGATCATCAAGACGAGCCCCGGGCGGCTCCTCTTCGCCCGCATGGTCAAGGAGACCCTCGAGGCGGGCGGCGAGGTGCCACGCGACCTCCTGCGCTACGACACCGTCTACGAACGCGGCGCCCTGCGCGACCTCGTCGTCGAGAGCTACAAGCGCCTCGGCGTCGAGCGCACCGCCGCGCTCCTCGACGGCCTGAAGCAGTACGGCTTCGAGCTCTCGACCACCTCCGGCATCACGATCGGGATCGACGACGTCGCCATCCCGCCGAAGAAGAAGGTGATCCTCGAGGAGGCGGAGGAGAAGCTGGCCAAGATCAACGCCGGCTTCCAGCGCGGCTTCGTCACCGAGGCCGAGCGTTACCAGCAGGTCGTGCGCCTCTGGAACGACACGACCGAGAAGGTCAAGGACGCTGTGTTCGAGAACTTCCAGACGAACATGCCGTTCAACCCCCTCTTCGTCATGGCCCAGTCCGGCGCCCGTGGCAACCCGCAGCAGATCCGCCAGCTCGCCGGCATGCGCGGCCTCATGGCCAACCCGTCCGGCGAGACCATCGAGCTGCCCATCCGCGCGAACTTCCGCGAGGGCCTCGACGTGCTCGAGTACTTCATCTCCACGCACGGGGCCCGCAAGGGCGGGGCCGACACGGCTCTGCGCACGGCGGACTCCGGCTACCTGACCCGCAAGCTCGTCGACGTGGCCCACGAGGTCGTCGTCCGCGAGGACGACTGCGGCACGGCCGACTTCGAGGAGGTCAACCTCTACGAAGGAGAGCGGGCCCGGCCGAAGGGGCACATCGAGATGAGCCTGTACGGTCGCCGTCTGGCCCTCGACCTGGACCTCGGCGACGTCCAGTACGCCGCCGGCACGCTCCTCTACAAGGCCGACGTCGACGTCATCGTCAAGCACATGGCCCAGCTGCCCGAGCTGCGGAAGGTCGCGGTGCGCAGCCCGCTGACCTGCCAGACGCGGGCCGGCGTGTGCCGCAAGTGCTACGGCCTCGACATGTCGATGATGCGCGAGGTCAGCCTCGGCGAGGCCGTCGGCGTCATCGCCGCCGAGTCTATCGGCGAGCCCGGCACCCAGCTCACCATGCGCACGTTCCACACGGGCGGCATCGCGACGGGCGCAGACATCACGCAGGGCCTCCCGCGCGTCATCGAGCTCGTGGAGGCGCGCAAGCCGAAGCTCAAGGCGATCCTCTCGGAGATCGACGGCGTCGTCGAGCTGCAGGACGACGAGGACAAGGAGCGCCAGCGCATCACCGTCACGAGCGACGACGGCGAGTTCAGCCGCCAGTACCGCGTCGAGAAGGGCCTGCGCATCCTCGTCGCCAGCGGCGACAGGGTCGCTGCCGGGCAGGCGTTGACACGCGGCAGCGTCAACCCGCACGACCTTCTCGAGGTGAGCGGCCCCGGCGCCGTGCAGGCGTACCTGGTCGACGAGATCCAGAAGGTGTACCGCGGTCAGGGCGTGAGCGTCCACGACAAGCACATCGAGGTCATCGTCCGCCAGATGCTCAAGTACGTCGAGATCGACCGCCCCGGCGACAGCCTGTTCCTCGAGGGCCAGACGGCCGAGCGGTTCGACGTCGAGGAAGTCAACGAGTCGCTCAGCGCCCAGGACAAGGAGCCGGCGCAGTGGAAGCCGCTGCTGCTCGGCATCACCAAGGCCTCGCTCTCCACGAAGAGCTGGCTTTCGGCCGCCTCCTTCCAGCACACGACCCACGTGCTCACCGAGGCCGCCCTGGCCGGCAAGGTCGACGACCTCGTCGGTATGAAGGAGAACGTCATCCTCGGGCGGCTCGTGCCCGCGGGGACCGGTCTCGCCTCCATCCGCCGCACGCGCGTCGTCGACGAGCGCTCTCTCGAAAAGCTCAAGACCGCCCCCCGCGCGCCCGAGGCCGTCGCCACCCCGAGGCCGGCCACCCCGCAGGAAGCCCCGCGCCAGGACGCGGTCAACTGAGCGAGCCGAAGACCCCGCGCGCTGGAGCCGACCGGAAGGTCGGGCGCTAGCGCCGCCGACGGCCCCGCACGACCGGCTGCCCGCCCCCACGATCGTTGGGGGCGGGCAGCTCCCGTTTCGGCCGTGCTTCGTCCGTAGTCGCGGCGTGCGAGTCCGCCCGACCGGCGGCCTCACGAGGGCCCCTGCCGCATCGGCGCCGTCGGCCCGTCCTTGCCCGCGCGGCGACTGCTAGGCTGTCGCTTAGGGTGCTCGTCGCTTTCGATCCCGGTAGGAACCTCGGTGTCGCCTTCGTCTCGGAGACGGGCGAGCTGCTGCGGCACGAGGTCGTCTCGCTAGGCGACCTCGAGCGGCTCGAGCTCCCACACGCGGTCACCGTGCTCGTCGGCGACGGCACGGGCAGCGCAGCCGTCGTGGCCGCCCTGCGCGGGCGCGGCCTCGAGCCCGTCCTCGTGCCCGAGGAAGGCACGACGCTGGAGGCGAGGGCCCTCTACTTCGCCGACCATCCGCCCAAGGGGTTGGGGCGGCTCGTGCCGCCCGGCCTGCGCAGCGCGCCCGTGGCGATAGACGACTACGCCGCCTACGCGGTGGCCCTGCGGTGGCTCGCCGAGCGTGGGGCGGGGTAGGAAGCAGCAGGGGCGCCGCCTGCTTGAAGGCGGCGCCCCGAGAGAGGGTGCGAGAGGGTGGGGGCGCCCCAGGGGGCGTCTCAGCGGCTCAGTTGAGCTCGTCTTCCTCGCCGGCGTCCATGAGGACGCGCGCTTCTTGTTGGGTGATGCCGAGGACCGCGCTGATCTCGCCGGCCAGGAGCCTGAGGGCCCGCCGGTAGGCTTGGCGGTCGAGGTCGGGCAGGCCGCGCTCGAGGTCCCAGCGGCGGAGCTCGCTAGCCAGGGTGGCGATCTGGTATGGGTCGCCGGTCGTGAGGAGATCGGTCACCTTACGATGGCGGGCCGCCCACTGCTTGGGGAGCGTGATGCGGCCGTTCTGTAGCCGCTCGAGGACGCTCTGGACCTCGTCCTTGGTGAGCGCCGCGCGCAGCCCGGCGCCTTGCGGCGCAGCTACGGGGACGTAGGCTCGAGACGTTCCGTTGGGGAACTCGACCTGGTAATACTTCTGGTTCGCGCCGCCCACGGCGCGCTCGGTCGTGCCGGCTACGATGCCGACGCCGTAAGGCGGGAGGACGACCTGGTCACCCATCTTGAACGTCTTGCCCTGGTCCTTCAAAGCGTTGCTCCCTTCGCGAAACACACCTGGTACCCGTACCCTGCCATCGACCTCGCTTGGGACGGCCATGACGAGGCGCGCCCCAAACGGACGAACGCACCCGTCAAGAACCGGCGCGCTGGCAAGTTGGCGAAGCTGTTGGTTTCCTGGCTTGTGGTCCGTAGATTTCGCAGCTTCCACCGTACCCAAGCACGGGTCATATGGTAGCAGAAATCGTGGGAAAATGCACTAAGTCCAGCTACGGTGACCCGGCTCCCGCAGACGCGCGTCCCGGCCTCGAGGTGGTGTTCGGGAGGCCTTACTCTCGTGTCGGTCGGCTTGGCGCACGCTCGGTCAGGCTGCGGCCCTGGGCGTGAAGCGCACGGTCAGGACCATGCCGCAGAGGACCGCGGCCACGCCCAGGAGCGTGGCGGTGCCGGGCCGCTCCCCGAAGAGCAGGTACGCGAGGACGCCCGAGGCGAGAGGCTCCAGCAGCAGTGCCGTGGCGAGCGCCGTGGTGTCGAAGTACTTGGCGACGTAGTTGATCCCCGTGTGGCCTATCACCTGCGGCACGAGGGCGAGGAGGGCGACGAACAGGTAGGTAGCCTGCGGGTAGCCGAGGTAGGGCGCGCCCGTCAACCAGGGTAGTGGCGCCAGGCAGACGGCCGCGACGGCGTAAGCGCTCCCGGCGTACGCCTGGAGGCTGACGCCCCGCGCCTGCACGTAGCGCCCCAGCAGCAAGTACCCGCCCGCCCCGGCGGCGCCCACCACCGCGAGGAGGTCGCCGAGCAGCGGCCTGCTCCCACCGAGCATGTCGCCGTAGCCGATGATGGCGGCGCCGGCCACGGACAGAAGCACACCGCCGAGCTGGCGTGCCGCCGGCGGTCGTGCCAGGAAGAGCCAGGCGAAGAGCGCCACCCACAGCGGGCTCGTCGAGACGAGTGCGCCGCTTGCCGCCACCGTCGTGTACGAGAGCGACGAGATCCACGCCGCGAAGTGCACGGCCAGGAGCGCTCCGGCGAGGGTGGTGGCACGCCAGGCGCGCGCGTCGAGCGGCGTCCGCCTCAGGCCGGCCGCGGTCACGGGCGCCATGATCACCGTGGCGATGAGCATCCGGTAGAAGGCGACGACGACACCGGGCGCGTCGGCCCACCTGATGAAGATGGCGGCGAAGCTGACCGCCGTCAAGGCGACGCCGAGCACCGTCCATACGGTGCCGCGCCGAGGAGGGCCAACCGCGGTCGCGCGCTCGGGCTCCGCGCTCCTGGAAGGCATGCCGGCGGGCTCGACGGCAGGGCGTTCCGCGGCGGTCCCGCGCTCCGCGCTCCCGCCGCGGACGGGCCTCACGCTCCCCTCAGGCGCCCTTACGCGCCAGCTGGAAGACCGCCACCGCCCAGCCGGCGATGAGGAGCACGCCGCCTACCGGCGCCACGGCGCCGAACCAGCTCGGCGCGCCGGCGACGAGCGCGTAGAGCGCCCCGGAGAAGACGAGCGTCCCGGCGATGAGCAGGGGTCCGGAACGCGCGGCGAGCCGCCCCGTGGGCGCGATGGCGGCAAGGGCGAGGAGGCCGAGGCCCTGGTAGACCTGGTAGCGCACGGCCGTCTCGAACGTCTCGAGGCGCGCCTCGGCCACGAGCCCGCTCAACGTGTGGGCTCCGAAGGCGCCGAGCGCCACGCCGAGGCCGACGAACGCCGCGCCCCAGACGGCTGCCGTCCGCGCCGCGCCGCCGACCGTCCGGGGCGCCGCGCCCGTGCCGCTAGCGTCCGGAGTCCGAGCCCCGCGCTCCACGCCGCTCACGCCGCGCCCCGGGTGGCGAGCACGGCGCCGCGCGCGAGCGTGACGTGGCCGTCCAGCAGCTCCAGGACGGCGTCGGCGCTCTCGGCGACGCCGAGGTCGTGCGTGACGACGATGACGGTCCGGCCTTCGCTCGCTACTTCCCGCAGTGCGCCGAGCACGACCTGGCCGCTGCGGCTGTCGAGGTTGCCGGTCGGCTCGTCGGCGAAGACGACATCGGGGTCGTTGGCCAGCGCGCGGGCCAGGCTGACGCGCTGGCGCTCCCCGCCGGAGAGGCGCGCCGGCACGTGGTCGGCGCGCTGGCGCAGCCCGAACCGCTCCAACAGCGCGAGGGCCCGCGCCCTTCGCTCGGACGCCGCGACGCCGGCGAGCCCCATCGGGAAGGCGACGTTCTGCCAGGCGTTGAGGACGGTGATGAGGTTGAAGGACTGGAACACGAACCCGAACCGCGTGAGGCGCAGCTTGGAGCGTTCGCGCTCCGTCATGGCGCCGAGCGAGGTGTCGCCGAGGTAGACGGCGCCCGACGTCGGCAGGTCGAAGCCCGCCAGCAGGTTGAGGAGGGTCGACTTGCCGGAGCCGGAAGGGCCGACGATGGCGGTCAGCCTGCCCCGCTCGAAGGTGGCGTTCAGGCCGGTGAGGGCGGGCACGACGCCGGCGGGCGTCCGGTAGAGCTTCGTTAGATCGGTCGTACGCAGCACCCGACCATGCTACCCGGGCCGGGCACCACCGGTCCCGCGGGGGCGCTCACCGCCCGCCCGAAGAGCCGCCCCCGCCCCCGCCCCCACCGCCGCTCGACGATCCACCCGACGACGCCGAGGCGGAGGCCGAGTTGAGGGCGCTCGAGAGGGTGGAGACGGAGCGCGAGAACGAGGAGAAGCTCGCCAGGCTGGACGTGTTCCCGGCCGACATCCACGCCGCGCTCCTGATGAGCGTGCCCTCGTCGACGCCTGCCAGCGGCGCAGCGCGTCCCAGGGTCTTCAGGTACTTGTCGGCAACGCCGAGCGCGGCCGCGTAGCAGTAGTAGACGTCCCAGAGCCTGAAGAAGTCGAGCGGCGCGTCCTTCATGCGGGTGTAGTCGGTCAGGGTGCGCTTGAAGCCTTGCCAGCCGTACACCTCCTCCGCGACCTCCGGACGCCATGAGGGGATGGCTGCGCCCGCGACGATGGCCCCGACGAACTGGGCGACCGTCGCGGCGATAGCGATGCCGCGCGGCGCGCCCTGGAAGAGGAAGACGAGCGCCAGCGTCGCCAGCGCCGAGATGGCGAGCCGCCCCGCCCACTTCGCCGCCGCCTTGCGGCTCTCCGGCTCGGTGAGCGGCCCGCCGCGCTGCGCCTCCAACCACTTACGCACCCCAGGCGCCCATCTGGCGAGGAACGTCGAGGCGCTGCGCTGCGAGTACGCCTTCAGCTCGGAGGAGCTGAGCCGGTTGGGCGCCCCCGGAAGCGCGGCCTTCTTGAGGTAGCCCAGGACCTCGTCCTCGAAAGGCAGGAGCGGCGCGGTCGGCTTGCCGAGGTTCAGTTGGATGGCGAAGTCGCTCTGCTTCTTGCCGTCGGGGGTGAACTCTCCGTAGCCGCGCCGCATCAGGTCCATGATCGTCGCGTGGAACGCCGGCCCCATGGCGGCGGTCGCACCGTTCTGCTGCAGGATGGAGGTCACGGCGGCGGGCGGCAGGCCGGACGGCGGCTCGAAGGGGTACTTCATCGTCTCGATGCGCGGTTCGCGGCCGTACCGCCGGTAGGCGCCGAACGCCCCCGAACCCGTGAGCAGCAGCAGGCCGAACGGCACGAGCGACCACCAGTTGGAGCGCCGCAACTGCATGAGGGTCTGGACCCCGGCGACCTTCGCCTCGTCCCGGAGGAACTCCTCCATGCCGTCTTGCGCGCCCTTCTGCGTGAAGAGGGCCGGGTCCATGAGGTAGCGGATCTCGACGCCGTCGCCGTCGGGGATACGGTCGAACGCCACGCGCAAGGTGCCGCGGTCCTCGCTCAACGTCACGGTCGGCAGCTCCTGGTTGCCGAAACGGTGGACGTAGGCGTCGTAAGGCGCGCTCATCGGCCCCGGCGCGCGCACCGTCAGCGTGTAACCGCGCACGGACGGGTGCTCCTGCTCGAGGATCTGCCAGTACCACTGCACCACGTCGCGCCGTACGTCGAGGACGCCGCTCAGGCGGTAGACGAAGCGCACCCGGCGCTCCTTCACCCTGACGTCGTTATGCACGACGACCTCCGTGCCCCCAGCGCACGATTGGGAGTACGCGTACGCGCTAGGCCCCGGGCCGAGTGCCCCCGAGCCGTCCAGCAGGCTCAACGACTGCCCGCCGGTCAACTCGACGCAGATGAAGGCCTCGCCGAAGTCCCCGCTCGTCGAGAGCGTCCTCGTGTCGTCGACGACCACGCCGCCGTCCGCCTCGATGGTGACGACCTGCACGACGTCGCTCCAGGTGTACGACTGCGCGAGGCCGAAGCCCGCCAAGGCGAGGGCAAGCAAGGATGAGAGGTAGAGAGCCGAGGAACGGCTGCGGGGCCTATCGCTGGACATGGAAGGATGTTAGGCCACGGTGGCACCCTGGTGGGTCGCAAGTGAGGAAGTTCGCGCGCAGCCGCGTTGGGGACGGGCTCAAGACGGCCGCGGGGTGGGGCCGCCCGCCCACGGCGTCACCGGACCGTCCGCGGGAGCTGCGCCGCCAACGCGGGTGGCGGGGGAGGTCACTCCCGAGCGAGCGCGGCCGCGATAGGGATGCGCGCCGCGCGCCCGGCCGGCAGAAGACCCGACACCAGGCCCATCACCATCGCCACCAGCACGGCGAAGGCGGCGAGGCGAGGCGTGACGAGGGCCACCTCGAGGCCGAGCTGATCGAGCGCTACGCGGTTCACGAAGTAGACGCCCACCCACCCGACGAGTATCCCGCCCGCCGCGCCCGCGAGCGCGAGGAGCAGCGACTCGGAGAGCACGACCCCGAAGAGGAAGCGGGGACGTGCACCGACGGCGCGGATGACGCCGAACTCGCGCGTGCGCTCGAACACGCTCATCATGACGGTGTTGGCCACGGCGATGGCGCCGACGATGAGGGCGATGGCGCTGATGCCGAGGCGCACGAAGTCTGAGACGCGCAGGCTGGTGCTCACCTGGTCGAAGATCTCGGAGCGCGTCTGGGCGCCGAGCTCCGGGTAGGCGGCCTGGATCCGGGTCGCGACCTCGTCGGCGCGCTCCGGACGCACGCTCGTGACGGCGAGCAGGCTGTAGCGGTCCGCGACACCGAGGGCGGCCTGCAGGGTGGTGAGCGGCACGACTATGACGTTGTCGACGAGGCTGCCGGTGGCGCCGAGCACGCCGACGACCTCGAGGCTCGTGGCGGGGTTGAGGCGCAGCGTCGAACCCAGCTCGATGCGGTTACGTTCCGCCACCGTGGCTCCGATGACGGCGACGCCTCGCCCCTCGTCATCCACGCCGAGCACCCGGCCCTCCTCGGCCACGGCGCCGGTGAACAGGTCGGCGAGCGGCGTGGCGGCGGGGAGGCCTTCGAAGACGAACGACTGGCTCGGCGCGAGACCGCCGCGCAAGTACAGGAGGACGGGCACGACCTCCCGGATCCCCAGCCCGTCGGCCTGCGCGAGCAGCTCTTCGAGGTACGCGGCGGGCAGGTCGGGCGTGGTCGGGAAGAAGTCGCCGCTGCCGGAGCCGTACGTCACCTGGATGTCGGGGCCGAGGTTGGCGAGCTGGTCGGCGAACACCCGCCTGATGCCCTCGCCGAGCGACAGGAAGACGATGGCGCCCGCCACGGCCACGGTGATGCCGAGGGCGGTGAGGGCGGAACGCAGCGGTCGTTGGCGCAGCGAGGCGGACGCCAACGACCACGTGAACTGGGGGGCGGTGTTCATGCTTCTGGCCGACGGGGTCTGCTGGGAGGTCGAGCCTGGCCTCGGGTCCGAGGCGGCGGCCCGGCTCACCTGGCGCTGAACGCCCTACCCACGACGGCCCCGGCCGAGCCCATGACCGTAGGGGCCCCGTCGCCGACCGTCACCTCGACGCCGGCGGCGTTGCCCGCATGCACGTAGACGGGGAGAGTGAAGCGGTAGACGGCGCCGGGCGCGGCCGTCGTGTACACGAGCCGCTCGCCCTCGTTGCGCGCGGTGCCGCGGTAGACCTCGAGCCAGCTCGTGGCCCTCACGGTGATGAGGACCTCGTTGCCGCTCGGAGCCGCGCTCGAAGTGGTGGGGCTGGAAGCGCCGGGCTCGGCGTCGGCGGCCGTCAGCGCGAACTGGAGCGTGCCGCCCTCGGTCAGGTCGACGGTCTGCTCGAGCGTCTGGTAGCCGTCGAGGCTCACGCGCAGCGTCCGGTTGGCGCGGGCCGTCACGGGCGCGGCGCGGATGGGAGTCACTCCGGGGAGCATGAAGCCGTCCACGGCCACCTGCGCTCCCGCCGGCTCGGTGATGACGTCGATGAGCACGGTGCCGCCGACGGGCGTGCTCGTCTGGCCCCCGCCGGCGAGCGGGGCCTCCAGGCCGGCGGCGGGGGGCACGGTGGCGGGAGTCGTAGGGGTGGTGGGGGGCACCTGGGTGACGGCGCTGCCAGGGCGGAAGAACAGGGCGTTGTACCCCCACACCGCCAAGGCCACGAGCGCGACGACGAGCAGCACGGTCGGGACCATCGGGTTGATCCGGAAACCCCGCCCGGTGGAGCGGCGCTTCGCCTGGCGCGGCGGCGGTTCGCCCCGCCGCTCCTTCTCCAGGCGCTCCTCCAGCGTGGTGAGACCGCCGGCGCGCTGGCGCTCCCGCTGGTAGAGCTCGAGGGCCTCGTCGCCGGGTAGGCCGACGGCGTGCGCGAACAGCCTCACGAAGTTGCGGGTGTAGACGTCCTCGGGAAGGTCCGCGAAGCGACCCTCCTCGAGTGCGCGCAGGTACTCGCGGCGTACGTGCGTCAGCTCGGCGACGTCGCCGAGCTCGAGTCCCTTCGACTCGCGCGCCTCGCGGAAGAGGCGGCCCAGGTCGCCTGCGCCGGCTTGGCGCAGGTCCGCGCCAGCTTGGCGCAGGTCCGCGCCAGCTTGGCGCAGGTCGGCGCCGGTTTGGCGCAGGTCCGCGCCGGCGTGGCGCCCGTCGGCGCCGGTCAGTCGGGAGTCGGTGTCGTCCGAGGGTCTCATCGCACACCCGCCCCTACGAGATCGGGCGCCGCGCTGCTCGCGCCCGCGTACGCCGCCGCTATGCGGGCGGCAAGCCTGGCGTTCTCCTCCAATAGACGGAGGTTGACGGTCATCGTCTCGCCGTTCGAGAGCTTGGCGACGGCGTCGAGCATGTAGGGGGTGGTGTCGCGGCCGTGCACGCCTGCGGCCACGGCGCTCGCCCTGGCTGCTTGGAGCCAGGTATCGAAGCGGTCGCGGGGGAGACCGGAACTGACCGGGTTGCTGATGAGCACCCCCGCGCCGAGGCCGAGGCGCTCCTGGGCGCGCAGGACCGCCGCCGCGGCCGCCGGGTCGTCGACCCTGGACGGCAGGGGGATCGCCGTCTCCTCGACGAAGAAGCCCGCCAGGCGGTCGGAACGGTAACCGACCACGGGCACGCCGAGGGTCTCGAGGCGTTCGGTGGTCGCCTCAGCGTCCAGGATGCTCTTGGGGCCGGCGCATACCGTCAGGACGCGGTAGTTGGCCAGCGCGACGAGATCGGCCGACTCGTCGAACGGCGTGTCGTGCACGCCGCCGATGCCGCCGGTAGCGAACACCTTGATGCCCGCCCCGAACGCAGCGAAGAGGGTGGTGGCGACGGTGGTGCCGGCGTCGCGCCCGGCTGCGAGCAGGGCGGCGAAGTTCCAGAGGGAGGCCTTGTCGGCGCCCCCGGACGCCAGGCGTTCGAGGTCGGGGGGCTCGAGGCCGACCCTGACCTCGCCGGCGACGACGGCGACGGTGGCCGGCACGGCGCCTCCCTCGCGCACGACCTCCTCGAGACGCTTGGCGAGCTCGAGGTTGTGCGGGCGCGGCAGACCGTGGGTGATGACGGTCGACTCCAACGCGACGACGGGCGCGCGTTCGGTCAACGCGTCCGCTACCTCGGTCGAGATGCGCAGCGAAGCTGGGAGGCTCACGAGGTCGATATTACCCCAGCCGCATGAGCGCGACCGGTCGCGTTCGAGCCGTGCTACCCTGCCTGAGAGTGAACGTCGACCTCACGAGCGTCATGCCCTGGGTGCAGCAGCTGTCTTTCGGGGCCGTGGCGGGGTTCGTGGCGGGCTTCGCCCTCAAGAAGGTCGGCAAGTTCGTCGCGCTCGCCGTTGGCGTTCTCTTCGTCGTCATCCAGCTCCTCGCCTGGTCCGGCTACCTGAGCGTCGACTGGGGCAGGATCCAGGCTTCGGTCGATCCGCTGCTCGAACCGACGAGGTTGGAGCAGTTGTGGCAAGGGCTCCTCGCCATGCTCACGTACAACCTGCCGTTCGGAGCCGCGTTTGTAACCGCGCTCGTGATCGGCTTGCGCCGCGGTTGAGCGGCGTCGGCGAGCTCGGCAGACACGGTGTCCTCGACGCACCGTCGGAGCGCGGGGGAACCGGCGATGGCCTCGGCCTCACTTGCGGATACGGTGGCCTGCGACGCACCGTCGGCGTGTGAGGGAACCCGGTGCGGATCGGAGCGCCGGGTCTCCGGCCTGCGCCGCCGTATGCATGAGCGCGAGCAAGCGACATGAGTGACATACGCTCAAATGGCTTGATAGACTGCGCTTGACACCACCGTTGGAGCCTGGATAGGATATGGCCGTTTGGCAGTCTCATGCCGAGACTGCCAAGTTCAGCCCTTCAATGGAGGAACCCATGGCGGACAAGAAGCAGAACCTCAGGCCTATCGGCGACAAGGTCGTGGTCGAAGTCATCGACGAGCCCCAGACGACCCTAAGCGGCATCGTGTTGCCGGACAGCGCCAAGGAGAAGAGCCAGCGCGGCAAGGTCATCGCCGTCGGCAGCGGCAAGCTCCTGGACAACGGCTCGCGCGAGCCGATGGAGGTCAAGGTCGGCGACACCGTGCTCTTCGCCAAGTACGGCGGCACGGAGGTCGACCTGGGCGGTCAGGAGTTGATGATCCTGAGCCAGCGCGACATCCACGCCGTCCTCGAGTAAGGCGCGCCGCTCCCCGTAAAGACGAGAGCGCGAGATCAAGACCAACGACTTGTTACGTAACTAGAACCGGAACGGATACGGAGAGAACATGGCCAAGGACCTGACCTTCAAGGAAGACGCCCGCCGCTCGCTCGAGCGCGGCGTCAACGCAGTCGCTAACGCCGTCAAGGTTACGCTCGGACCGAAGGGGCGTAACGTCGTCCTGGAGAAGAAGTTCGGCGGACCGACCATCACCAAGGACGGCGTCACCGTCGCCAAGGACATCGAGCTCGCCGACTCGCTCGAGAACATCGGCGCCAAGCTCCTCATCGAGATCGCGAGCAAGACGAACGAGATCACGGGCGACGGCACCACCACCGCCACCGTGCTCGGTCAGGCCATCGTGCGCGAGGGCCTGCGCAACGTCGCGGCCGGCGCCAGCCCGCTCGCGCTCAAGCGCGGCATCGAGAAGGGCGTCGAGGCCGTCGTCGCCAGCATCCACGCGATGGCCAAGCCCGTCGAGGACAGCAAGGCCGTTGCCGAGGTGGCCTCCATCTCCGCGAACGATGCCGAGGTCGGCAAGCAGATCTCCGACGCCATGGACAAGGTCGGCCGCGACGGCGTGATCACCGTCGAAGAGTCGAAGACCATGGACACGGAGCTCGACTTCGTCGAGGGCATGCAGTTCGACAAGGGCTACGTCAGCGCGTACTTCATCACCGACTCCGACGCCATGGAGGCGGTGCTCGAGGACGCCTACATCCTCATCCACGAGAAGAAGATCAGCGCCCTCAAGGACCTCCTGCCCGTTCTCGAGCAGGTCGCCCAGACCGGCAAGCCGCTCCTCATCATCGCGGAGGACATCGAAGGCGAGGCCCTCGCCACGCTCGTCGTCAACCGCCTGCGCGGCACCCTCAACATCTCGGCCGTCAAGGCCCCCGGCTTCGGCGACCGCCGCAAGGAGATGCTCCGCGACATCGCGGCCGTCACCGGCGGCGAGGTCATCAGCGAGGAGCTCGGCCACAAGCTCGAGAACGTGCGCCTCAACCAGCTCGGCCGCGCGAAGCGCGTCCGTAGCAGCAAGGACGAGACGACCATCATCGAGGGTCAGGGCAGCAAGGAAGGCATCGAGGAGCGCATCAAGGGCATCAAGGCGGAGCTCGATCACACCGACTCCGACTACGCCCGCGAGAAGCTCCAGGAGCGCCTCGCCAAGCTCGCGGGCGGCGTCGCCGTCATCCGCGTAGGCGCCGCGACGGAGACGGAGCTCAAGGAGAAGAAGCACCGCTACGAGGACGCCCTCTCCACGGCCCGCTCGGCCGTCGAGGAAGGCATCGTCGCCGGCGGCGGCGTCACCCTCATCCACGCCATCACGGCCGTCAAGGACCTCGTCAAGAAGCTCGACGGCGATGAGCGCACGGGCGCCCAGATCCTCATGCGCGCCCTCGAGGAGCCCGCGCGCCAGATCGCGGCCAACGCCGGCGCCGAAGGCAGCGTCGTCGTGAACGCCATCCTGAACAGGAACGACGGCAAGTACGGTTACGACGCCGCCAACGACACCTACGTCGACGACATGTTCAAGGCCGGCATCGTCGACCCGGCCAAGGTCACCCGTACCGCCCTCCAGAACGCGGCCTCCATCGGCGCGCTCCTCCTCACGACCGAGGTCGTCATCGCCGACCGGCCGGAGAAGGAAGACAAGACGCCCCCGATGCCGGGCGGCGACATGGGCGGGATGGACTTCTAAGAGCCGCGCGCGAGGCGGCGTGGCCCGGGCGGCTCCCTAACGGAGCGCTGATGGGCCGAGCGCGCCACTACGCTAAGACGAGGCGCCCCCGGGTAGACCGGGGGCGCCTCGTCTTAGCGTGAAACGTGAGGGCGCACGCGAGGTAACTTCGAGCATGCCGACCGCACCCCCGGAGGTGTCGCCATGACGGACCTGCAAGACCTCCTAGGCCCCGAGTTCGTAGCGCCGTACGCCTCGGGCCGCTCCCTCACGAGCGTGCCGAGCACCGTCGGGCACCTGCTCGGCGCCGGCGAGGGGTGGCGCTCGGCGCCGCTGGCACTGCCCGGCCTGCCCGGGAACGCTCGCAGGGTCGTCGTCCTCTTGGTGGACGGGCTCGGCTACCACCGGCTCGCCGATCAGGTGGCGAAGGACGACCTCGGCCTCGCCGCCCTGCTCGAGCGCTACACGCCCGGCTGGAGCCCGAGCGGACCGCTCGGCGAGCCCCTCCTCACCGTAGCGCCGTCCACGACGGTCGTCGCCACCACCGTCCTGGCGGGGAACGGGGCGAGCCCGGGCGAGACGGGCTTCCTCGGCTACACGCAGTACCTCCCACGCCCCGGCTTCGTCGCGAACATGCTCTTCTGGCGGCCGGCCTGGGCCGCGGCGGCGCGCAGCGGCGACCTCGAGGCCTGGGGCCTCGCGCCCGAGGCGGCGTTGCCGATCCCGACCGTCTACCAGGTCTTGGCGCCCCAGGGCGTGGCGAGCACCGCCTTCTACCCCCACGAGATCACCCGGAGCCCCTTGTCGCGCATGCAGACCGCCGGGGCTCGCGTGCGCGGCTACATCGGCTGGGTCGACCTGTTGACGCAGCTGCGAGAGCACCTCGAGGCGTCGGCGGGCGGGCGCGGCTACAGCTTCGCCTACTTCCCCGACCTGGACTCGCTCCAGCACCGCGATGGCCCACCGAGCGCGAGCTACGCGCCCCTGCTCGAAGCGTTCGTGTCCGGGCTCGCGCGGCTGCTCGGGCGCCTGTCGCCCGCCGCGCGGCGCGACACCCTCGTCCTCGTCACCGCCGACCACGGCCACCACGCCGTACCGCCGTCCGAGGCGGCCTACCTGGGAGAGCTCGGCGAGCTGCGCCCCCTGCTGGCCCGCCGTGAGGGCGGCGAGCCGCGCCACGTCTACCTCTACGCGCGCCCCGGCGCGGCGGACGAGCTCCATGCCGCCTGCGCGCGCTTGGGTGGGAGCTTCCTGGCGCTGCGCGGCGAGGAGGCGTTGGCTGCCGGCCTTTACGGCGACCCCGGTAGCCTGCACCCCGAGGCGACCAGGCGCGTCGGCGACGTGGTCCTGCTGGCCCGCGGAGGGGCGGCGCTCTGGGAGGCCGAGCGCGTGCGCGCCGAGCCGGGGGGCTCGGGGGCCGGACCGGCGGACCTGCCCGCCGGGATGCACGGCTCGCTCACCCCCGAGGAGATGCGCGTGCCGCTGCTGACGCTCGACCTCGGCGCCGGTTAACCCCGCGCCAGCAGGGACTTCCCCGTCATCTCGGGCGGTTGCGGCACGCCCAACAGCTCGAGCACCGTAGGCGCGACGTCACCGAGGATGCCGCCCGGGCGCAGGCGCGCGTCGGCCAGGGCGGGGTCGTCGCTCACGAGCACGCACGGCACAGGGTTCGTCGTGTGGGCGGTGTGGGGGCTACCGTCAGCCTCGAGCATCTTCTCGGCGTTGCCGTGGTCGGCCAGCACGATCGCGGCGCCGCCGCGCGCCAGCACGGCGTCGAGGACCTCGCCCAGGCAGGCATCGACGACCTCGCAGGCCTCGACGGCGGCGGCGATCACGCCCGTATGCCCGACCATGTCCGGGTTGGCGAAGTTGACGAGCACGAAGTTGTCGTCACGCTCCCGCAACCGCGCGGCGGTCAGCGCCGCCAGCTCGCGCGCGCTCATCTCCGGCTGCAGGTCGTAGGTAGCCACCTTCGGCGACGCGACCATGCGCCGCTCCTCACCGACTTGCTGCTCCTCGCGCTGCGCGTCGAAGAAGTAGGTCACGTGCGCGTACTTCTCCGTCTCGGCCGTGTGGTACTGCTTCAGACCCGCTTCCGCCAGCACCTCGGGCAACGTCTCCAGGACGGGCGGGACGGAGAAGGCGAACGGGACGTGGAGCTCCTTGTCGTACTCCATGAGCGAGGCGAACGTCGTGCGCGGCGTCCGGCACCGCTCGAACCCGCCCCAGCCGTCGTCGCCGACGAGCGCGTGGCTGAGCTGCCGCGCCCGGTCCGTTCGGAAGTTGAAGTAGAGCACCGCGTCGCCGTCCCGCACGGCGCCGTCGTCGGCCGCACCGTCCTCGGACGGCGTGCTGTCCGTGGTGATCACGGTCGGCCGGATGAACTCGTCCGTCTCGCCGCGGGCGTACGCGGCCTCGGCGGCCGCTACGGCGCTGCCGGCCGTGTACTCGCCCCGCGCGCACACGATCAGGTCGTAGGCGAGCTTGGTGCGCTCCCACCTGCGGTCGCGGTCCATGGCGTAGTACCGCCCGCAGACGGTGGCCACCCGAGCGTCGCAACCGGCCTCGCGCAAGCGGGCGAGGGCCTCCTCGAGCGTCGCGAGGTAACGAACGCCTCCGTCCGGCGGGGAGTCGCGCCCGTCCGTGAACGCGTGGACGCGCACCCGCGCGAGGCGCTCGCGACCGGCGAGCTCCAGTAGGGCCAGGAGGTGCTTCAGGTCGGAGTGCACGCCGCCGTCGCTGACCAGGCCGAGCAGGTGCAGGGTGTGGCCACGAGCCGCGGCGAACGTTCGCAGCAGCACGGGGTTGGTGTAGAACGAGCCGTCGTCGATGAGCCCCTGGATGTACGTGAGGCTCTGCTTCACGACGCGCCCGGCCCCCAGGTTGAGGTGACCGACCTCGCTGTTGCCCATCTGACCTTCGGGCAGACCGACTGCCGGACCTGACGCCTGCAACTGGGTGTGGGGTCGCTCGCGCCACAGGCGGTCGAAGACGGGGGTGCGCGCGAGGGCGACGGCGTTGCCGGGCCCGGCAGGGGCCAAGCCGAAGCCGTCGAGGATTATCAGTGCCACGGGGTTGGTCATATGGTCTCCGATCGAGGTCGCGCGCGGCGGGCCGCGCGTCGTCAGCCTCGGCCCCCCGCCAACCGTAGGACGTTGGCGACGTGCGGGTCGAAGGCGTGGAAGTCGGCGGGCGTGAACGTCTCGGGCTCGCGCCCATGCTCGAGCGCGAGCCTGCACCGCACCACGCTCTCGAGCTGCAGGGCGAGGCGGTCGTCGGTCACGGCGGCGGGCAGGAGGGTGGCGATGACGGAGTCGAGCGACCGGGCCGCCAGGTAGGCGGCCACGGCGCGCTCGTCCTCGCCGAGCCCGTCCACCTCCGCACGGGGCGCCGTGCGGAGGCGTTCCGCGGCGGCCACTACCCGCCCCTCGTGGGCGTAGCGGTAACAAGCCTGGCATAGGGCGCGTTCCAGTTCCGCGTCGGCATCACGCCTGCCAGCCGCCTTGCGGGCGGCCTCCCTCAACGACTCCGGGCGCAAGGGTCCGTCGTGCAGGGCGCCGCAGGTCGGGCACGTGGTCCAGCCCAGCTCGCGGCGGGCCGCCTGCAGGCCGAGGAAGCGGGTGCCGGCCGCCAGCGTCGCTCGCTCCAGCTCCTCCGGCAGGTCGAGCCGTTGCAGGCTCGCGGTCAGCGCCGCGAGCGCGGCGGGGTCAGGCGCGATCAGCGCGCGGTTCGAGGCGGGCCGCTCGTCCCCGTCGTCCAGGCGCCCGACCTGGAAGCGGATGTCGCGGACGTCGGCGTTGCCGAGGTACGCGCGGTAAGCGTCGACGAGCCGGTGGCGCCCGAGGCTCAAGTGCATGGCCGTCTCGGAGTCGTTGACGTTGACGTACAAGACCCCGTCGCGAAGGGCCACGGCCGTGCTGAAGGCGGCCAGCTCGGCCCCGGCGACGGCGCGCCACGCGATGACGGCCCCGGCGCGCCGCACGCCGCGCTTGACGGCGGCCCGGCGGAAGACCTCCTCGATCAGCTCCGAGACGTGCCGCTCACGCACGGCTACCCTCCACCTGACGGGCGTGCCCGCCCGCCATCTCGATCAGGACCTGGGCCAGCGGCGGAGGCTCCGTGCCGGAGACGAGGGCCTGCGGGGTCGCGCTCGCCAGCTCGAGGAGGTAGGCGCGCCTGGTCGCGTCGAGCTCCGCCGTGAAGTCGTCGATGAGCAGCACGGGCGGCTCTCGGTGCTTCTCGCTCAAGAGCCGGTACTCGGCGACCCGGAGCGCGAGGGCCGCCGTGCGCGCCTCGCCGCGCGAGCCGTACTCCGGCAGGGAGACGCCGTCCAGTTCGAGCCGCAGGTCGTCGCGGTGCGGCCCGACCAGGGTCTGGCCCCTGGCGCGTTCGGCCTGGCCCCCCGCCGCCAAGGCCTCCTCGAGGGAGAGTTCGCCTTGCGCCTTGCTCAGGCTCAGGGCGAGCGCCCCGGCCCCGGCCACCTCGCGGTAGACCTCGGTCGCCAACGGTGCGAGGCGCACGGCGGCGCGCTCCCGCAGCGCGCCGACCTCCGTCCCGAGGGCCACGAACCGCTCGCTCCACGGCGCCAGCTCGGCGCCGAAACGTCCGGCACGGAGGAGGGCGTTGCGCTGTTCGAGCACGCGGGAGTACTCGCGGTGGAGGAGGGCGTAGCGCAACGAGAGCTTGGTGAGGAGACCGTCCAGGTAGGCGCGCCGCGCGGCCGGCGGCCCGTGCACCAGGTCGCTGTCCTCCGGCGTGAGGAGCACGGCGCTCACGACGCGCGCCACGTCCCCGACCTTGGCCGCCTGACCGTCGACCTTCACGACCTTCTTGCCGGCCCCCAGGCCGACCTCGACGCGCGACACGCCCTCATCGTGCTCGATCTCGGCCGCGACGTACGCCTCCTCCTCACCGAGCCTGACCTGGCGCGCGAGCTTGCCGCCGACCGCCTCACCCGTGCAGGCCAAGTACGCGGCGGCCAGGAGGTTGCTCTTGCCGGCCGCGTTGCGCCCGACCACCGCCACCACCCCGCTCGGGAAGTCGACGCGCGGCGTGCGCAGGTTGCGGAAATTGAGCTGCGTCAGGCTGACGAGCCGCACGGGTCGAGTCTACCGCCGCGCCGCTCGGCGCCCGGTTCCGCCGGCCGCCATGGCGTTCGTTGCGCCGGCGGAGAGGCCGCCGGCGAGGCCTAACAGAGCGTTCGCGCGGGGTAAGGGGCAGCAGCGGGCCGGTGCTAGACTCCGAACAGATGGACGAGCGCGACGTCTTGGCGCTGAGGCGCGATTTCCCGATCCTGGGCCGCGAGGTCAACGGCCACCCCCTCACCTACCTGGACAGCGCGGCCTCCAGCCAGCGGCCCAGGCAGGTCGTGGCCGCCATGCAGGAGTACTACGAGCGCCACCACGCCAACGTCCATAGGGGCGCCCACACGCTCGCGACGGAGGCGACAGACGCCTTCGAGCGCGCCCGGGAGCGCGTGGCGCGCTTCATCGGCGCGCCGGAGTCGCGCTCGCTCGTGTTCACGCGCAACACGACCGAGGCCATCAACCTGGTCGCGGCGAGCTGGGGGCGGACGAACCTCGGGCCCGGCGACGAGGTGGTGCTCAGCGTCGCCGAACACCACGCGAACCTCGTGCCTTGGCACTTCCTCAAGCGCGAGCGCAGCATCGTCATCCGGCCCGTGCCGCTCACCGGGGAGCAGCGGCTGGACCTCGACGCCATGCGCTCGGTCATCGGCCCGCGCACGAAGCTCGTGTCGACCTTCCATATGAGCAACGTCCTCGGAGCCGTCAATCCGGTGGCCGAGATCGCCAGGCTCGCCCACGCGGCGGGCGCGCTCCTCCTCGTGGACGGAGCGCAGGGCGCGCCGCACCTCGAAGTCGACGTGCGGGCGCTCGGTTGCGACTTCTACGCGTTCTCCGGCCACAAGATGCTCGGCCCTACCGGCATCGGCGGCCTATGGGCGCGAGCCGAGGTGCTGGAGGCGATGCCGCCCTTCCTGGGGGGCGGCGAGATGATCAGACGCGTGACGCTCGAGGACAGCACCTACGCCGATATCCCGGCGCGCTTCGAGGCCGGCACGCCGAGCGTGGCGGAGGCCGTCGGCCTGGCGGCCGCCGTCGATTACCTCGGCGCGGTGGGGATGGCCGAGGTGGCGCGCCACGACCACGAGCTCGCGGGCTACGCGCTCGACCTGCTCGACGGCGTCCCGGGCCTGACGCTCTTCGGTCCCCGAGGCGACGACCGCGGCGGCATCGTCACCTTCGACGTGGCGGGGCTCCATGCGCACGACGTCGCAACCATCCTCGACCTCGAGGGGATCGCTGTGCGAGCCGGCCATCACTGCGCCCAGCCGCTCGGAGCGGTCCTCGGGGTGGCCGCGACCGCGCGAGCGAGCTTCTACCTCTACACCACGCGCGCCGAGGTCGAGCGCTTCGCTCTGGCCCTGCGGCGCCTCGTGGAGCGCTTCGGCGCGCACGGGCCGCGCGGGCGCGCGGCGCGCGGCTTGACGACGGCGCACACGCACGCGGCTCCGCGGCGCGAGGAGGCGTGAAGCGGGCGTGGGCTTCCTAGACGACATCTACCAGGACCTGATCCTCGAGCACTACCGCAGCCCCCGCCAGCATGGGGCGCTCGAGGGTCGGGGCGTAGTGGCGCAGGAGGGCGTCAACCCCAGCTGCGGCGACGAGCTGACGCTCTACCTGCGGCGCGGGGCGGAGGGCCTGGACGTCGGGTTCGTAGGCGAGGGGTGCGCCATCTCCCAAGCGTCGGCGAGCCTCATGGCGAGCGCCATCAAAGGCAAGGACGCCGGGCATGCGGCCGAGCTGTCTGCCGGTTTCCAACGCCTGATCCGCGGGGAGGAACCCGGCGTGGACCTTGGCGACCTGCAGGCGCTCGCCGGCATCGCCAAGCTGCCGGCGCGCGTCAAGTGCGCGGTACTCCCCTGGAAGACGCTCGACGAGGCGTTGGCGCGACTGGGCGACGACTGCTCCTGAACGCCCCGCTCGAACCCCACCAGGGCGAGCACAGCTAGGGCCTGACCGTGTCGTCCAGCAGCGCTTCCTCGGGATCGATGGTCCGCGTCTGCCTGGGCGTGGGGGCGACGGGGCCCGTCTCCGACACGCTTCCCGACGGCCGGGCCTCCACGTCGTCGTCCGCCTCCAGGGCCGTGGCGTAGGCTTGCAACAGGGCCCGGAACTGCTCCTTGAAGAGCCTGCGCTGCATCTCGAGGGCCTCCAGCCTGGCGTGGGACCGGAGGAGGCCGTCCTCGACGTCGGCCAGGCGCGCGCGGCGCTGGCGCTCGGCGTCGTCGAGGAGGAGCTGCGCCTCGCGCTTGGCCGTCTCCTTCAGGTCGCCGGCTATGCGCTCCGCGGCCATCACGGCGGTCTGCAGTTCGGCCTCGGCGTTACGCAGGCGCGCGACCTCCGCTTCGGCGGCGGAGAGCCGCTTGCGTAGGCCCTGGGACTCACGCAGCGCGTCCTCCACCTCCAGCGCCAGGCGCTCCATGAACGCCTTCACCTCCCGCCGGTCGTACCCGCCCGCCCTACGCGAGAACTCGACATGCCGGATGTCGAGCGGCGTCAGTCTGCTCATGCGCCCTCCTTGACCCCGGTGGAGCCGCGGCCGTCCGCGAGGTCGCGCGCCGCAGTCGCCACGTCTACTCGAGACCCGGAAGCACCGCGCGAACGAGGCGGCGAAAGGTGGCGCCCGTGCGCGCGGCAACGGCCAGCACCTCGTCGCCCGTGGCGTGCTCGTCGCGATCCGGGAGCGCCATGTCCGTGACCGTCGAGATGCCGAGGACCCGCATCCCCAGGTGCCGCGCCCTGATGACCTCGAACACCGTCGACATGCCGATGGCATCGGCTCCGAGGGTTCGGAACGCACGCAGCTCCGCGCGGCTCGCGTACGCCGGCCCGCTGATGGCGAGGTAGACGCCCTCGCGCAGATGGATCCCTTCGGCGATGGCTGCCGAGCGCGCGCGCTCGACGTACTCTGGGTCGTAGCAGTCGAACATGACCGGGAACCGCGGGTAGGCGTCGTCGTTCGGTCCGATGAGCGGGTTCTGACCCGTGAAGTTGATGAAGTCGAGCTGCAGCATGATGTCGCCGGCCGCGAAGGCGGGGTTCAGCCCTCCGCACGCGTTGGTGACGACGAGGCTCCTGGCGCCTAGGCCATGCATGAGCGCGATGGGGTAGGTGCACTCTTGCGCGGTGAAGCCTTCGTAGGGGTGCACGCGACCCTGCATGGCTACGACCGACCTGCCCGCCAAGCGGCCCATGACGAGGCGGCCGGCGTGGCCGGGGGCGGAGGAGACCGGCATGCCGGGGATGGCGCCGTAAGGGACGGAGGTGGCGTCCTCGATCTCGTCCGCGAGCGGCCCCAGGCCGGAGCCGAGCACCAACGCTACCTCGGGCACCAGGCCGGTGGAGCCGCGCAAGGCATCGAGCGCCGCCCCCAGCCGGGCGTTCGCGTGAGCGACCACGTCTGACATGGGCGAATCATAACCGCGGCCGGGCGCGCGCCGGAAGTTCGGGCCGGCGGGGCGGCCCGGCATTCACCGGGCGCGCGCCGTCGCGTCACGCCAGGCCCACGCTCAGGCGCTCCGTTGCGGGCGACCGAGGCCGAGCGCACGGCAGAGCTCGGCTCGCGCCCGCAGACGCTCTCAAACCTCTCACCTGCACAGGTAAACTGCTCGCATGCGACTAACCCGCCTGTACGTCGTCCTGGTCATCCTCCTTGCTACGCTGACGGCCTTCGCACAGCCGGCGGTGCAGGGCAGGCTGGTAGAGGTGCGCGTCACGGGCACCACGACCTACGCAGACATAGTGAGGACCATCGTCACGTCCCGCGTCGGCACCAACGCTCAGGACGTCGACCTGGAGGCAGAGCGCAACCGCGTCTACAGCCTCGGGACGTTCGAGACGGTCACGCTCACGATCGAGAACGCCGCGGCCGGTCCCGTCCTCGTCATCGCGGTCAAGGAGAACCCGCGGATCGGGGAGATCGAGTTCGAGGGCGCCACGAGCTTGCCGAGCGCTACGCTGCTCGAGGCCCTGCGAGTCACCAACCTCCTCGAGCCGGGCCGCGTGTACAACACGACCCGCGCCGAGGAGGCGAAGGACACCATCCGCCAACTCTACCGCCAGGCCGGCTTCCCGTTCGACGTCGAGGTCGACCTCGGGATCGCGGCGGCGCCCGACCTCGCCGCGAGCGCCGACGCCGTGCCCGTGCGCCTCACCTACACGGTCGACGAGGCGGCGACGATAGACAGGGTCGTCTTCGAGGGCAACACCGTGCTCACGGACGGCGACCTCGGCCTCATGTTCCAGCCCTTGGAGCGTTCCGGCGAGTTCGACCCGCAGCAGTACAGCGCCACCGTCGAGGCCGTCGCCACGCGCTACCGCAACCTCGGCTACCGCGGCAGCGGCGTCGACACGAGCACCACGAGCCTGGTGGGCGGCGTGTTCACCGTGCGCGTCCTCGAGCTGACCATCTCGTCCATCGACACGACCGCCCTCGGAGTCGACCCGACCGCCCTCTCCCTCCACCCGGGCGACCTGTTCAACTACGACACGCTCCTGGCGGACGTGAAGCGCCTGGCCCGCGGCCGGTCCTCCGACATCCAGCTCGAGGCCGGCGTGTCGGCGAGCGGCGGCGTGCGCGTGACCTTCAAGCTCGGCGCTCCCGAGACCGCCGGCACCGTCGACGCCATCCGGATCGAGGGGAACACGGTCCTCGGCGCCGAGGAGCTGACGGCGGCGCTCAACCTCCAGGTCGGCGACACCTTCACCTCCGTGCTCGCCCAGGAGGACTTCGGGGCCATCGTGCGGGCCTACCAGGCCGCCGGTTACCGCGTGCTGACGCGGCCCGACTTCTCCTACGACGACGGCACGTACGTCCAGCGCGTCACCGAGCTCAAGACCGTCGGCTACGAGGTCCGGTACCAAGGCGAGCCGAGCTCGACCAAGGAGTCCGTCGTCACGCGCTACCTGCCGCCCATCGGCAGCGTCGTCTCCGACAAGCAGATCGTGGACGGCCTCAGGCAGGTGGCTGCGCTTGGCGTCGTCGACGTGCTCAACTACAACCTCGAGCCCGCGGAGGGTCCGGACGAGGCGCGCGTGATCGTCGTGCTGGCCAAGCGCCAGACGGGCGAGCTGAGACCCGCCGCGGAGTACGCGACCGACACGGGCTTCTCCGGCAGCCTCTCGTACTCCGAGAAGAACTTCCTCGGCTTGGCGCATACCGTCGGGGCCGAGGTCGACGTCCTCAACACCGACCTCGGCATCATGCTCGGCGGGCGCCTCAACTACTCGATCCCGTGGCTGTACGTCGACGCGCTCGACTTCATGGAGGTGCCGACCTCCGTCAACGTCTCGCTCTACAGCGTCGTGAGCAACAACAACCCCCTCACGGTCGGCAACAGCACCACGGTCACGTACCCGGGCCTGGTCGACCGGGAGGAGAACAGGGTGCGCGTCGGCGACTACGCGTTGCGCTCTAGCGGTCTCGGCTTCACCGTGGGCAGGCCGATCTTCGACTCCACCTACCTGACGGTCTCCGCCAACGGCGCCTACAACGAGTACAAGCTCGAGCCCCCCACGGCGGAGTGCGACGTGCAAGGCGGCGTCGTGCAGAACCCGAGCACGTGCTCCACCCCGAGCAGCTTCGCGATCGACTACCTCCCGACGAGCGGCCTGTCCGCTTTCGTGGGTGCACGTGCCGTCTACGACACGCGCACCGACACCAACTTCCCGGCCGACGGCATGGGGGCGTACGGGGGCGTCGGAGTTGGCTTCGGGAACGACTTCCTGTTGAACGGCGTGCGTTCCGGCTACGTTTACGAGCAGGTGACGGCCGGCGTGCGCGGTTACGCGCGCGTCGCCGACCTGATGCCGGCGGAGGTGACGGACAAGAGCCACGTCTTCGCCGTCAGGTTGGACGTAGGGCACCAGTTCGGCGGCGATTACCCGGTGTCCAAGCGCTTCACCGTCGGGCGCACGAACGAGCTCGCTACGCAGATCCGCGGCTACACGGTGGACGACTTCTCGCTGTCCAAGACCTACGCCACGGCGTCCCTCGAGTACCGCTACGACTTCGGGCTATCGACCGTCGCCACCCAGACCGTCATCGGCCTCGCCTTCGTCGACCTCGGCTGGGCCTCGAGCGTTCCTGGGTTCGCCGACTACGAGACGCCCGTGTTCGCCGGCGCGGGCCTTGGCGTGCAGGTGAACCTCGGCTTCGCGGGGATCGTGCTGCCGGCCATCCGGCTCGACTACGCCTTCAGCGAGCGGCATCCGACCGGCGTGTTCGCCTTCCGGGTCGGACCCGTGTTCTAGCGACCGGCCGGACGCGCTCCCGCACGTGGTGACGACACCGGACCGGACGTCGTCACGGCGTGCGGCCGGCGTTCGGGGAGCCGGGTCGCCGGTTAGCTAGACGTTGAAGAGGAAGTTCATGACGTCGCCGTCCTGGACGACGTACTCCTTGCCTTCCACGCGCAGCTTCCCGCGCGCGCGCGCGTTGGCCAGGCTGCCGGCCGCCACGAGGTCCGCGTAGCTCACGACCTCGGCGCGGATGAAGCCGCGCTCGAAGTCGGAGTGGATCTCGCCCGCCGCCTGCGGCGCCTTGCTGCCGGCCTTGACGGTCCAGGCCCTGACCTCCTTCTCGCCCGCCGTGAGGAACGTCAGGAGGCCGAGCGTATGGTAGCCAGTGCGGATCAGACGTTCGAGGCCCGGCCGCTCCAGCCCCATGTCGGCGAGGAACACCTGGGCCTCCTCGGCGTCGAGCTGGGCGAGCTCCTCCTCGATACGAGCGGAGATGACGACGACGTCGGCACCTTCCTTGGCGGCAGCGGCGCGCACCGCCTCCACGTGCGCGTTGCCGCTCGCCACGTCGGACTCCGCCACGTTGCAGACGTAGATGACCGGCTTGGCCGTCAACAGCCCGATGTCGGCGGGGAGCTCGGCGTCGACGGCGCGGGCAGGCACGCCCTCCCCAAGCCGCTCGAGCACCTGCTCCAGGCGCGGCACGAGGGCCGCGTCCTCCGGGTTCCCCTTCGCGCTGCGCCGCAGCCGGTCGAGGCGCTTCTCCAGGGTCGCGATGTCGGCCAGGATCAGCTCCGTGTCGATGACCTCGATGTCGGTGGTCGGGTCGACACCGCCCGAGACGTGGACGATGTTGGGGTCGTCGAAGCAGCGCACGACGTGGGCGATAGCCGCCACCTCGCGGATGTGGGCGAGGAACTGGTTGCCCAACCCCTCCCCCTTGTGGGCACCTTGCACGAGCCCAGCGATGTCGACGAACTCGACGTGCGTGGTGATCAGGTTGGGCGTCCGCTCGCCCTTCGTGTACATCTCCCGCAGGACGGTGAGGCGCTCGTCCGGCACGCTCACGACGCCGACGTTCTTGTCGATGGTGGCGAACGGGTAGTTCGCGGCCTCCACACCGGCCTTGGTGATGGCGTTGAACAGCGTGCTCTTGCCGACGTTGGGTAGGCCGACGATACCTATGCCTAGCATCTCACTCCCGTGCCCGCCCGACTCCGGAGCCGCGAGGCTCGTGTCTGGGACGGTCTCTCCTAGTGTTAGAGTGCGCCTGTCATGAACTCACGGGCGACTTCCGAACCCGAAGCCTATCAGACGGAGCGCGGGCGCGGAGGACCCTCCACCCCCGGAAGCCCCCCAGAGCCGGCGGAAGCCTCCGCAAGCGCCGGACCCGCAGGCGGTGGCCGCCGCGCCAGGGTCGCGCTCATAGGCGGGGGCACCGTCGGCGGGGCGGTCGTCTCGCTCCTGGAAGGGCGACGGGAGTTCGAGCTCATCGGGGTGCTGGTGCGCGACGCCGGTCGTCGGCGCGCATTCCCGCGCGCCGACGAGCTCGTGACCGCGGACGCCCGTATCCTGGCGGACGCCGACGTCGTCGTGGAGGTCGCCGGCGGCACCGGCCAGCCGGCCGACCTGGCGCTGCGCCACCTCGCGCGCGGCCTGCCGCTCGTCACGGCGAACAAGGCGGCCCTGGCCGAGCGCTGGCGGGAGTTCCTCCCCCATACGCGTGAGGGGCGTGTCCACTTCGAGGCCGCCGTCATGGCCGGCACGCCGTCCGTCGGCGTCCTCGCCGGCTGTTTGCGAGGCTCCCGCCCACTGGCGTTGCACGCCGTGTTGAACGGCACGTGCAACGTGATCCTGGCGGCGATGGAGGAGGGGGGCACCTACACCTCCGCCTTGGCCGAGGCGCAGCGGCTCGGTTACGCCGAGGCGGACCCGACGCTCGACGTGGAAGGGCTCGACGCCGCGCACAAGCTGAGCGTGCTCGGCCGGCTGGCCTTCGACCCGGACCTGGCGTGGCACGACGTGCGTTCAAGGACGCGCGGCATCAGCGGCCTCACGCCCGCCGCGATGGGGCGCGAGCTGGCGCGGGGTAGGCACGTCCGGCTCGTCGCCAGCATCGCACCTGAGGCGGGGCGCTGGGCGGCCACGGTGCGACCCGTGTCGTTGCCGCGCACCCACCCCCTCCTGACCACCGGCGCCACCAACGCCCTGCTCTTCTCCGGCGATCCCGGCGGCCTGATCGCGGTGCGTGGCCCCGGCGCCGGCGGCGGAGCCACGGCCAGCGGGGTGGTCGCCGACCTCCTCGCCGTCGCCGAGGGCGTAAAAGGCCCGCTGCCCTTGCGGACGGCCGCGACCGTACCGGCCGGCGCGGCGGACGAAGGGATCGAGGAGCTGTGATGCGCTACCGGAGCACCCGTGCCGGCCGTTCCGGCGCGCCGGACGTCTCGTTCGACGACGCCATGCTCGCCGGGCTCGCGCCGGACGGCGGCCTCTACTGGCCAACGAGCATCGCCCCGCTGCCGCTCGGCTGGGAGGCCGCCGAGTCGCCTGCCGCCCTTGCGCTGGCCGTCTTGCCGCCTTACATGGGGACGGGCACCGCGACGGCCGTCGCGGCCGGACTCGACTTCGAGTGGCCCGTCACGCGCCTGTCGGAAGACGTCTTCGTGCTGGAACTCTTCCACGGGCCGACGGCGGCCTTCAAGGACGTGGGCGCCCGGTCGCTGGCCAGGGCGATGGACGCCGCGCTGACCCGCAGGGGCGAGCGGGTCACGGTGCTGGCGGCCACGTCCGGCGACACGGGCAGCGCCGTGGCGGACGCGTTCGCCGGCCTTGAACGCGTCCGCGTCGCCGTGCTCTACCCCTCCGGCGGCGTCAGCCCCGTTCAGGAAGCGCAGCTGACGGCGGCCAGACCGGGCGTCAGGACCTTCGCGGTGGCCGGAACGTTCGACGACTGCCAGCGCCTCGTCAAGGCGGCGTTCGCCGACGCCGAGCTGGCGGCCGTGCGGCTCTCCTCGGCGAACTCGATCAACGTCGGCAGGCTGCTGCCGCAGCTCCTGTACTACCTGTGGGGCACCGCGCGCGCCTGGGAAGCGCTCGGGCGCCGCGAGCCCTTCGAGGTCGTCGTTCCCAGTGGCAACCTCGGCAACCTCACGGCCGGGATGCTGGCCGCAGAGGCGGGCATGCCCGTGGCCGGCTTCCTGGCGGCGCACAACCGCAACGACTACTTCCCGCGCCATCTGGCAGGGGAGGCGGACGCCTACGCGTTCGACGGGAGCGTGCGGACGCCGTCGAACGCCATGGACGTCGGCGCGCCGTCGAACTTCGAGCGCCTGTACGAGGGGTTCGGAGACGACCTACGCCGCCGGGTCTCGGCGATGCGCGTCGACGACGCCGCGACGCTGGGGCGCATGCGGGCCACGTACGAGCGCTACGGCGCGCTCGTGTGCCCGCACACCGCGGTCGGCCTGGAGGCGCTCGAGCGGTACCGGGCTGGCGAAAGCGCGGCGAACGGACGCGCCGCCGTAGCGCCGGCGCTCGTGCTCGCCACCGCGCACCCGGCCAAGTTCCCGGAGTCCGTGTTCGAAGCGACGGGCGTTCACGCGCCGGTGCCGCGTATGCTCGAACGCTTCGGGCGCATGCCGAGGCGCGTCGAGAGCCTGGCGGCCGAGCCGGCGGCACTCCGTGCCGCGCTCCTAGCGTGGCCTGATTAGCTCCTATGTGTGCCGCGCTCCTGGCGTGGCCCGATTAGCTCCCGTGCGCGGGGCTCCTAGCGTGGCCGGACCGGCTGTGCCCCGCACCGCCAGAACGGCAGGATCGGCCGGTACTCGCTAGCGCCTAACGGCGAAAGGGCCGCGCTCGTCGGACCCGAGGTGCACGACCTTCAGCTCGCGCATCAGCTTGGCCACGTGCGCGAGCACGCTCTTCTCGGCGAGGGCCAGGACGGCCTCCGGATGATCGGGGTAGACGCGGCGCGTGATCTCCGCCGCGTCCGCCGCGCCGAGGTCGAGGGCGGCGAGGACCTGCGCCTCGCGCTCGAGCCGGTGGTCGGCCAGCTCGCGCAAGCGCCGCGCCGGCGCGGCGATCGCGGCGCCGTGGCCCGCCCCGAGCACGGGGGAGCCGAGGGCCGCGAGGCGCTCGAGGCTGGTGAGGTAGTCGCCGACGTCTCCCTCGGGGAGGCCGACCCACACCGAGCCCGCGGCTGAAGCGAGGTCGCCGACTAGGACGGCCTCCGGCAGCGTGCCGCCCTGTCCCGTCACGGTGAACGAGAGGTGGCCGGGGCTGTGGCCCGGGGTGTGCAGCGCCCGGATGGCTACATCGCCGACGGTGAGCACTCGGCCGTCGGCCAGGAACGTCGTTTGCCACTCCTCCGGTAGCGCGCCGGCCTCCGCCGCGTGCGCGTACACGGGCGGTGGGGAGCCGGTGCGGACCGCCTCCGATCTCAGCAACGCCGGGACGCCGCCGACGTGGTCGGGGTGGGTGTGCGTGAGCAGCACGCCCTTGAGCAGCCGCACGCCGGCGCCGGCCAGCGCCGCCGCCAGCAGGGTGTCTGCCTCCTGCCGGTCGGAGCCCGGGTCGACCACGACCCCGACGTCGCCGTGCGCGACGACGTAGCCGTTCACGTGGTCGTAAGGGGGCAGGGTGTCGCACGGTAACTCCACCCTCCAGACATGCTCGGAGAGGCGCTCGACCGCTCGCTCCTTCACCTTGCCTCCTCCAACCGCTGCAGCGTCGCGATGGCGACGGGTAGCGCTTCGTCCGGATCGGTCTCGACGTCCGGTGCGACGCCGCGGCCTTCCCACGTCGGGCCGCCGATGGGCGCAAGCACCCCCGCTGCCACCCAGGCTTGGGAGCCGTCGCGCAGGCAGAAGGGCAGTAAGGCCTCGACGTTGCCGGCGCTGCGCTCGCCGACGACCGTCGCGCGCCCGCGCGCTTGCAAGGCGCCTGCCAGACCCTCGGCCGCGCTGTTGACACCGTCGTCCACGAGCACTGCCAGCGGTAGGTCGGTCTCGGGCAGGCCGATGGCGGGGTAGGGGAGCGGGAGCGCCCAGGTCGTCACCGTGCGCCACAGCAGGCCGCGCGTGAACACACCCGCCACCTGCATCATCGTGAGGAGCCTGCCCCCGGGGTTGCCGCGCAAGTCGAGGACTATGGCCCACGCGCCCTCCTCCTGGACCCGCGCGACGGCGCTCCGCACGGCGCCGGCCGTCCCGGCTGAAGCCAGGTCGGGCAGGCGGACGTAGCCGACCCCTTCCGGTGTCAGGCCGTACGTCACGTTCGCCTCGTGCCCGGAGGCGCGCAGGTCTGTAGGCACGCGTTGGCCGAGCACGACGGGGAGCTCGGTCCATGTGCGCACCGACCGGGGCGCCTGGAGGCCGGAGAACAGCATGATGCACGGGAGGTCGCCGTACTCGGCGCGAACCGTGGCCACCTTCGCCGGCGGCACGAAGACGGAGTGGTCGTCGCCGAGCTCCGCGTACATCTCCTCGAGCGTGGCGTAGAACTCGTCGTCGTTCGCCGCCGCCGCGGCCCTCGGTCGGTACTCCTCGCCCACGGCGGCCCAGTCGACGCCCGTCCTGGCGATGTTCCAGTAGCGCGTGTTGACGAGGTCCCAGGCCGCCTCGAACCGGTCGGCGTAGTCCGCCGCCGCCGCCCGGCCACCTACCGTCAGCGCGAGCAGGGCGCAGACGAGTTGCGGCACGGCCCTGAGCCAGGCGCGACCCGTACCGCCGCGCCGGCCGGCACCGCGCGGCGACGGCGAACCGGGAGAAGCGCTCCTCGCTAGCCCGGTTCCGTCGGCCGCGTTCCGGCTAGGCCGTGGCGTCCGTGGGTATCGCGGCATGGCGTTCCAGTGTGGCGGCGTCGAGCACGAGACTCTGCGCGCCGACCACGGTGGTGTTGAGCGCGCCGGCGACGTTGCCGAGGCGCGCCGCGCCGTAGAGATCGTGACCGGCCATGATGGCGTGCGCGAACGCCGCCGTGTAGTAGTCGCCCGCGCCGGTCGAGTCGATGACGTTGTCGATCTCGTGGGCCTCGACGAGCTCGGTGAACTCGGAGTTGATCACGATCGAGCCCATGGCACCGACCTTGACGACGATCTGCTCGATGCCGTCCTCGCGCAGGTCACGCACGGCTTCCGAGATGGTCGTGCGCCCCGTCAGCAGGTAGAGCTCGCGTTCGTTCATCAGCCAGTAGTCGATGCCGCGCAGGGCAGGTATCAGGCGCTCCTGCAGCGCCCTCACGGCGCCGGTGCCAAGGTCGACGAAGGTAGTGAGCTTGTGCTTGCGGGCGAGGTTGAGCGCTTGAAGCGCGTACTCCTTCTGCGGCCCACCCATGAGGCTGTAGGCGCTCATGACGAGGGCGTCGCAGTCCGCGATGGCCTCTTCCCTGAGCTCGGCGGAGTCGAGGTGGCGGCTGGCGCCGGCTGCGCTGATCATGGTGCGCTGCGCGTCCGGCGTGATGATGAGGGTGACGGAGCTCGTCTGGAGGACCTCGTCCTTCTGCACGAGGCGCATGTCGACGCCGGCGGCGGCGAGGTTGCGTAGCGCCAACTCCGAGAACGGGCCGACGCCGACACGGGTGGCGATACGGGTCTTGTTGCCGAGACGAGCCAAGACGGTGGCCACGGTGCCCCCCGAGCCACCAGGTTGCATCACGGCTCGGATGGCGGAGACCTCGCCACCCGGGTCCGGGAACTCCCTGACGAAGTACATCTGGTCGACGGTCGCGTCGCCGACGACGAAGAAATGGGCCATGCGCAGTTACTCTCCTACCGGCGTACCCCGGCGGGCGGCCGGGAGTCGGGCGCTTTCTTTGCTTAGGGGAGTATACCCACGTCATTCATGAGTAATGGTGGTGCCACCCCTGGCGTCACCCTTCACACTAGCGGCGTCGGGGCCTCGAGCCGATCAGCGAGCGCGCGCAACGTCCGCAGGTCGAGCTCCTCGGCCCGGACGAGCGGTAGCAACCCCAACTCCCCGAGCGCCGCCTCGACAACGCCCCGCTCATAGCCGGCCAGCACGAGGTTCTTGACCAACGTCTTGCGCCGGTGGGCGAAGGCCTGGTGTATGAGTTTGAAGAGCCCGGGGTCGGGGGTCGCCGCCGGATCGGTGTCCAGGCGCACGACGGCCGACGTCACCTTGGGCGGGGGGAGGAACGCGCCGGGCGGCACGGTGCGCACGACACGCGCGCGGCCGAAGTGGCCGACGAGTAGCGAGAGCGCGCCGTAAGCGCTCGAGCCGGGCGCGGCGGCCAACCGTTCCGCCACCTCACGCTGCACCAGGAACACGAGGCGCGAGAAGCGACCGGACTCGAGCGCCCTGGCCACCACGGGCGTGGCGACGTTGTAAGGCAGGTTGGCGACGAGCTTGGCGCGCGCGGGCATGCGGCCCAGGTCGAACGTCAAAGCGTCGCCGTGCACGAGCTCAAGGCTCCCCGGCCCGGCCAGGGCCAGCTCCTCGGCGAACTCCTCGCGGAGGTGGGGGAGCAGGCGCGCGTCGAGTTCCACGCTCGTCACCGCCGCCCCGGCCGCGAGGAGGGCGGCCGTCAGCACCCCGAGGCCGGGCCCGACCTCCAGGACGGGGTCGCCCCGCGCGACCTCGGCGGCGGAGACGATGGCGCGCAGCGCCGCCTGATCGACGAGGAAGTTCTGCCCGAACGACTTGCGCGCCTCGAGCCCGTGGCGCTCCAGGACCTCGCGGACCCTGCGCGGAGCGCTCAAGGCGTGGCGGTCGGGAGGTGCGGGCGCTTCCGTGCTCAAGTCACCAGCGGTCCCGCGGTCCCGTCAGGGTGAACGGAACGGCGGGCGTTCCCGAAACGGTGTGTCGCACGGGGCCTATCAGACGCCGTGCGCGGCCATGGCGGCGACGAGCATGGCGTCCGCCTCCTCGAGACTGACGTCCAGCACGACGGCCAGCTCGCTCCCCAGCATGGACCTGGCGTTGTCGAGGACTTCCCGCTCCGTGGCGGCCAGGCCCTTCTCGACGTCGCGCTTGGCTAGGACGCCGATCAGGCGGGCGAGGTCGTACGCGCTCCCGCGCGCCAGGATGTCCTGCTCGGCACGGTAGCGCGGCGGCCACTGGGCGGGCAGCGTGAGGTCGGCCTGCTCGACCGAGCGCATGAGGCGGTCGACCTCCTCCTTGCCCACGGTGTGGCGCAGGCCCACCTCGACGCCCTTCCTGAGCGGCACGAGCACCTCCATGTCGCCCTTGACGAAGACTACCTTCAGGTAGTCGTGGGTCTCCCCGAGGACGGCGCGCGACGTGCGCTCCGCCACCACCCCAGCGCCCTGGGACGGGTAAACGACGTGGTCACCCACCTTGAAGGTCATGTTCGGCAAGAGTACCACAGCCCCTGCGCTCGCCCTGGACCGTGTCGAGCACGCCTGCCCCTGGTCTATTCAGGCGAGCCCGACGAGCGGCGCCCAGTGGGGGTAGGCGACGAACGCCCACAGCGCCAGCCCCGTGACGACGGTGACGACGCCGGCGATGAGGACCGTCGCCTGCGGCTCGCGGTCGCCCTTGCGCGTGGCGAGCGCAGCCATGGCCGCACCCAAGGCCACGGACGCCGCCACCGTCGCGCCCGTGGCGAACGGTGCCCGCCCGCCGTAGCCGGCGGCCACCGCCAGCGCGGCAGCGGCCACGACCAGCGGCGCGGCGCCGACGAACGCGCCTGTGCGTCTGGGCCGCGCGCCGCCGCGACGGGTGCGAGCGGTGAGCGGCGCCGCGACGAGGAGGTAAGGCAGCGACACCAGGGCGCCGAGGACGCCGACCAGGACGGCGGTGAGCGCCTGGCCGATCGCCTGCTCCAACGCGTACCAGGGGTTCCAACCCATGGCGCGTGCCAGGCGGTCCCGCCACGTGAGCCGCATCGGCGTGCGGTCGTCGCTCGTGAACAGGCGGACCGCGCCGCCCTCGGCGCGCCCGAGCCAGGCGATGGCGTCGGGGGTGGTGGGGGTCGCCATCACGAACTCCGCCCCTTCCACCGTCACGGGCGACCAGAGCACGTTCGTGACGGGCGCCGCCGCGCCTGCCTCGCCCAGGACGTCGGTGACGTCGAAACGCCTGAAGCTCGCACCGTCCACCGAGTAGACGTACGGCCACGCGGCCGCGAGGAGCCGGCCCGAGGCGGGGACCCGCCGAGCGTCCGACACGCGCGTGACGGCGAGGGCGACGGGGCCGCCGGTCGTCGTGGAGGCGGGCTCGACGGGCCGCGTACCGGCGCCGACGGGCGCCCCCTTGGCGGCCGGACGCCGCTCGACCAGCGCGGCTCGCAGCCGGCTCTCCTCGTCGCTCCACGCTGCCAGCGCCCCACCCGGCGTCGCGGTCACGAGCGCCCGCTGGCGCTGGTCGGTGACGTCGGCGGCCCCGAGCGGCAGGGCTGAGGAGGCCGCCCCGGCCGGGTCGACGAGGAGCGCGAACGCGTTCCATTCCGAGTCGACGCCGAGCTCGGTCCGCTCCGTCTTGCCCTCGAGCCAGGCGAGCCACAGGCCGCCGTCGTCCGCCTGCGCGTAGGTCGCGCCCCGCACCGAGAGCTCCGTCGTGTGCAGCACGAGCTCGTCGCCGCTCGCGTCAAGGGGCAGGAGCGTCAGATGGGCGGCCCCGCCGCTACGCAAGGTCGCCAGCGCGTAAGGCACGCCTCCCAGAGTGACGAAGTCGAAACGCACCTCCAGCGGGTCGTCCAGGAGCGGTGTCACGCTCCCGCGCCACCACAGGAAGTGGTGATAACGCCCCGTCGCGCGGTCGCGCTGCGCCCACGCGACGGCCAACTCGCCGGCGACCGTGCCGGCGCTCACCTGCCGCACGCTCTGGGCGGGCGCGAGCAGCCGCGGCTCCCAGGGGCCGGCCATGGGGCTAGCTGCCATCCAGACCCCCACCTGATCGGCCCAGACGAGCTCGACCGCGTCGGGGCCGGCCGCTGCACCGACGGTGGCTACGGCGCCGTTGCCAGGGAGCTTGGTGGGGCGGCCCCACCCACCGTCGGCCGCCAGAGGTTGCGCGCGGGCGTGGCCCAGCAGGGCGGCGAGGAGCGAGAAGACGATGACGGGGGTGGCGAGGGCCGACCGGCGCACGTCAGGCGCGGGCCTTCGGGGCCTTGCGCTGCGCGAGGGCGCCCTTCGGGGCCTGGCCCGGGATCGTCGTGACCAGGACCTCCCGCCCCTGCAGGCGCGCCTCGATCTCGCGGATGCGGTCGCGCAGCGCGGCGGCGCGCTCGAAGTCGAGCGCCTCGGAGGCCTCCCACATCTCGTTCTCGAGCGTGGCCAGCTCCTGTCTGAGGTCGTCGAACGCGAGCTCGCGCTCCCAGGGGTCGAGCTTGGCGGGCGGCGCTTCCTGATCGTCGGCCTCGGAGCCGCGGATGACGTCGTGAACACGCTTGCGCACCGACTCGGGGGTGATGTCGTTGGCCTCGTTGTAGGCGAGCTGCTTGGCGCGCCGCCTGTTCGTCTCGTCCATCGCCAGGCGCATGGCGTCCGAGACCTCGTCCGCGTAGAGGTAGACCTCGCCGTTGACGTTGCGGGCCGCGCGACCGATCGTCTGGATGAGCGAGCGCTCGCTCCGCAGGAAGCCCGTCTTGTCGGCGTCGAGGATGGCCACGAGGCTCACCTCCGGTAGGTCGAGGCCCTCGCGCAGGAGGTTGATGCCGACGAGGACGTCGAAATGCCCGAGGCGCAGGTCGCGGATGATGACCTGCCGCTCCACGGCGTCGATGTCCGAGTGCATGTAGCGCACCCGTATGCCCTGCGTCGCCAGGTACTCGGTGAGGTCCTCGGCCATGCGCTTCGTGAGCGTGGTGACGAGGACGCGTTCGCCGCGCTTGGCGCGCTCGCGGACGGCGAAGAGCAGGTCGTCGATCTGGCCGCGGCTCGGCTTGACGGTGACGAGCGGGTCGACGAGGCCCGTCGGGCGGATCACCTGCTCCACGACCTGGTCGGACATGCCGACCTCGCGCTCCGTGGGGGTGGCGCTCACGAACACGACCTGCCCGACCTTCGCGAGGAACTCCTCCTCCTTGAGCGGCCGGTTGTCGAGGGCGGCCGGCAGCCTGAAGCCGTAGTCGACGAGCGTCTGCTTGCGGTTGCGGTCGCCGTTGAACATGCCCCGGACCTGGGGGAGCATCACGTGCGACTCGTCGAGGAACGTGACGAAGTCGTCCGGGAAGTAGTCGAGCAGCGTGCCGGGCGTGCTGCCGGCGGGCCGCCGCTCGAGGTAACGGGAGTAGTTCTCTATGCCTTGGCAGTAACCGAGCGTGCGCAGCATCTCCAGGTCGTAGTTCGTGCGCTCCTTGAGCCGCTGCTTCTCCAGGAGCCTGCCCGTCGCCTCGAAGTACGCGAGGCGCTCAGCGAGGTCGTGCTCGATCTCCTCGACGGCCGGCGCCAGCTTCTCGTAAGGCGTCACATAGTGCTTGGCCGGGAAGACCATCGCGCTCTCGAGCTCAGCGACCTCCTCGCCCGTGACGGGGTCGATCATCGTGAGGCGGTCGATCTCGTCGCCCCACAGCTCGATACGTAGCGGTCGCTCCTCGTACGCCGCCCAGACCTCCACTACGTCGCCGCGCGCGCGGAACCGGCCGGCGGCGAGCTCGATGTCGTTGCGCTCGTACTGCTGGCGGACCAGGGTGGCGAGGATCTCGTCGCGCGGGAGCCGCTTGCCGACGTCGAGCAACAGGTGGAGCTTCTCGTACTCCTCGGGCGAGCCCAAGCCGTAGATGGCGGATACGGAGGCGACGACGATGACGTCGCGGCGCGTGAGCAGCGAGCGCGTCGTGGAGTGCCGCAGGCGCTCGAGCTCCATGTTCACGTTCGAGTCCTTCTCGATGAAGAGGTCGCGCGCCGGCACGTACGCTTCCGGCTGGTAGTAGTCGTAGTACGAGATGAAGAACTCGACGGCGGCGTCGGGGAAGAAGTCGCGGAACTCCGCGGCCAGCTGGGCGGTCAGGACCTTGTTGGGCGCCAGCACGAGGGCCGGCCGGTTCACCGCCTCGATGACCTTCGCCATGGTGTACGTCTTACCGGTTCCCGTGGCGCCGAGGAGCGTCTGGAAGCGTAGGCCGTCCTGTAGGCCTTCGACCAGACCGGAGATCGCCTCGGGCTGATCGCCCTTGGGCGTGTACGGCGAATGCACGGTAAGGGACATGACCCTTCATTGTACTTGCCCCGGGGTCTCCGCCCCGGCGCCGCGCTACGGGCGGGCGGCCAGCGTGGCGCCGGCGCGTTCGGCGCCCGCGAACTGCAATCGGTAGAGCTCGGCGTACACCCCGCCGCGCGCCAGGAGCTGGTCGTGGGTGCCGGACTCGACGACCGTCCCGCCCGCCAGCACGACGATCCTGTCGGCACGGCGCACGGTGGAGAGCCGGTGGGCCACGACGAACGTCGTCCGCCCGCGCATGAGCACGTCGAGGGCCTGCTGCACGAGCGCCTCCGACTCGCTGTCGAGCGAGCTCGTAGCCTCGTCGAGCACGAGGATGGTCGGGTCCTTCAGGAGCGCGCGGGCGATGGCGAGCCGCTGCCGCTGGCCGCCCGACAGCATGACGCCCCGCTCGCCGACCTGGGTACGGTAGCCGTCCGGGAACGCCGTGATGAAGTCGTGCGCGTTGGCGGCCCGCGCCGCGGCCTGCACCTCGGCGTCCGTCGCCTCTGGCCGACCGTAGCGCAGGTTCTCCAGGATGCTGCCCGAGAAGAGCTGCGTCTCCTGCGGGACCATCCCGATGCGCTTGCGCAGTTCGGCGGTGGCGAGGTCGCGTACGTCGACGCCGCCGACGCTCAGGCGCCCGGCCGTAACGTCGTAGAAGCGCGGCACGAGACTGATGAGGGTGCTCTTGCCCGCGCCGCTCGGGCCGACGATGGCGACGACCTCGCCCGGTCGGGCCTCCAACGTCACCCCCTTGATGACGTCATCCTTGCCGCGTCCGTAGCTGAAGCCCACGTCCTCGAAACGGACGTGCCCCGCGTCGGCCGCGAGCTGGACGGGCTCGGCAGGCTCTGGCAGGTCGCTGGTCTCGTCGAGGATCTCGAACACGCGCCGGGAGGCCCCGACCGCCTGCTGCAACTGCGCCCACAGGTCCGTGAAGGTGCCGATGGAGCCCGCCACGAAGACCGTGATGAGCAGGAACGCGACGAGGTCGCCGCTTCCCAGCGCCCCGGACACGGCGAGGCGGCCGCCGTACCAGAGTACGACCGCGAGGCCGGCCGACATGGCGAGCATGACCGCCGGCACGAAGTACGCCCTCAGCCTCACGCGTTTCAAGGCGCTCCGGAACGCGTCGCCGATGGCGCGGTCGTAGCGGTCGCGCTCCCACCCCTCGGCCGTGAACGACTTGACGACGCGGACGGAGGCGAAGGCCTCGTCCGCCACGGCCGTCGCCTCCGCCAGGTCGTCCTGGAACGCGGTGCTCGCCTTGCGCAGCCCGCGGCCGAAGAACGCAGCCGCCACGACTACGGCGGGGATGACGCCGAGCATCAGGAGCGTCAGGCGCCACTCGAGGACGAGGAGCACCACCAGCCCGCCGAGGAGCGTTATCCCCTGGTTGACGAACTGCGCGAGCTGTTGTGACACGGCCGCCTGGAGCGTGGCGATGTCGGCCGTGAGCCGCGAGGTCAGCTCGCCCGTCTTGCGCGTCTCGAAGAAGGAGACGGGGAGCCCGATGAGGTGGCCGAAGACGCGCGTGCGCATGTCGGCGACCACCGCCTCGCCGACGCGGCCGAGCAGGTAGACGCGCAGGAAGTTGAACACCGCCTGGACGAGCATGAGGCCGAGGAGCACGAGCGCCACGCGGTTGAGCTCCGCCGTGGCGAGGCTCGGGGCCGTGCCCGGCCGGAACGCCGAGTTGAGCAGGTCGCGTATCAGGAGGGGGAAGACGAGGCCGAGCGCGCCGGAGACGGCGACGGCGATCACGCCTGCCACCACCGTCCCCCTGTGGGGCCGCAGGAACGAGAACAGGCGGCCGAGGCGCGCGAGGTCCTCGCGGCTCAGGCGGCGGGAGCGCGACGCCGGACCGCCCTCGTCGTCCGTGCCTGTCGGGGCATTACGGCGGATGCGAGAGAAAGCCACGCCCAAGGCTACTATGGTCGAACGCCGTGTCCGGTGCTCGCGTAGCGCCGCAGGCGCCTGGGAGGGAACGTGCAGAGGAGCGCCGCCACCGAGCCGCTGTGGACGCCGACGCCGGAACGCGCCGGCGCCAGCGCCATGGAGGCGTTCCGCCTGACCGTCGAGCGGACCGCGCTCACGCCCCTGCCCGACTACGACGCGCTGCACGCCTTCAGCGTCGCGCGCCCCGACGAGTTCTGGGCGGGGCTGGCCGCCGAGTTGCGGTTGCCTCTCACGGCGCGCCCGTCCGCCGTCAGGTCCGGCGACCCGCTGCCCCGCACCCGGTGGTTCCCGGGCGCCACCCTCAACTACGCCGCGGCGCTGCTCCAGCCGGCCATCGGCGCCGCCGCCCCAACTGGCGCGGCCCTCATCGGGGTCGGTGAGCCGGGCGAGGACGGGGAGGTCCATGAGCGGCGCTGGTCGTGGGACGAGCTTCGCGCCGAGGCGGCCGCGGCGCAGGCGGCGTTGCGGGCCGCCGGGGTCGGCGAGGGCGACGCGGTGGCCGCGTTCGCCGCCAACGTGCCGGAGACGGTCGTCCTCCTGCTCGCGTGCGCCTCCATGGGCGCCGTGTTCACGTCCTGTTCGCCCGACTTCGGCGCGGCGGCGGCCGGCGCCCGGTTCGGACAGCTCGCGCCCAAGCTCCTCTTCGCCAGCCCCGTCTACCGTTACGGCGGGGTGACGCGCGATGTCGCGGGCACGGTCCGCGACATCGCGCGCTCGCTCCCGAGCTTGCTGGGAACCGTGGAGTTTCCCTACCCGGGGGAGGCGCCGCGCCTGCCCGGCGTTCCGGGCTGGCGGGCTTGGCTGGCGCCCCACCGGGGCGCGCCGGCGCCGGAGTACGCCGCGCTCCCGTTCGACCATCCCTTGTACGTGCTCTACAGCTCCGGTACCACGGGCTTGCCAAAGGCCATGGTGCACCGCGCCGGCGGCGTGCTCCTCACTCATCGCAAGGAGCACGCCCTCCACTCCGACATCCGCGCCGGCGACGTCGTCTTCTACTACACGACCACGGGCTGGATGATGTGGAACTGGCTCGTCTCCGCCCTCGCGTCCGGTGCCACCGTCGTCCTGTACGACGGCTCGCCCGCCTACCCGGACACCCTGGCGACGTTCCGCCTCGCGGAGCGGCTCGGCGTCACGTTCTTCGGCACGAGCGCGCGGTTCCTGCAAGGCCTGGCGGCGGAAGGCGCGAGGCCCGGCGACGCTTGCGACCTGAGCGCGCTGCGCACCGTCGCCTCGACGGGCTCGCCCCTCTCGCCGCGCGGGTTCGAGTACGTCTACGCCGCGCTCAAGGAGGACGTCCACCTGGCGAGCATCTCGGGCGGCACGGACATCGTGGGCTGCTTCATGCTCGGCGTTCCGACGCTGCCCGTGTTCGCCGGTGAGATCCAACGCCCGGGGCTCGGCGTCGACCTCCGCGTGCTGGACGAGAGCGGGAACGAGGTGCGCGAGGCGGCGGGGGAGCTCGTCTGCGCCTCCGCGCTCCCCTCGATGCCCCTCCGCTTCGTCGGCGACGACGACTTCGGGCGCTACACCGCCGCCTACTTCGGCGTCTACGCCGGGCTCTGGCGCCACGGCGACCTCGTGGAACGAACCGGCAACGGCGGGATCGTCGTCTACGGTCGGTCGGACGCCACCCTCAACCCCGGCGGGGTGCGCATAGGCACGGCGGAGATCTACCGCCCGCTCGAGGCGATCGGGGAGGTGAGGGAGGCGGTGGCCGTGGCCAAGCGCACGGGTGCCGACGGTGAGGACCAGGAGATCTGGCTCCTCGTCGTGCTACGCGCGGGCGCGAGCCTCGGAGGCGGGCTGGAGGCGCGCGTGAAGCAAGCCATCCGCGAGGCGGCGTCGCCGCGCCACGTGCCGAAGCGCGTCGTGGACGTTCCCGAGCTGCCGCGCACTCGCTCCGGCAAGGTCATGGAGCTGGCCGTGACGCGCTTGGTGAACGGCGAGCCGATCGCCAACCGCGAGGTCGTCGCGAACCCTGAGTCGCTCGACGCGCTGGCCCGACGCTTGGCTAGCCTTTGACGGCCCCTGCCGTCAGCCCCGCGACGATGCGCTGCTGGAACACGAGCACTAGGACCACCAGCGGGATGGTGACGATGACGGCCGCGGCCATGATCTCGCCGAACGGCTCCTGACGCGCGATCTCGCCGGTGAACAGGGCGATGGCCACGGGCACCGTCCGCGCCGGCGGGTCGATCACGGTGAACGTGAGGGCGAAGAGGTACTCGTTCCACGCCTGGATGAAGGCGAGGAGCCCGGTGGTCACGAGCGCCGGCGCCGTGAGCGGCAGCAGGACGTGCCTGAACGCCTGGAAGAGCGTGGCCCCGTCCACCTGCGCCGCTTGCAGGAGCGAGTCGGGCAGCCCCTTGAAGAACGACGTGAGCACCCAGACCGTGAACGGCAGCGTGAAGAGCAGGTACGACAGGATCATGCTCGGGATGGCGGGCAGCGCCAGGAGGCGTATCACGGCGTAGAGCCCCGCCAGCACCGCGATCTGCGGGAACATCGTCATGGCGAGGATGACGTAGAGCGATGGGCTGCGACCCCGGAAACGCATCTTGCCGAGGGCGTAGCCGGCGAAGGAACCGGCGGCCAACGACAGGAGCGTGACGCAGCTCGCCACGAGCGTCGAGACGAGCATCGCGCGCACGAAGCGGTCGTTGCTGAGCACGGCCTTGAAGTTCGTCAGCACGGGCTCCGCGGGCCACAAGGTGGCCGGGGTCCTTATCAGTTCCGGCTGCGACTTCAGGGCGGACACGAGCGCCCAGTAGAACGGGAACATCAGGTAGACGAACAGGACGGCGATGAGCAGCCAGAAGAGGGTCTTGCCGACGATCTTGCCGACGATCTTGCCGCGTGGCCGCCGGCCGGAGGCGGTGTTCGCCGCGCCCGTCACTGCGTGTCCACCTTCATGGAGCGGACGTAGAGGATCGCGAAGACGAAGATGATGACGAAGATGGTCACCGATGCCGCCGACGAGAGCCCCATGTCGCGACGACTGATGAGCATGTCCTGGGCGAAGCTCGCCATCGAATAGCGTTGGTTGCCGAGTACCACCTGGAAGATATCGAACACGCGGAGCGAATCGAGGGTGCGGAAGATGAGGGCCACCGCGAGCGTCGGTGTGAGCAGGGGCAGGGTGATGCCGAAGAAGCGCCTCACGACTCCGGCGCCGTCCACCTTGGCGGCCTCCGCGTACTCGCTCGGGATGGTGGAGAGGCCCGCGAGCAGGAGCAGCGCCATGAACGGCGTCGTCTTCCAGACGTCCATCATGATCATGCTCGGTAGCTGCAGCGTGGGGTTGCCGAAGAAGTCGGTGCGGCCGTCGGAGAGCCCCAGGTACGAGCCGAGGGCGTTGAAGAGCCCCGCCCGCGTGGGTTGCAGCATCCACTCCCAGATGCGGGCCGACACGACGGTGATCACTGCCCAGGGCACGAGCATCGCGGCGCGCATCAGCCCGCGGCCGCGGAAGTTGCTCGCGAGGGCCAACGCTATGACCATGCCGAGCACCGTCTCGAGCGCGACGGCGATGACCGTGAACACGACCGTGTCCCACACCGCCCTTATGAAGTCGGCGGAGATGGCGCCGAGCACGTAGCGCTTACCTAGGAGCCCGAACTGGAAGACCTGCCGGTAACGCTGGGGCGAGCGCGGGAGGACGGATACCGCCGACTCGTACTGCACGCGGCCGTCCTGCCTCACGACCTGACCGGCGTCGTCGCGGCGGGCCGGCAGCTCCCGGATGGTGAAGGACAGGAGGGTGCGGTAGTTGTCGAGGCCGACGAAGCTCGTGGGTTGCGAGCTGGCGAACTTGGCGTTGGTCAAGCTCGAGTACACGACGCGCCCGAACGGGTAGGCGGCGATGATCGCCAGGATGATGAAGGTGGGGAGCAGGAGGCCGTAGGCCGTCCGCCGCTCCGCTCGCAGTAGGCTCGACGTTCCGCGGTCGCGCCGGTCGCGTGTCCGGCGCGCTCCCGCCTGGCTCTCACCCGTCATGCACTCGAACTCCTCCCTGCCATGCCCGCGCTTAATGATGGCTAAGGGGCCGGCCTAAAGGTGCGTACGGGGGCCGACCTGGTGGGTCGGCCCCCGCGCCGCGAACGGCCGGGACAACTCTGCGTGGGTCCGCGGACTCACTTAGGTTCGCAGCGGACCCGCGGCCACGAGTCCCGAGCCGGCTGCCTCAGGGCTGCCCGGTGGGGAAGCCCGTGACGTCCTCGATGTCGGCCTCGATCTCCGCGACGGCGTCAGCTGCCGTGGCCTGGCCCGTCATCACGCTATGCACGCCCGTGTAGAAGGCGCGGGAGACGGCGGCGTAGTCGGGCGCCGTGGCCGTCGATGGCCTCGCGACCGCGTTGATGAAGACGTCGTAGAGCGAGCCGAAGAACGGCACGGCCGCGAGGACGTCCTCGTCCTGGTACAGGGCCATGACGGTCGGGTTGTAGCTGCCTTCGACGGCGCGGATCTTCTGCTCGTCGTAGGAGGCGAAGAAGAGCGCCACGTCGGCGGCCACGGCCGGGTTCTTGCTGTACTTGGAGACGGCGAGTTGCCAGCCACCGAGGGTCGCTGCAGGAGAGCCGTCAGGACCGGCCGGCAGCGGGCTGACATCGAACTTGCCCGCGATCACGCTGTCCGAGGCGTTGCCGAGCGAGTAGGCGTACGGCCAGTTGCGCATGAACGCGGCGTTACCGGCCTGGAACATGTTGCGGGCGGACTCCTCGTCGAAGCTCGTCACGCCGTTCGGGGCGATGGTGCCCACCCACGACGCGGCCGTCTCCAGGGCGGCCACGGCCTTCGGGTTGTTGATCGTGATGACGCCGGCCGGGCTGACGATCGAGCCGCCGCCGAAGGAGGAGACCCACTCGAGGGCGTCGCACGTCAGGCCCTCGTACGAGTTGCCCTGGAAGACGAAGCCCCAGAAGTCGGGGTTGCCGGCGGCGCGCTCGCCGTCCTGGATCGTCTGCGCCATGCTCGTCAGCTCGCTCCACGTGGCGGGCGGCCCGTCGAAGCCGTACTTCTCGAGAAGGTCGCTGCGGTAGTAGAGGAGGCCGGCGTCCGTGAACCAGGGGATGCCGACCAGGTGGCCGTCGACCGTGTTGTTCTCGATGATGGCGGGGAAGTGCTGGTCGGCGACGTCCCTGGCGCCGTAGTCGTAGAGGTCGACGAAGTGCTCGGCCATGTCGCCGGGCCAGATGACGTCGATCTGGAACACGTCTACGTCGGAGGACTGCGCCTCGAACATCTGCAGGTAGAGCGCCTGGCGGTTGTCCGTCAGGTCGGGGGTCTCGAGGACGTTGACGGTCACGTCCGGGTGGAGTGCCATGTAGCGCGCCGCAGCGGCCCTGCTCAACTCGAGTTCCTGGCCGACGGCGCCGGTGGCCACCGTCACCACCGTCTGCGCTTGCGCGGCCGCCACCGCTACCGCGGCGAGTGCGAGTATCAGGATCTTACGCACGGTTCTCACCTCTCTACTTCCTTTGAGACGCCGCCACACGACCGGTCGGAGAGTGGCGGCCAGAGTACTTGCGAACGCGTACGCCCGGGCCGCGCTGCTTACGACTCTCGTCGCGTGCCGGGCGCCCCATGAGCTGATTTTTGACGCGTCGCGTTCAGCCCCAGGATACCGCCGTCCACTTGGTCGTGTGTGGGCAGGCGTCACGGTGGGCGGCTCCGAGCAGTGCTAGGCGCCCGGCTCCTACGCCCGCGGCGCGGCTCCGGGGGTACGGGGTCGCTCAGGACGACCCGACCGGTCCGCGCCTTCCGAGGAGCTGCGCGACCTCGTTCTGCAGCTCGAGCTCCTGGAACGGCTTCACGAGCCATTCGGCCTTCGGGAGGCGGCGGAAGAGCCCGGCGCGCGGCGGCTCGTCCACGAGGACGAGCACCGGCAGATGGGCCTGGGCTCCGCCCTTGCGCAACTCGCGGACCAGGTCCCACGCGCGTCCCTCGTCGTCGTCGACCAGCAGGGCGCGCGGATGGTGCTCGGAGATGCCCGCGACCACGTCCTCGTACCCGGTCGTTGCCGTGCGCAGCCCACCGCGCTGCAGCGCGAGCATGATGAGCCGCCTCAGCGCCTGACTCGCCCCGACCACGAGGACGAGGGGCTCGTCCGCCAGGTACGGCGAGCGCTCGACGACCCGGAGCCGCTCCAACTGACCGAGCACGTGGTAGACGCGCTGCTCACCCATGTCCAGCTCGGCCGCTATCGCCCTGGCGGAGCTCTTGGAGTCGACCTGGGCCAGTACTTCCCACGCGCCGGGCGGCAGGTCCGCCTTGGTCGGGTCGCCGGAGCGCGAGAAGACGGCCTCGGGGGGGACGCTGACCTCCCGCACCTCCTCGGTGCTCTGGATGACGCGCATGAGTAGGACGAGGGCGTCGACGCCGTGGCCGAAGGGGACCTGCGAGGCGTTCGCGTCGACGTCGTGGAACTCGAAGGCGCCGTCCGACCACGTGAGCACCTCGCCGACGACATCGAACGCCTGGCGTTCGATGGCCCGCGCGAGGTCGTCCTCCGTGAGGATGCCCCGTTCCACCGCCATGCGCCCAAGCAACGTGCCCGGGCTCTCCCGCCTCTGCGTCATCAGGATCTCTTGCACCTCGAGCGCGGTGACGAGGTCCATGCGCACGAGCACCTCGCCGAGGTGGGCGCCCGAGCGCATGTGCGCGTACGCGACCCTGCCCTGGGTGAAGTAGATGCGCGCGTGCTTCTCCTTGCGCTCCACCGTGAGGATGCCCGACTTCTGACTGAGCGCGATGAGCTGGAAGACGTCGGAGAGGGGGGCGCTCTTCAGGCTCCCCTTCAGCATGGCGCCCTCATGGGGCCTGACGGTGCGAGGCTCTTCCCGCCGCCCGCGGGCGTACGGATCACGCCCGGTTCTCCGGTTCGCCGGCGAAGAGCGGCGCGGCCTGGCCTTGCGGCACGCTCAGGCCGAGGTGGTGGTACGTGGCGGGGGTGGCCATGCGGCCGCGCGGCGTGCGCACCAGCAACCCCCGCTGGATGAGGAACGGCTCGTAGACCTCCTCGAGCGTCGCCCGGTCTTCGGACACGGCCGTCGCCAGCGTGTCCAGGCCGACCGGCCCGCCGGCGAAGCGCTCCACGAGCGCGCCGAGGATGGCCCTGTCGCGCCGGTCGAGGCCGGCGTCGTCGATGTCGAGCGCGTCGAGGGCGAGCTTGGCCCGCCTGGAGTCTATCGCCTCCTCGCCGGCCATCTGGGCGTAGTCGCGTACGCGCCTGAGCAGGCGCTTCGCTATGCGCATGGTCCCCCGCGAGCGCCTGCCTATCTCCAGGGCGGCCTCGTCGCTGAGCCCGTAGCCGAGCTGCCGGGCGTCCACCGTGACCGACTGGGCGAGGTCGGCATCGGAGTAGTAGTCGAGATGCTCGATGATGCCGAAGCGGCTGCGCAGCGGGCCCGTGATGAGGCCCGGGCGCGTCGTGGCGCCGACCAACGTGAAACGCGGGAGCTCCAGGCGGATGGACCGCGCCGCCGGCCCCTGGCCGAGCACGATGTCGATCTTGAACTCCTCCATGGCGGGGTAGAGGTGCTCCTCGGCGACCCGGCCGAGGCGATGGATCTCGTCTATGAAGAGGACGTCGCCCGGCTCGAGCGAGTTCGTGAGGATGGCCGCCAGGTCGCCGGGCTTCTCGATGGCCGGTCCGGACGTCACCCGGATGCCGACGCCCAGCTCCGCGGCGATGATGTGGGCCAAGGTGGTCTTGCCGAGCCCGGGAGGGCCGTACAAGAGCACGTGGTCGAGGGCCTCGCCGCGGTCACGGGCAGCGCCGAGGTACACCTCGAGCTTGCGTTTCAGCCGCCGCTGACCGACGTAATCGGCCAAAGACGCCGGCCGCAGGCGCACCTCGTCCACGCGGGCAAGCGTACCACGCGCCCCGCGACGGCCCGGGGAAGCCGCCCCGGCGTACGCCGAGCGCCGACGTCGCCGCCACGCCCCGTCGGCTCCCGGGGAAGCCGACGCTCGCTTAGGAAGCTTGAAGCGTCCGCGCACCGATGCGGTAACGTGCTTGAATGGACAACGGGAGCTAGCCCCTGGCCGGCTCGGGAGGCTCAACCATGCTCACTCACCATGTGCGCGTCGGAGACCAGGAGCGCGACCTGAAGGTCGTGAACGTCGGCGCCGTCTCGGTGGCGCTGCTCAACCTGCTCGGCGACACGGCGCTGACGGAGGCCGCCGCGGAGGAGCTCGTGAAGCGCTTGCCGCACGGCGTGCAGACGCTCGTGACGCCCGAAGTGAAGGCGGTGCCGCTCGCCCACGCGATGAGCGTGCGGAGCGGCCTGCCGTACGTCGTGGCGCGCAAGACCGAGAAGCCGTACATGGTCGACGCCTACAAGAAGAGCGTCATCAGCATCACCACCGGCAAGCCGCAACTCCTGGTCATCGACGGGGAGGACGTCGGCAAGCTGCGCGGCAAGCGCGTCGCCATCGTCGACGACGTCGTCTCCACCGGCGGCACGCTCACGGGGCTGGTCGAGATCCTCCAGGAGATCGGCGCCGAGGTGGCGGCCACCATGGTCGTCTTCACGGAGGGCGACGAGCGCGACGACGTGGTGGCGCTCGGCCACCTGCCCCTGTACCCGGACGCTTGAGGGCGCGGACGACCCGCGCCCGCCCGGCCTCGGCTTAACCTGCAGTCACTTGGGCGGCGCGCTGTCGCCTAGGAGCCCGACGAACGATGGCCGACGCCAAGGACCTCATCAAGGAACGCCTCAACATCGCCGACGTCATCGGCGAGGTCGTGGCGCTCAAGCCGGCAGGCCGTGGCCAGCTCAAGGGGCTGTGCCCGTTCCACGGCGAGAAGACCCCGAGCTTCCACGTCCACGTCGACCGCGGCTACTTCTACTGCTTCGGGTGCCACGCCAAGGGCGACGTCTTCGACTTCGTCATGCGGACGCAGGCGCTCACGTTCACGGACGCGCTGCGCCTGCTGGGGGAGCGGGCCGGCGTCGCGGTGAGCGTCGGTGGCCACGAGCCCCACAAGCGCGACCTCTTCGACGTCAACCAGCTCGCGCTCGACTACTTCAGGTCGCACCTGAGCGGACCGGCGCTCGAGTACCTGACCGGCCGCGGGTTGGAAGAGGCCACCATAGCCGCGTTCGAGCTCGGCTACGCCCCGGCCGGCTGGGACGGCCTCCTGCGGCACGCCCGCGCCAAGGGCGTGCGCGAGGCCGACCTCCTCGGTCTGGGGCTCGTCATCGAGAACGAGCAGGGGAGGCGGTACGACCGCTTCCGCGAGCGCGTGATGTTCCCCATCCGCGACGGCCTCTCGCGCCTCGTCGGCTTCGCCGGCCGGGTGCTCGATGCCGGCCTGCCTAAGTACATGAACAGCCCCGAGTCGGAGCTGTTCCGCAAGGGGGAGCTGCTCTACGCCCTCGACAAGGCGCGCCCCGAGATCAGGCGCACGGGCGAGGTCGTGGTGGTCGAGGGGTACATGGACGTCATCGCCTTGCACCAGGTCGGCATCACCAACGCCGTGGCTGCGCTCGGGGCCGCCCTGACGGCCGAGCAGGGCGACGCCCTCGCGCGCCTGGACGCCCGGGCCGTCAAGCTCGCGTTCGACAGGGACGAGGCCGGGCAGAGGGCGGTGCTCGCGGGACTGGACCAGGCGGTCGGCCGGCGGTTCATGGTGAGCGCCATCGGCGTCCCGCACGGGAAGGACCCTGCCGAGGCGGTGCTCGGAGGGCACCTCGAGGACTTCCGCGCCGCGTTGAGCCACGGCCTCAGCGAGGTCGAGTTCCGCTTCAAGCGGGTGAGCGAGCGCTACGACGTGCGCACGGTCGACGGCCAGCGGGCGGTGCTCGAGGAGCTGCAGGGCGTGCTGCGGCCGAGGGACGTCTTCGACCCGGTGGCGGCCGAGATGCGCCGGCTCGTGATCGAGCACTTGGGCATAGACGCCGCGCGGCTGGACGAGTGGTTGACGTCCAAGGCGCGCAGGGCGCCGAGTCAGACGGAGATGCGCGGCATGAGCAAGCAGCGCATGGAGCTCGGCCAGGTCCGGCGGCTGGAGCTGGAGATCGTCGCGCTCCTGCTACTCGAGCCGCAACATCTGCGGCGGCGGCTGGCCGTCGCCGTCGACGGCCTCCCGGACGCCGACGCCGACTCTGCCCTCCTTGAGCTAAGGCGCCACTGCTCCGAGCGCGGGTACGACGCCGACGCCGTGCTGAGCGTCTACCGTCAGCGGGACGACGGGGCCGTCGTACTCGAGCGCCTCCTGGCCGGCGACGACGGCGGCGACGCGCGCATGGACGTCGACGGGCAGCTCGCGAAGGCGCTGTCACGCCTGCGGGAGCTGCGCCTCGAGGCGCAGAAGGAGGAGGGGGCGGCCCGCCTCCTGGCCCGTCGTGCGGAGCTCGCCCAGCGCCTGGCCAGTGCGGAAGCCGGCGACGCGGACCTGGCCGCGCTCTACCTCGAGCTCCAGGAGATCCAGGACGTGCTGGCGGCGCGTGACGCCGAGCGGAGGTTGCGCGTGCCGGCGGCGTACTCCAGGCAGCGCAAGAAGCGCGGCTGAACCGGGGCGATGGGCGCCCCTCCGGGACGTTCGTCCTTGATTGACACCCCCAAGATGCCCTGATATGTTTGGAGAGAAATGCGTCAGCGGCGCTGTTCGCCACAACGTCGCGTTTTTTTGTGCGTACTACTAACCGAGGACGACACCGACAACACCTGGGCCAGCTCATCGGCGCCGGTGTTGGCATGACGGAAGGAGGGCCGCTTGGAAGCACAGGGTGAACGACTGCTCCAAGACCTGGTGACCCAGGAGAAGAACTTGGTGCGCAAGGTCGAGGAGGCCAAGGCCAGCGCCAAGGCCGGCGTCGAGGCAGCGGTGGCCGAGGCCGCCAAGGTGGTCGGGGACGCCAAGGCGAAGGCCGAGGCGGCCGCCAAGCGCGAGCTCGAGGCCGCTACCAAGGAGGCCGAGGCCGCGCGTGAGGCCATCGTCAAGGCCGCCCGCGAGAGCGCGGAAGCACTCAACGCGAAGGCGTCCGCCAACGGCGCCAAGGCGCTGACGGTCGTGCTGGAGAAGGTCCTGCCATGATCGCGACGATGGACCAGGTGGTGGTGGTCGGGAGGCGCAGCCGCGCCAAGGACGTCCTGACGAGCCTCCAGAGCCTGGGTGTCGTGCAGGTCGACGCTCTCGAGCCCGGCGAGAAGCAAGACGCCATCAAGCGCCTCAGGCTCGCCGGGGCGGAGCTCGAGGCGAAGGAGAGCTGGGACCGCATCGTCGCCCGCTCCTCCTCGCTCGTCGCAGTCCTCGGTGTCCAGCCCGATGCCCAAGCGCGCGTCGAGACCGGCTCCGACCCTGCCGCCATCGAGCGCGATCTCGCCCAGGTCGGCGCGCAGGTCGACCGTCTCGTCGCCGAGCGGGGTGAGATCACGGACGAGCTGGAGCTCATCGGCACGTACCAACCGCTCCTGCGCGACCTGGCCCCGCTGCAAGGCCCGCTCGACGACTCCAAGTACCTTGGCGCCATCGCGTTCCTCATGGAGCAGGACGGCCTCGACAAGATCAAGGAGAAGGTCGGCGAGCCCATGGGCGGCGCCGTGGCTTTCGCCGCGCGCCCGTACAAGGGCGGCCTGCTCGCCCTCGCCGTCACCTTGCGCTCGCGCCTCGCCGAGCTGCGCAGCGCGCTCGGCCGCCTGGGCGTCGCCGAGGTGGCGTTGCCGGAGAGCTACGCCGGCCAGGGCGTGGCCAAGGCCGCGCACAGGATGGAGGAGCGCGCCAGGGTGCTGCCCCAACGCCTCGAGTCCATCCGCACCGACCTCGCCAAGCTGGCGTCGCAGCACGGCTCCCGCTTGGCGGCCATCGACCGCGTCGCCCATAACAACCGCGAGCGTTACGCGCGGCTCGAGGACCTCGCGGAAGGCCGCTACGGCTTCGCCCTCCAAGGCTGGGTGCCGAGCGCGCAGCGCGAGAACGTCGTGGCGTCCCTTGGCAAGCAGTTCGGGAGCGACGTCGTGATCTCCACGCGCGAGGCCGACGCCCATCACGACAGGAACGTCCCCGTCAAGTTCGAGAACCCCGCGTGGGTGAGGCCGTTCACCGGCCTGCTCGCCCTGTTCGCGCCGCCCAAGTACGGTAGCTTCGACCCGTCCTGGACCCTCGCCGTCTTCTTCCCGCTCTACTTCGGCATCGTGGTAGGCGACATGGGCTTCGGCATCCTCTTCGCCGCCATCGCCTTCTGGCTGCGCAAGCGCGGCGAGGCCGGCAAGAAGCTCGACCTCGGCCCACTCAACATCGTGGTGCCGCCCGGCGCTCTCAAGCCGATCAGCACCGTCATCCTCTGGTGCGCGGCCTGGAGCATCGTGTGGGGCTTCATGTTCGGAGAGTTCTTCGGTAACTTCCTGGAGCACTTCCCGGCCGGCCGGCCCGTGTTCTACACGACGCTGCACCACCACGAGGGTTACGGCCTCATTAACGTGCCGCTCTTCCGCGTCGAGGTCTTCACCCCGCTGCTGCTCCTCAGCATCGGCTTCGGGGTGCTTCAGGTCGTCGGCGGCTGGGTGATCAGGGTCATCTACGGCGTCAAGCATCACGACATGAAGCACGTCTTCGAGGGTGTCGGCATGGCCGCCGGCCTCGTCGCGATCGTGCTCTTCGCCTGGGCGTACCTGAGCGGCGCCATGAGCCCGCTCGTCACGGCCGTCGTCGCCATCGGGTTCGTCGTCTTCGTCGCCTGCGTGGTGCTGGCCAAGATGCCGCTCATGCTGGTCGAGCTGATCTCGAACTCCGGCAACATCCTCAGCTACCTCCGACTCTTCGCGGTCGGGCTGTCTGCGGCCCTCGTGGCGAACCTCGCCACGGACCTCGGGTTCGCCCTGTCCGGCACCCTCCCGGTGCTCGGACCCATCCTGGGTATCGTCGTCGGCCTCGTGGTTCATCTGACGGCGATCACCCTTACGATCATCGGGCATACGCTGCAGCCCTTGAGGTTGCAGTATGTCGAGTTCTTCACCAAGTTCGGCTTCTACGACGAAAGCGGCCGACCGTACAGACCGTTCAAACTCCTAGGAGGAAAGTCATGAGCAAGGCAGTCAGGGTTCTCTCCACCATCTCCCTCTTCACCATCTTCGGCGCCGTCGCCTTCGCCCAGGCGGCCGGCGGCCCCAGCGTCGGCGCGGGCCTCATCGCCCTCGGTGCCGGCCTGGCCATCGGCCTCGCCGCCATCGCCGTAGGCATCGCCCAGGCCGCCATCGGTAGCGCCGGCGCCGGGCTCCTCGCCGAGCGCCCCGAGGCCTTCGGTCAGGTCCTGATCTACCTCGTCATCCCCGAGACGCTCATCATCTTCGGCTTCGTCATCGCGTTCTTCCTCAACAACCAGATCGGCGGGTAAGCGTGGCTGATCTTTCGGCTCTGCTCGAGAAAGAGGCGAGCACCGAGATCGAGACCATCCGCTCCGAGGCGCAAGGCCGCGCCTCGGAGATCGTTGCGGGTGCGCGCGCGGAGGCCGAGAGCATCGAGGCCGCCCGCGCCCGCGCCAGCAAGGCGCAGGGTGAAGCGATGTTGGTGCGCGCCAAGTCGGCGGCGCAGCTCGAAGCGGCATCGTTGCGCCTCAAGGCGCAGTACGAGGGCGTCGAGAGCGTCTTCGCGGCCGCCAGGGCCAAGCTCGACGCGCTCCTCGCCGACGAGGCGGCCTACGCCCCCGTCTTCCGCAAGCTGCTCGCCGAGGCGCTCGCCGGCGCGGGCGGCCAGGCCGTCAAGTCCGTCGTCGTGGCGGCGCGCGACCGCGCCCTCGCGGAGAAGGCCGCCGCCGAGGCCGGCATCACGGCCCCGGTCGAGACGGCCGACGACGTGAACGGTGGCGTGCGCCTGCGGACGGTCGACAACAGCATCATAGAGAACACGCTCCACGGCCGCCTGGACGCGCTGCGTGGCGAGCTCGCGTCGGAGGTCTCGGCGGCGCTCTTCGGCGCCAAGGCGGGTTGACGAGGCATGTCTAGCGATTACGGCTACATCAACGCGCGCGTCAAGGGCATGAAGGCCAAGCTCCTCGGACAGGCGTTCTACCAGACCGCTCTCGACGCGAGCGACTTCAAGACCTTCACGGCCGGCCTCATGCAGACCCCGTACATGCGGGAGCTGGAGGAGGCGCAGGCGCGCGCGAGCGGCCTCGGCGCCGTGGATCAGGCCGTGGCGCGCAACGTCTATCACACGGCCCACGGCCTCCTGACCTTCTCGGACGGTCAGGCGCGCCAGCTCATCGGCATGCTGCTGATGCGCTTCGACCTCGCTAACGTCAAGGCGATAGCCAGGGGCAAGCACGCCGGCAAGGGCCTCGAGGAGATCCAGGGGTCGCTCTTCCCGGCCGGCGAGCTCAAGCCGAGCCTGCTCGAGCAGGCTGCGGTGGCATCCGACATGGCCGCCGCCGCCCAGGTCCTCGCCTTGGCGAGGACCGAGGTGACCTCGGCCTTCCTGAGGGCCGCGCGACGCTACCAGAACGAGCCGGACCTCTACACCCTCGAGGTCGCGCTCGACCAGGCGTACTACGCGGGCATGCTGGAGCGCGCCGAGGCGGCCAAGGCGCCGGCCGCGCTGAAGCGCCACCTGCAGCTCGAGATCGACGCCGCGAACCTGCGCACCGCCCTGAAGGTCAGGGGTATGGGCGCCGGCGCCGCGCGCGAACTCTTCATCCGCGGCGGTCGCGAGCTCAGACGCGACACGTTCGAGGCCCTGATCGGCGACCAGGAAGGCGCGCTCTCCGCGCTGACCGGCGGCACGTTCGCTGCCGTGGTGACGGCCGTCCAGAGCGACGGCGGCCTCGGCGCCGCCGAGGCCGAGATCCGCAAGGTCCTGGACGAGGACGCCAAGCGCATCTCCTACGCTCCCCTCGAGATCGGCGTCGTCGTCGACTACCTGCGGCGCAAGGAGGCGGAGGCGGCGCAGCTCAGGCTGCTCGCACGCGGCAAGTTCTACGGCGTCCCGCGCGCCGCCCTCGAACGGGAGCTGACCCATGCCTAAGCTGCTCGTCCTCACGGACGCGGAGACGGCCATCGGCTACCGCCTGGCGGGCGTCGAGGTACGCGAGAGCGTGCCGAGCGAGGCCGTCCACGCGCTCGAAGAGATCATCCACTCCGACGAGTACGGGCTCGTGGTCGTCGACGAGGGCCTCATCCACGACCCGGCCAAGGCCGGCGAGCGCGCCATGCGCGGCCGCGACCTTCCCGTGCTGCTAAGCGTCCCGAGCCTCGGGGCCGCGTTCGGCGAAGGCGACGACGCCGTCACCTACATGAAGGACTTGGTGCGAAGCGCCATCGGCTTCGACATCAAGTTGGAATAGCGGGAGATAACTGACAATGGCCATCGAAGGCAAGATCCAACGCATCTCCGGCCCCGCCGTCATCGCCGAAGGCATGATGGGCGCGCGCATGTTCGACATCGTGCGCGTGGGCAAGGAGAACCTGATCGGCGAGATCATCCGCCTGGACGGTGAGACGGCGTTCGTGCAGGTGTACGAGGACACGGCTGGCCTCAGCGTGGGCGAGCCCGTGATCTCGACCGGCCTGCCGCTCGCGGTCGAGATGGGCCCCGGGATGCTGAACGGCATCTTCGACGGCATCCAGCGACCGCTCGACAAGATCCGCGAGGCTTCCGGTACCTACATCGACCGCGGCATCACGGTCAACTCGCTCGCGCGCGACAAGCGCTGGGCGTTCACCCCGACCGTCAAGCCGGGCGACAAGGTCTCGGGCGGCTCCGTCATCGGCACCGTCCCCGAGTACCAGTTCACCCACAAGATCCTCGTGCCGCCTACCGTCTCCGGCACCGTGAAGAGCGTGGCCGCCGCCGGCGACTACACCATCGACGCGGTCGTGGTCACGTTGGAGGACGGCACCGAGCTGAAGATGTACCACCCGTGGCCCGTGCGCCAGCCGCGCCCCGTCGCCAAGAAGCTCGACCCCGTCACGCCGTTCCTCACGGGCATGCGCATCCTCGACGTGCTCTTCCCGCTCACCATGGGCGGCACGGCCGCCATCCCCGGTCCGTTCGGCTCCGGCAAGACGGTGACCCAGCAGTCGATCGCGAAGTACGGCAACGCCGACATCGTCGTCTACGTCGGCTGCGGCGAGCGCGGTAACGAGATGACGGACGTGCTCGTCGAGTTCCCGGAGCTCGTCGACCCGAAGAGCGGCGACCCGCTCATGCAGCGCACCGTGCTCATCGCCAACACGTCCAACATGCCGGTGGCCGCCCGCGAGGCGTCCATCTACACGGGCATCACCCTGGCCGAGTACTTCCGCGACCAGGGCTACTCCGTCTCGATCATGGCCGACTCCACGAGCCGCTGGGCCGAGGCCCTGCGCGAGATCTCCTCGCGCCTCGAGGAGATGCCTGCCGAGGAAGGCTACCCGCCGTACCTCGCCTCGCGCCTCGCGGCGTTCTACGAGCGCGGCGGCCGCGTCACGACGCTGGCAGGCGACGAAGCCGCCGTCTCGATCATCGGCGCCGTGAGCCCCGCGGGCGGCGACTTCTCCGAGCCCGTCACCCAGGCCACGCTCCGCATCACGGGCTGCTTCTGGGCCCTCGACGCCTCGCTCGCCAGGCGGCGCCACTTCCCGGCCATCAACTGGAACCGCTCGTACTCGCTGTTCACGCCCATCATCGAGGACTGGTACCGCGCCAACGTCGCTCAGGACTACCCCGAGCTTCGCGACCGTGCCGTCACCATCCTGCAGCAGGAGAGCGACCTCCAGGAAGTCGTCCAGCTCGTCGGTCCGGACGCCCTCCAGGACCAGGAGCGCCTCGTCATCGAGGCCGGCCGCATCCTGCGCCAGGACTTCCTCCAGCAGAACGGCTACGACCCCGTCGACGCCTCCTGCTCCATGACGAAGGCCTACGGCATGCTCACGATGATGCTGCGCTTCTACGAGCAGGCCAAGGCCGCCCTCGACGCCGGCGGCACGGTCGACGAAATCCTCAAGAACCCGGTGATCGAGAAGATCCAGCGCGCGCGCTACGTCGCGGAGGACGAGTTCTCCGCGTACCAGGGTGGCGTGATGGCCGAGCTCGACAAGGGCTTCGCGGTCGCCGCGTAAGGCTAGGAGAGAGATGAGCAGCAACCTACTCAAGAAGGTCTACAGCGAGGTCAGCTACGTTTCCGGGCCGCTCCTGTTCCTCCAGAACGCGCCCGACCTCTCCTACAACGCCATCGTCCAGATCAAGGACGGGGCGGGGCGCGTGCGCGGCGGTCAGGTCATCGAGGTGTCGAAGGACTACACGGTCCTCCAGGTCTTCGAGGAGACCTCGGGCATCGACCTCTCCAGCACCACGGTCAGCCTCGTGGACAACGTCGCCCGCCTCGGCGTGGCGCGCGAGATGATCGGCCGCCGCTTCAACGGCGCCGGCGAGCCCATCGACGGCCTGCCCCCCGTCGTGGCCGACAAGCGCCTCCCCATCGGCGGCGCGCCCATCAACCCGGTGGCGCGTCAGAAGCCCGAGGAGTTCATCCAGACCGGCATCTCTACGATCGACACGCTGATCAGCCTCGTCAGGGGCCAGAAGCTCCCGATCTTCTCCGGCTCGGGCCTCCCGGCCAACGAACTGGCCGCGCAGATCGCGCGCCAGGCGACGGTGATCGGCGAGGACACGGAGTTCGCCGTCGTGTTCGCGGCCATGGGCGTCACGCAGCGCGAGCTGACGTTCTTCACGCAGGAGTTCGAGCGCACCGGCGCCCTCGCGCGCTCCGTGCTCTTCCTCAACAAGGCCGACGACCCCGCCGTCGAGCGGCTCCTCACGCCGAAGATGGCCCTCACGGCCGCCGAGTACCTCGCGTTCGAGCTGGGCTACCACGTGCTCGTCATCCTCACGGACATGACGAACTACTGCGAGGCCCTGCGCGAGATCGGCGGCGCCCGCGAAGAGATCCCCGGCCGCCGCGGCTACCCCGGCTACATGTACACCGACCTTGCGTCCATCTACGAGCGCGCGGGCGTGGTCGAGGGGCTCAAGGGCTCCATCACCCAGCTCCCGATCCTCACGATGCCCGATGACGACGTCACGCACCCCATCCCCGACCTGACCGGCTACATCACGGAAGGTCAGATCTACCTGGCGCGCGCGCTGCACAACAAGGGCGTCTACCCGCCCATCAACCCCGGTCCGTCCCTCTCGCGCCTCATGAACAACGGTATCGGCGAGGGCAAGACGCGCAAGGACCACAAGAACGTGGCCGACCAGCTCCAGGCCGCGTACGCCAACGGCCTCGACCTCAGGCGCCTCGTCGCCATCACGGGCGAGGACGCCCTCTCCGAGAACGACAAGCTCTACCTCAAGTTCGCGGACGAGTTCGAGCGCCACTTCGTGAACCAGGGCAGCGCCGACCGCTCCGTCGAGGAGTCGCTGTCGATCGCGTGGGCCATCCTGTCGCAACTGCCGAAGAGCGAGCTCACCAGGCTCTCCAACGACCAGATCGACAAGTACTACGGTGCCAAGATGGACGAGCTCTGGGGCGCCATCCGTCAAGACCGGCTCTAGGGAGTAGGCCATGGCAGAGAACATCGCCCCGACCAGATCGAACCTCCTCCAGAGGCGCGACCAGGTCAAGCTCGCCATCCGCGGCGCCGACCTGCTGAAGCGTAAGCGTGACGCCCTGGTCGGCGAGTTCTTCGCGCTCGTCAAGTCCTCCCTCGAGGCGCGGCGCGAGCTCTCGCGAGCGAGCCGCGACGCGTACTTCGCCCTCTTCCTCGCCAACGCCTGGGACGGCCCAGAGGCCGTCGGGAGCCTGGCGCTCGCCGAGGAGCGCACCCTCGAGATCGGGCTGAAGATGGAGAACATCTTCGGCGTCAAGGTCCCGCAGGTGCAGCCGCCCACGTTCGACGACGCCCTGCCGTTCTCGCCCGTCGGCGCCGGCGCCTCCACCCTGGAGGCCGCCAGGCAGTTCCGCAAGCTCGTAGAGGCCATCACCAAGGTGGCCGCCACCGAGACGAGGCTGCGGCGCATCGGCGAGGAGATCAAGAAGACGAACCGGCGCGTCAACGCGCTGGAGCAGCTCGTGATCCCGGGCATCAACTACGAGATCAGGAGCATCCGCAGCGTCCTCGACCAGCGGGCGCTCGAGGAAGTGACGACGCTCAAGCGCATCAAGGCCAAGCTGGAGGCGCGCGAGAAGGCCGGTTGACCGGGTTGCGGTCCTGACCGCCCCTACTAAGCGGCATCACTGCGGAAGGCGCCCCCAGCGGGGCGCCTTCGCTTGGTCCGGCCGGGCGAACGTACCGGCTCCCTCCACCTTCGCCAGCCTGCCGCACGACGCGCGTAGCGTCGTGGTGGACGCTACGGCTCGCCTGCCAACGCGCTGGCGCGTGTGACGCACGCTTTGACAGGGTGGCGAGCTACCGGATAAAGTCCCGTAGACCCCTTTCTTGCTCCCTTGGAGGGGAGTCGACAATCCATTTCCATGCGTCACGCAGGAAGGTGAACCAATGACCCGATACTTCCGGTTCCTCGTAGCGCTGGCTCTAGTCGTTAGTGCCGGCACCGTATTCGCTCAAGGCCGACTCCAGGCCATCAAGGACCGCGGCGAGCTCCGCTGCGGCGTCAACGCCAACCTCCCGGGCTTCGGCGTTCCCGACGCCTCCGGCGCCTACACGGGCTTCGACATCGATTTCTGCAAGGCGATCGCGGCCGCCGTCTTCGGCGACGCCTCCAAGGTCGTCTACCGTCCCCTGACGGCCGGCGAGCGCCCCACGGCCCTCCAGTCCGGCGAGATCGACGTCCTCATCCGCAACACCACCCGCACCAGCATCCGCGAGACCGACTGGGGCGCGAACTTCGCCCCCACCACGTACTACGACGGCCAGGGCTTCATGGTGCGCAAGGACTCCGGCATCAACAGCCTGCGCGACTTCGAGGGCCGCTCCATCTGCGTGCAGTCCGGCACCACGACGGAGACGAACCTCGGCACCACGCTCGCCGGCCTCGGCGTTCAGTTCACTCCGGTCATCTTCGAGACGGCGCCCGTGCTGATAGCCGCCTACGACGACGGCCAGTGCGACGGTTGGACGACGGACGGCTCCGGCCTCGTCTCCTACCAGACCCAGCTCCGCGTACCAAGCGACCACAAGATCCTCCCGGTCATCATCTCCAAGGAACCGCTCGGCCCCGCCGTCCTGCACGGTGACGACCAGTGGTACGACGTCGTCTCCTGGACCGTCTACGCCCTGTTCGACGCCGAAGAGTACGGCGTGACGCAGGCGAACGTCGACGACATGCTCCTCAACGCCGCCGACCCGCAGGTGAAGCGCCTCCTCGGCGCCCCCGGCTCCGAGTCCTACGTCGAAGCCTTCGGCCTCAGCGCCGACGCCTTCTACCAGGTGATCAAGGCGGTCGGCAACTACGGCGAGATCTTCGATCGCAACCTTGGCTCCGGCTCCGTGTTCGGCCTCGAGCGCGGCATCAACGCCCAGTACTACGACGGCGGCCTCATCTACGGGTACCCGTTCAACTGAGCGCGGCCTGAACTGATGGCAGCGGCGCCCTTCGGGGCAACACCCGAACGGCGCCGCTCTTCTCTCGCTCGTGGGAGCGGCCAGACCGCTCGACTCCAACGATGGCAGGCCCGGCGAAAGAGACCATGACGACCGACTGCCAGAGAACGGGACCTTGAGGACGCATGCAGCCAGGTAAGCCGAGCGTGAGCGCGTCGACGGCCGTCGTGCCTTTCTGGCGCAACGTCAAGATCATCGGCGTTATCGCGCAGTTCGTGTTCGTCATCGCGCTGGTCGCGGGCGTCGGTATCCTCGTCAACAACGTCGTCACGGCTTTGGCGAAGGCCAACCTGCCGGCCGACTTCTCTTTCCTCGGCAAGCCGGCCGGCATCCCCATCGCCGAGCGGGCCGTCCCGTACCAGGTGACCGACACCTACGCCCGGGCCCTTCTCATCGGGTTCCTCAACACGCTCAAGGTCGCCATCGTCGGGGTGGTCCTGGCCACGGTCATCGGCGTCCTCATGGGCGTCATGCGTTTATCTAGCAACTGGCTCGTCCGGACCATGGCGAGCGTATATGTGGAAGTCTTGCGCAACATCCCGCTCGCCGTACAGATCGTCTTCTGGTACTCCGCGGTGCTGCTCCCGTTCCCGCCGCGCATCAGCGATCCCATAGCGCTGCCCGGCGGTTTGATCATGTCCAACGTCGGCTTGGCCTTCCCGTTCCTGTACCCCACCTACCGGTTCGGAGTATGGGTGCCGTACCTGGTCGCGGCCGCGGTGCTCGCCGGCGTCGCGTGGTGGTGGCGTAGGCGGGCGCTCGCCAAGGCCGACAGGGTCGGAAGCGTTTGGCCGTTCCCGGTCGTCACGTTCCTGGTGGTCGCCGGCGTCGGCCTCGGCCTCTCGTACGTAGGGCGCTCCGTTCCGAGCGACCTCACGTTCACGTTCGAGGCCGACCGCGGCAGAGGCACGACGGCGTTCGTGGCCGACGGCAAGTCGCGGCCCGCGGCCTTCGTACCCGTCGCCATCGAGATCGAGAAGGCCAGCCTCACCGTCAGCAGCCAGAACCTCGTCGAGTCCCGTCAGGACGTCAGGGGCAGCGTGCGGTTCCCGCTCATGAGCGAGAACGAGGCGGACGCCTTCGAGTTCGCCTTCGCGGACGCCGAGGCCGCCGAGGAACGCGGCTTACAGCTCAGCTTCGACAAGTACCCGTCGGTCGCTACGATCTACGTCGACGGCAACGGCAACGGCAGACTCGATGCCGACGAGGACGTCGACCCGGCGACGAACCGGGGCTACGGCGGGGTGGACGTCGTCATGACGGTCACGAACTTCCGGCGTACCCTCGTGTCCGACCGCGATGGTCAGGTTCGCACGCCCACCTTCAAGCACGCCGATGACGTGGCCGCCGCGGCGGTGGAGGAGAGCGCCGCGCCGCGGGCCGGCACGCGCTTCTCCGCCTTCGGGCAGGCCGCGACGGCCGCGGTCTCGGAATCCGCGCTCACGGCCAAGACCGAGATCCAACCTGTCGGCGCCTTGGTCTTCAGCCGCGCTTACGTGCCCGTCTCCAACTACGAGGGCGGCATGCGCCTGACGGTCAACTATCTGGCGCTGCTGCTCGCGTTGGTCGTCTACACCTCGGCGTTCATCGCGGAGATCGTGCGCGGCGGCATCCTGGCAGTGCCCAAGGGCCAGCGGGAGGCTGCGCGGGCCATCGGTCTCTCCGGCACGCAGACGTTCTCCCTCATCATCTTCCCCCAGGCCATGCGGATCGTCCTCCCCCCGATGATCAGCCAGTACCTCAACCTCACGAAGAACTCGTCGCTCGCATCGCTCGCCGGGTACGCGGAACTGTTCGTCATCGCCAGCGTGGTCAGCAACCAGACGGGCGCCGCAATCCCGATCGCCCTGCTGCTCATCGGCTCTTATCTCGTCATCAGCCTCGCGTTCTCGGTGGTCCTCAACCAGGTGAACGCGCGGTTGGCACTAGTGGAGCGTTGACATGATCCAGCCGCGCCCCGCCCCCGTGAAGGCTCACGGCTTCAGGTTCTGGCTGCGTAAGAACCTCTTCAACGGTCCGTTCAACACCGTGCTGACGTTCGTGGCGGCGGTAGTGGTGGCCTGGTCGCTATACAACCTTGCCAACTTCGTCTTCGTCGAAGGCTCATGGGGACAGGTCTGGCGCAACATGCGGCTCTTCGGCGTCTACCGCTACCCCCCCGAGTACCTCTGGCGCCCGCTCCTCGCCCTCGGCATCATGTTGGGCCTGATGGGAGTCATGGCCGGCGCCGGCGGCCGGAAGTCGATCGTGGCGGGCGCGTTCCTGCCGATCCAGGGCTTCGTCGCCGTCGTGTCGGTCGTCGCCATCCTGTTCTGGCCCTCCGTGCGCTTCCTCTGGCCCGGCGCGCTCGCCCTCGGCTTCCTCGGCTACTTCATCGGCAGCCGCTGGCCGCGCTCCGTCAAGTACCTGCCCTGGGGTTGGGGCGCCTGGCTCGTCGTCGGCTACCTGCTCCTCAGCGGCCTGACGACCGGCGGCACGCTCGGCAAGGTGCCCGTGCGCGACTGGGGCGGCTTCCTCCTCACCCTCATCCTGTTCACGGGCATCATCCCGAGCTTCCCGATCGGCATCGCTCTGGCGCTCGGCCGCAACAGCAAGCTGCCCGCCATCAAGTACTTCTGCATCGGCTTCATCGAGGTAGTGCGCGGGGCGCCGCTCATCATGTGGCTCTTCATCGCCTCGCTGCTCTTACCCCTCATCCTCAACGTCGACGCGAACTCCCTGCCCGCCATCATGCGGGCCTACGTGGCCATCACGCTCTTCTCGGCCGCGTACATGGCGGAGAACGTCCGCGGCGGGCTCCAGGCCGTACCGCGCGGTCAGGGCGAGGCGGCCCGCGCTCTCGGCCTCTCCGCGTGGCAGACGACCCTGCTCATCGTGCTGCCGCAGGCGCTGCGAGCCGTCATCCCCGCCATCGTCGGGCAGGCGATCGGCCTGTTCAAGGACACGTCGCTCGTCTTCATCGTCGGCCTGGTGGACTTCTTCAAGGTCGGCGACATCGTGTCCGTCCAGCCCGAGGCGCTGCTCGTCACGGGCGGCGTCAAGCTCGAGGTCTTCCTCTTCATCGCCGTGATCTACTTCTTCTTCGCCTACCGGATGTCCATCGCCAGCCGGCAACTGGAGAAGCGCCTGGGGGTGGGGGAGAGATGAGCCGTACCACCGGCTTCAGCTACGGAGGTTACACGTGAGTGACGTGGCCAGCGCGCCCGCCCCTGTCAGAGCCGACGCCCCGCCGACGGGCCAGCGGATCATCGAGATCGAGGGCCTCAACAAGTGGTACGGGGAGTTCCACGTCCTGCGCGACATCAACCTGTCCGTCAACCGGGGCGAGGTCGTCGTCGTCATCGGGCCGTCCGGTTCGGGCAAGTCGACGCTCATCCGGTGCATCAACCGCCTCGAGGAGCACCAGCAGGGCAAGATCGTCGTCGACGGCGTCGAACTGACCGACGACGTGCGCGCGATCGACCAGATCAGGCGCGAGACCGGCATGGTGTTCCAGTCGTTCAACCTCTTCCCGCACCTAACGGTGCTCGACAACATCACGCTCGCCCCGACGCGCGTGCGCAAGTGGAAGAAGTCGAAGGCCGAGGAGCGCGCCCGCTTCTTCCTCGAGAAGGTCGGCATCCCCGAGCAGGCGCACAAGTACCCGGGCCAGCTGTCCGGCGGGCAGCAGCAGCGCGTGGCCATCGCGCGCTCGCTCACGATGGAGCCGAAGGTCATGCTCTTCGACGAGCCGACGAGCGCCCTCGACCCCGAGGTCATCGGCGAGGTGCTGCAAGTGATGGTCAACCTCGCCAAGGAAGGCATGACCATGGTCGTGGTCACCCACGAGATGGGGTTCGCACGCGAGGTCGGCGACAGGGTCGTCTTCATGGACGCCGGTCAGATCGTGGAGGTCGGCAGCCCCGAACACTTCTTCACGAACCCGAAGGAGGCGCGCACGCGCTCCTTCCTGTCCAAGATCCTGTGAGCGCGGCGGAGCCCGGATGCCGTGGGGGGCGTCGGGAGGCGCGCGGATCGCGCCCGGCAGTGCGACGGGCGCGCGTCCGGAGAACGCTATCAGCGTCCCGCGCGGAATGTCACATGAGCGCCGCGCCGGCGCGCCTAGACTAGCGGCATGAGCGAGAGCTCCTCCCCGAGGGAAGGCATATGAGCGACGCGGCCGGCGGTCGTGGCATAAGGATCGCGGACGTGCTGCGCAACATCGTCGCCAAGGGCGCGTCCGACATCCACCTGCAGGCGGGGGCGCCGCCCTACATGCGCGTGGACGGCGAGCTGTACCCGTTCGAGGGCGTGCCGACGCTGACGCCTGAGCAGACGGAGCAGATCGCCCTCGCGATGATGAGCGAGTCGCAGCGCGAGGTCTTCAGACATAGGCACGAGGTCGACTTCGCGTTCACCATCCCGAACATCGCCCGCTTCCGCTGCAACGTGTTGCGCCAGCGCGGCTCCGTCGGGGTCGTGATGCGCGTCATCCGCGACGCGATCCCGAGCTTCGAGTCGCTCGGCCTCCCGACCGGCGTCGTCACGGAGCTCGTCAGCCAGCCGCGCGGCCTAGTCCTCGTCACAGGTCCGACGGGCTCTGGGAAGACGACGACGCTGGCCGCGATGATCGACTTCATCAACCGGCGCTTCGCTCGCAACATCATCACGATCGAGGACCCGATCGAGATCCTCCACCGGAACCAGAAGAGCCTGGTCATCCAGCGCGAGATCGGCCTCGACACGGCAGACTTCGTCGGTGCCCTCAAGTTCGCCATGCGCCAAGACCCGGACGTGATCATGGTCGGCGAGATGCGCGACAAGGAGACGGTCGAGGCGGCCATCTCGGCGGCCCAGACGGGCCACCTCGTGTTCAGCACGCTGCACACCCTCGACGCCATCCGCACCGTGAACCGTATCATCGACTTCTTCCCGCCGCACGAGCGCGACCAGATCCGCATCCTGCTGGCGGAGTCGCTCCTCGGGATCTTCAGTCAGCGCCTGCTGGCGCGAGCCGACGAGGGCGGCCGCGTGCTGGCGCTCGAACTGCTCATCAACACGCCCCTCATCCGCGACTACATCAAGGACGAGGAGAAGACGCCGCTCATCAAGGAAGCGCTCATGCAGGACAACCTGCGCGGCATGCAGACGTTCGACCAGCACCTCGTCGAGCTTTACCTGGCCGGGCGCATCACGATGGAGGACGCGACCTTCACGGCCACCAGCCCGCACGAGTTCAGGCTCATGGTCACCCAGCGGCAAGGCGGCGTCGGCTCGGACGAGCTCCGCGACGTCACGGGCGCGGGCATGCACCCTTCGCGGGGCGGTCTGCGCTGACGTTCGCGGCTCGGTGCCGTCCACTCGTTGTCGCCTGCTTGGACGGTGGTTCAGCGGCGCTTGGCGTCGGCTAAGTGGCCGACCTCTGCCGGGGTCCACGTCCGGCCTCCCAGCACGGCGGGGCGCCACGCCGGCTGCTCGACGACCGTGCCCCGTAGGTCGTAGGCGTCCGCCTCGGTAACCCTAACCCTGACCAGGTCGCCGATCTTGACGGTGCCGTCGGAGTCGGCGAGGACGTTGCCGTCGATGCCGGGCGCGTCGCCCTTGGAGCGGCAGACGAGTTCGCCGGGGGCGCTGCCGTAGTCGTCGACGATGGCGTCCACCACGGTGCCGACCTTCGCTCGGAGCTTCTCCGCCGAGATGGCCTGCTGCAACTCCATGAGCCGCGCGTAGCGCTCCTGCTTGACCTCTTCGGGCACCGCGTCAGGCAGGCCGTTGGCGTCGGCCTCGGGCACGTCGCTGTAGGTGAACGCGCCGACGCGGTCAAGGCGCGCCTGTGCGAGGAAGTCGAGGAGTTCCGTGAACTCGCTCTCCGTCTCACCGGGGAACCCGACTATGAAGGTCGAGCGGAGCGTGAGGTCCGGGCAGACGGCGCGCCAGGCCTCGATGGTCTCCAGGTGGCTACGCGCGCCGCCGGGGCGGCGCATGGCGCGCAGGATGCGCGGGCTCGCGTGCTGCAGCGGGACGTCGAGGTAGGGCAGGAGCCTGCCTTCCGCCATGAGTGGGATGAGGTCGCGCACGTGCGGGTAGGGGTAGACGTAGTGGAGCCTGACCCAGGCGCCCAGCTCGCCGAGCTCCTTGACCAGGTCGACGAGGTGGGCGCGCACGGCTCGCCCCTGGTACTCGCTCGTCCGGTGGCGCAGGTCGTTGCCGTAGGCGCTGGAGTCCTGGGCGATGACCATGAGCTCCTTGGTGCCGGTGGCGACGAGACGCGTGGCCTCGTAGAGGACATCGCCGGCGTCGCGCGACGCGAGGTCGCCACGGAGCTTGGGGATGATGCAGAAGCTGCAGCGGTGGTCGCACCCTTCCGCGATCTTCAGGTACGAGTAGTGGCGCGGCGTCAGCTTGACGAACGCCGGGTCGGCGACGGCGCCGCGCGTGCCCGCCACCGGCAGGAGGGAGGTGAAGGGGTCGTGCGCCCTAGGCAAGGCCGCGTGCACCGCGCTCATGACGCCGCCGACGTCCGCCTGGCCCGTGATGGCGAGGACCTTGGGGTGGCGCTCGCGGATCGTCTCGGGGCGTTCGCCGAGGCAGCCCGTGACGATGACCTTGCCGTTCTCCCTGAGCGCCTCGCCGATCGCCTCCAGCGACTCCTCGACGGCCGGGGTTATGAAGCCGCACGTGTTGACGACGACCACGTCCGCCTCGTCGTAGCCGGGCACGACGGCGTAGCCTTCCACCCGAAGCTGGCTCAGGATGCGCTCCGAGTCGACGAGCGCCTTCGGGCAGCCGAGGCTGACGAAGCCGACGCGGCCCGGTCCGGTGGCGGCGTTCGCCGCTATGCGAGATGCAGCTTCGAGGTCCCGGATGGTCGTCATACCGCCGCCGAGTGTAACAGTAGGTCCGCCGTCAACGGCTCGTCACGGCGAGCTGCTCCCAGGGGTCGGGCAGGCGCGCGCCGCGCTGCGTGAGCAACGGCCGCACGAGCCCGGCGAGGTAGAGCGATCCGGCCACGAGCAGGAGCGGGGCGCCGGCGGCGCGCGCGGCAGCCGTGGCCGCGTCGAGGGCGGCCGCGGTGTCCGCCACCACGGTCGCGCCGGGCCACACCGCCGTCGGCGTCTCGCCGCGCGCGGCCTCCGTGACGATCACCGTGGCCGCACGCGGCGCGAGCGTGTCGAGCACCCGCTGGCCCTGCTTGCGGGCGAGGGCCCCGAAGAGGAGGGTGTAGCCGGGTGTCACCTCTGCCGCCAGCCGCGCAGCGGCGGCCGGGTCGTGCGCGCCGTCCAGGACGACGAGCAGCTCACCGCCGCGGTCGCCTTGCACCAGGAAACGTTCGAAGCGTGCGGGGAGGGCCGGGGCGCGGAGGCCGGCGGCGACGGCCGGCTCCGGAACGGCGAGGAGCCGGAGCGCCGCCGCGGCCAGACGCGAGTTGGCCCGCCGGTTGGCGTTGGCGCCGGCGAGCGTCCCGGACGGCGCCCCGGTCGGCGGCGCAGCGAGGTCGTCCGCGACGGCGCGCGGAAGTTCGAAGAGGCCGTCGCTCGCCGCGCCGGCGTTCCGCGACGTGTCCGAGACGAACGGGTCGAGGTGGAAAGGCGCGCCGAGCCTCGCGGCCTGCGCCGCTGCGACAGCGACCACCTCCGGCTGGGAGGCGCCGCACACGACCGGAACGCCTGCGCGGAAGGCGCCCGCCTTATCGGAAGCGATGGCGGTGAGCGTCGTGCCGAGCGTGTCCATGTGGTCGAGGTCGACGTTCGTGAGCACGACGACATCGACGGGCCTTACGGCGCGCGTGGCGTCGTGCAGGCCGCCGACGCCGGCCTCGAGCACGCAGGCGTCCGCGCTCGCCGCGAACCGCTCGAGGGCGAAGGCTAGCGTCCACTCGAAGAACGCAGGCCGCAGCCCCTCGTCGTGGGGCCAGGCGTCGTCGAGGCGTCTGGCACGTTCGACGAACGCCACGAGCGCCGCCTCTGAGACGGGCACGCCGTCCACGGCCACGCGCTCGCGGAACTCCTCGACGTGAGGCGAGAGGAACCGGCCGGTGCGAGCACCGGAAGCGCTCAGGCCGCGCGCGAGCATAGTGGAGACGGTGCCCTTGCCGTTGGTGCCCACCACCACGGCCGTCGGGGTCGGCGGCTTCAGGCTGAGCTCGCGCAGGAGCGTGGCCGCCCTCGCGCTGGTGCGCCTGCCACCGGAGCGGGTCCTGGCGTAGAGCCACTGGAGCGCCTCGGCGTAAGCGGTGGCGGCCGCGGCAGGGCCTCGCGTCATCCCGTGGCGGTCAAGCGCGCCGGCGGCGGCGCGGCCGGCGGCGGGGTCCGCGCTGCTCGCCCTTGTCCTGGGCCTTGCCGCCGTTGCCCCCGCCCCCGCCCCCGCCACGCCTGCGGCCGCCGCGGACGGGCGCCTCGCCGAACGGCTCGAGCGCCGCCTCGCTCGCGACCTTGATGAGGAGGGCGTCGAGATGCCCGTCGGCCAGGCGTTGGGTGAGCTTGAGGATGTGATGCGGCGCCTGGTTATCCACGTAGACGACGCTCTGCCCGGGGTGGATGACGTACGCGCGCGCGCGGCGCGGGCCAAACGGGCCGTCCAGCTCCACCTCACCGCCGTACTGGACGCTGACCGTCTTGCCGAGGAGGGGGATGAGCACCGGCTCGGCGCGTTCACCGATCGTCCTGAGCTCGTGCAGCAAAGATAGGGGGTCGCGGTAGGAGACGAGGTACGGGACGCTCGCCTGGTCCTTCTGACCTTTGACGGCGGAGACGAGCCCCGTCTGCGGGTCGAACGTCACGTCGAAGCTGCGCGACTCGTTCCGTTCCTGCGTCTCCTCGAGGTAACGCAGGGAGAAGAACCGCTCGGCGCTGCAGCGGCTGCGTTGCACCACGGTGGCGTTGCCCAGCGCGCCCTGGAACTGCGCCTTGCCTTCCAGCTGCGTGTGGCGACCCTTGAGCTCCGTCTTGATGACCTGCGTGCCGGCTGGCTTGCCGCGGTAGGTGTACCGGAAGCTCATGACCTCGACCGACATGGGTCGAAGCGTACCACCTGTCGGGCCCGCGTTCGCTGGCTGCAGCGCCAGGCGGACGCTCAGAACGGGAGGTCGCCGTCGCTCAGCTGGCTGAGCTCCTGGGTGCTCCTGCCCTGGCGCAGCACGTTCATCAGGAGCGCCACGACGGCCGGGTCGAGCGTCTTGCCGGCCCTGGCGTCGAGCGCCTTCTCGACGTCGCGCATGGGTAGGGCCTCGCCGCGTTCGCTGCTCAGGAGGTCGAACGCGTCCGCGACCGCGACGATGCGCGCCAGGAGCGGGATGTCCTCCTTGCGCAGGCCGTCAGGGAAGCCGGAGCCGTCCCACGCCTCGTGGTGGTGGCGGATGCCCTCGGCGGCCGGGGCGAGGAGGTCGCTGGCCGCGACCATGTTGGCGCCGCGCTGCGGGTGGTCGAGGTCCTCGATCTTCTGGTCGAGCCCGTTGCCGAGCTTCCCGATGTCGTGGAGCATGGCGGCGAAGTAGAGGTCTGCCAGCTGCGCCCGGGTCGAGCCCATGGCGCGGCCGAGGGCGAGGGCGTAGGCCGTCACGCGTTCGGCGTGGCCAAGCTGGGCGAAGTCGACGGCCTCGAACGCCTGTACGAAGGCGCGGGTGAACTGCACGAGGCTTAGCTTGGCCATGCGGAGCTCGGTCGCGCGGTCGTGGGCCTCGCCGAGGACAGCGCCCCAGCGCGTGGCCAGCTTCACGTCCTCGTCGGTGAAGCCGGGTTGGCCGTGCCTATGCAGCACGAGCGCGCCGTGGCGCTCGTAGCGACCGGCCACGGGCACGACGAGCGCGCTCGTGGCCTCGCGTAGGCCGAGGTTGCCGTAGTCGGAGCGGACGCCCGCCTCGTTGCTCGTGAAGAGCTCGGCGACCAGGTTCGGCACCAGGCGCGGGCCGACGCTGCGCCAGGGGCCGTTCATGGCCGGCAGGCGGAGCAGGGCGTCGTCGTACCCGAGTTGAGCCTCGAACGTGTAGCCGCGGCCGGCGTCCCCGCCGACCACGTAACCGCGCACGTCGCCCGGCAGGTAGCCGGCGAGGGCCTTCAGCACCTCGGTGCCCCGCTCCTTGGCACTCCTGGCATGCAGGAGCCCCTCGCACGTGGCGATCGCCTCCGGCGCGCGGGTAGTAGTGTCGTTCGCGAAGATGCGTCTGAACACGTCAAAGCCACCTTGGCCCAGGCTCCTCGACTCGGCCCGGTCAGGGGGAGCATACCCGCTGACCCGGCCGATCCGCTGCGAGGAACTGGGCATCAGGCCCCGAGCGGGGCGGCTACGCGTAGGGCACGGCGCCGAGGGGACGCGCGCGCTGGCCTGCCTCCGGGCGCGGCGGCACCGGGCAGGCCCGGACCGGCGCGCGGCGTCGTTATGATGACCGCCATGCTCGACCTGCGCTTCATCCGCGAGAACACCGCCGCCGTCCGGCGCGCCATCTCAGACAAACAGATGCCGGACGCCCTGGAGAAGCTCGACCAGCTGCTGCTCGTCGACGAGGAGCACCGGCTCCTCAAACGCGACCTCGAGGAGAAGCAGGCCGAGCGCAACGCCAACGCCCGCCTCGTCGGACAGCTGAAGCGCGAGGGCTCTGATGCCGGCGAGCTCATGGCCGCCATGGCCGGCCTGTCCGACGAGGTCAAGCGGTTGGAGGACAGGGAGCGTTCGCTTCAGACGCAGTTGGACGCGCTACTCCTCGAGGTGCCCAACCTGCCGCACGCGAGCGTGCCGTACGGCGTGAGCGAGCATGACAACGTCGTGGCCAAGGAGTGGGGCGAGAAGCCGACGTTCGCGTTCGAGCCGCGCCCGCACTGGGAGCTCATGGCGGCGCGGGGCTGGGTGGACTTCGAGGTGGGCGTCAAGGTCGCCGGCGCCGGCTTCCCCGTATTCAAGGGCGCTGGCTCGCGGCTCGTGCGCGCCCTGCGCAACTACTTCCTGGACCGCCTGGCCGTGGCCGGCTACGTGGAGATCGTCCCGCCTCTGATGGTCAACGCGGCCTCGGCGACCGCCACCGGTCAGCTGCCGGACAAGGAAGGCCAGATGTACGAGGTCACGGACGGCTTCTTCCTGATCCCCACCTCGGAGGTGCCCGTCACCAACGTGCATAGGGACGAGATCCTCGCGCTGGAGGAGCTGCCCATCAAGTACACGGCGTTCACGCCGTGCTTCCGCCGGGAGGCCGGCAGCCACGGCAAGGACGTGCGCGGCCTCAACCGCGTCCATCAGTTCGACAAGGTCGAGATGGTGCAGTTCTGCGCGCCAGAGGGCTCGTACGCGGCCCTCGAGGAGATGACGAGGATCGCGGAGGGCTTCCTGGAGGAGCTGGGCCTCGCCTACCGGCGCCTCCTCATGTGCACGGGCGACCTCGGCTTCACCCAGGCGAAGAAGTACGACCTGGAGGTCTGGAGCCCGGGTCAGGGGCGCTGGCTCGAGGTCTCGAGCGTCAGCAACATGGAGGCGTTCCAGGCGAGCCGCTTGCGGACGCGCGCGCGTCCGGGCGGCGTGACGGGTAAGGGGAAGACGGAGAGCGTCCACACCTTGAACGGCAGCGCGCTGGCCTTCCCGCGCACGATCGCGGCGCTCGTCGAGACCTACCAGGAGGCCGACGGCGCGGTGCGCGTGCCGGGGGCGCTGCGCGACTACCTGGGGGCGGCCAGGCTGGAGTGAGCGGCTAGGCCCCCGGGCCGGTCGTCGGTCCGGGGCGGCTCGCGCCCTCAGTCGTCCTCGAGCGTGCGCGGCACCTCGAAGAAGCCGTCCTTGGCGGCGGGAGCCAGCGCCAGGGCCGTGGTGGTGGGTAGGGACGGCGCCAGGACGTCGGCCCGCATGGCGGTGGCCGGCGCTAGGGGTGGGCGCCATTCGTCCTCCCCCTCGACGTCGGCGGCTTGCAGCCGGGCCAGGTAGTCGAGGAGCGTGCCCAGGTCGGAAGCGACCTCGGCTGCCTCGTCGGGCGCGAGCTCCAGTCGTGCGAGGCGTTGCAGGTGCTCCAGACGGTCGTCTGTCCGCGTCATCCGCGGCATGCTAGCACGCGCGCCGACCTAGGCCGCTGCGGCCTTGCTCGCTGCGGCTCTGGTCTTCGGCGCTGGTGCCGGAGCCAGGGCTCAGCGCCCCAAGACGAGCCCAACCACCCAGTAGAAGAGCACCGCCAGCGGCAGGGCGGGCAGCATGGCGGCCACCCTGAGGCGCTTGACGTCGAGGAGCCCCAAGCCGAGCGCGACGATCATGAGCCCGCCGACGCCGTTGACGAGCAGCACGCGCGGGTCGGCGGCTGGGTCGGGTATCAGGTTCGAGAACGCCCCGGCAGCCAGCGACAGGCCCCCTTGGTAGACGAGCACGACGAGGGCGGAGGCGAGGACGCCGAAGCCGAAGCTGGCCGCCAACGCGAGCGCCGAGAAGCCGTCGAGCGCCGACTTGAGGACGAGGAAGCCCGCCTCTCCAGATAGACCGTTCTGGATACTGCCGAGGAGCGTCAGCGGACCGACGCAGAAGAGGAGGGAGGCCGCGACGAACCCTTCCGTGAACCGCCCCTTGCCCTTCAGGCGCGCCTTGAGGAGCACGCCGAGCCGCTCGAGACCGGCCTCGATGCGCCACCATTCCCCGAGGGGCGCCCCGATGGCGAGGGCCATGAGGCCGACGATCACGCCGGGCGGGTCGGTGACCTTGGCCAGGTCGAAGGCGTTCGCGATGCCGATGTACACCGTCACGAGGCCGATGGCCTGCATGACGGCCTCGGTGATCCGAGACGGCAGCTTGCCGCTCACCGCAAGACCGATGGCGGCGCCCCCGACCACGGTCGCCACGTTGAGCCACGTGCCCCAGGTCTGGTCGAAGAAGGTCATGCGGCCCCGCCCTCGGGCGGGGCTCGGCGCAAGACGAGGACCGTGACGCCGGCGCCGACGACTAGGGGGATCCCGACCAGCCAGATCAGCCAGGTCGACAGCGAGCGGGGGGCGACGGGCGTCGGCGGCAGCACGAACGGGATAGCGCCGTTGACCGCGCCGCCGACCTCGAGCGGCACGTTGGCGATCGCCTCCTCGTTCAGGAAGGTCGTGTCGCGCACACTGAGCGTGTACGTGCCCGCGGCAGGGGCCCGGAGCGTGCCGCGGTAACTCCCCTCCGCCGCGCCCTCGGCGAACTGGCCGGAGGCCTCGTCGGGAGTGACGGCCAGGAACTCGCTCGCCTCCGTGCCGACGACGCTCTCGGGCACCGGCGGGCCGTCGCGGTCCAGCGCCCGCAGCTCGACCCTCACCCGGGCCTTCTCGACGGGGGTGAGGAGGGTGTCCTCCAGGGTCAGGTCGATCCGCAAGGGCTCGCCGGCCACGGGCGGGTCGGGCGCCACGCTCAGCTTCCCGATGACGAGCGTGGCGTGGGCGTCGGCCGGCCGCCACACGAGGAGCGTGGCGCACGCCAGCGCCGCCGCCAGGCGCGCGCCTGCGCGCGCCTGCGCCCGGGCGACGCGGAGGACCGGGCGAGCCGCAGGCACGCGCGGGCACGCGCGCCGCACGGCACACGCCCGATGGTCAGCGCCCATCGGCCACCGAACGGTTCAGCAGGTACTCCCGCAGGGTGAGGCCGGACGCGCGGACGTCCGCGGCCAGCTCGCGCCCGACGTAGCGGTAGTGCCAAGGCTCGTACATGTAGCAGGTGACGCCTTCCTTGCCGGGCGGGTAGCTCATGACGAAGCCGTAGCGCCAGGCGTTCTCCGCGACCCACGCGCCCTCCGGGGTGGTCGCCCAGTCATCCAGGTCCCACGGCTCCGGCCCGGCGAGGCTGCGCAGGTCCATGGCCGTGCCGAGCTGGTGCTCGGAGTGGCCGGCCCGGGCGCTCGAGCGCAACGCCTGGTCGTAGCCGTCCTCCTTCACCCAGTAGGCGAAGGTGGACTCCTGGTAGGCGAAGGAGCGGTAGGCGGACTGGACGGCGAGCGCCACGCCGGCCGCGTCCGCCGCAGTCAGGAGCTCCCGGAGGTCGGGCAGGACGACGGCCCTTAGCGTCATGCCCGCTGGCGCCGCTCCCGGTGCGACGTCCGCGAGGGCCACGGCGAGCTCCACCAGGTCGTCCGGCGCGTAGTCGCTCGCCAGCCTGAAGCGCGTATCCAGGACCGTGTACTGCCACTGGTCCACGGTCCCGAGCGGGGCGGGGTCGTCGGCGTAGGTACATGCCGGCTGCTCCTCGGCGGAGGCCTGTCGCGGGTCGGTCTGCCCGGCGGCGGCGGGCTGGTCGGTCGGCTCCGGCAGCGTCGCGGTCGGCTCCGGCGTCGCGGGCTCCGACCGTTCGAGCTCCCGGTCGGCCGGCGCTTCCAGGCGGTCTGAGGCGGGCTCCCGCATGGAGCCGCCGTCCGCTCGCGCCTGCGGCGCCTCGGCGCCCCTGGCCGGGTCCGCACGCCCGTCGGCCGCGCCCGCCGCCACCGCCGTCCAGACGACGATGAGGGCGAGCGCCGCCAGCACGCCGAGCGCGCGCAGGGTGCGGCGTCGGTCGGGGACTGCGCGCCGCGGTTCGCTCGGCGCGTTCGCGGCCGGACGCCGGTCGTTGGCCGGCTTCAAGGCAGGGGCCCCGCGAGGGTGCCGCGCATCTCCATGGGTTGGGCCAGGATGACGAGCTGCAGCGCCAGGAAGCCGAGGACGTAGATGGCCAGCGGCCACATGGCGAGCACGCCGCGCCGCAGCCCGAAGTCGCGGACGCCGATGCGCACGGCCGTCGCCAGACCGAGGCCGGCGTAGACGGCGCCGAGCAGCGCCTGGATGGGGAAGAGCCACCTGGTGGGGACGACCTGCGCGAGGCGCCAGTGGGGGTCGAGCGGGAAGCCGCGGTACTCGAAGAAATGCTCGAACACAGGCACCACGCTAAGCGCGCCGGTCAAGAAATGGAAGACGTAGTGCGCCCCCCAGAAGCCGAAGCCGAGCGCGACCGTCACGTAACCCCACCGTCGGAACGCGGTGAGGGCGGAGGAGCGCTTCCCTCCCAGCCGGTCCGCCGCCCACGCGGACGCGGCGGCGGCGAGCAGTCCAGCGGTCGTCACCCCGAGGTAGGTCAGGCCGAGGATGAGCGCCTCGCTGCGCGTGCCGAGCGCCTCCGAGAGCCGACCGGTGAACGCGAAGAAGGGGGAGGTCATGGCCAACGCGTTCACGACGCCCCAGAACGTCAGCAGCACGCCGAGCGCCAAGGCGCTCGCCCCGAACCGCTTGCGCCACGGCTCCTTGCCTAACTCGCGCCCGGGCGCCCTGACGCTCAACGCCACGTTGTCGTAAGGGCACGCGCGCACGCAGTTGAAGCAGAAGGTGCAGTCGAGGTTGGACGTGATGGTGGGTACGAGGAGGTCGCTCTCACAGCCCGGGAAGTAGCCGCTCCCGTTCGGGCTCACGATCTCGCTCGTAGGGATGAACGCCGCCCTGGCGGGCGCCGTCATGATCGCCGACGACGCGGCCCGGGCGGGCGCCGCCCCGTTCGGGGTGCTCATGCGGCCGTGCAGGCACGGCTTATGGACGCACTGCCGGCACACGTCGGGATCCACGGCGACGATCTGCGTGGGCGAGGCCGCGCTGAGCGCGAAGTTGAAGTTGCCGAGGGGGCAGACGTACCGGCAGAACGTGCCGGCCGGGAAGAGCGTGTCGACGACGAGTGCCGACCCGAAGTAGCCGACGGCCAGCCAGGCCGTGAGCCATGGGCTCGCCCAGAGGTCGAACGCCTCGTAGGCGATGAAGTAGGCCAGCGTGATGGCAAGCACGAGCCACTTGTTGCGTAAGGCGCGGGGGAACCGGAGGTCCGCCGGGAGCAGCCGCTTCAAGCGGCGCGAGGCTCCACGCGTGAGCATTAGGGGGCAGGCGGCGCAGAAGGCGTTGCCGAAGAGCGCCAGAGCGAGGACGACGAGGCCCCGGTAGTGCAGCCACGTCGCCGTGGTGGCGACGTTGCGGGGCGCCAGCTGGCGCCCGGTCAACCCGTCGACGATCACGAACAGGGCGAGGAGTAGGAGCGGGAGCTGCAGTGCGAACCTGGCGTACTTCCAACGGACGAACCGCCGCACACCTGGCAGCCTGAAGAGGTCGAAACCCCGCGGCTGGTCCACGTAGGGTCCGGCGGCGAGCGGCAACTCCACGGCGCCGGCGCTGCGCGCGGGCGTCATCGCGCCCGGACGCTGGTCAGGAGCTCGCCGACGGCCCGCTGGCCGCCCGAGGTGGTCACGTTCACGCTCACGATCCAGTCGCCCGCCATGCCGAGTACCAGGTCGTCGACCCGGTAGGTGCCGCCGCCGACCTCCGTCGCCGTCGCCATGGCCGGCGCCATGCCGGGGTGGGTCATGTCGCCTTCCACCTCGACCTTCGCGCCGAGTACCGGGACGCCCCCTTCCGACACCTCGATCACCACGGGCACGATGCCGGGGTGCGCCTCGCCGGCGAGCCGGGCGGTGACCTTGATGGCGCCGCCCTCGGCCCGGTCGCCGGGCGGCTTGCAGGCGGCCAAGGCCAGCAGCGCGCTCAGCAGCAGCAACGCCGCGGCCAGCCTGGGCGGGGTACGAGCGGCACGGCGGAACGGGGACGCATGACTGAGGGGGCGCGTGGCGACCATCTACGCGGGCAGGCTACCACTTGTCAGGGACGCGCCCCATGCTGGTCAGATACGTAACGATGCCGTCTTCCAGGGCGGCGGCCAGCGCGTCAGGCGCTTCCAGGAGCCGCCGGTCGTCGGGGTTGGAGAGGTAGCCGAGCTCGACGAGCAGGGCGGGCGTGCCGCGGTCGACGGTGTGCTCGAAGCGCCGGTCGTTGAAGGCGTAGTACTCGAACATGTTGCCGGAAACGTTGGCGTCGTCGTCGCGCATGCGCGTGGCCTTGAGGACCGCCCGGTCGACCTGCAGCTTCAGCTGCAGCTCGCGCGGGTTGCGGGCCGGCCAGAAGTGGGCGCTCTTGTAACCGGAGCGGGCGGTGTCAGGGTTCGAGTCGATGTGCACCGAGATCACGAGGTCCGCCCGGTAGCGTGGCGGAACGGTGGCAGGCAGCACGTCGACGACCGCGCCGCGGGCGCGAAGCCTCGCGGCCAACGCGTCGACGATGGCCGCGTTCACGCTCACCTCGTCCAAGCCTGCGTAATGACCGCCCGTGCTGTAACGGAGGGTGGCGAGCTCGTCCGGTTGTGAGCCGGCGTCGAGGTGGCCTACCTGCAGGCCGACCCTCACGGGGCCGATGACGCGGTTGGCCAGCCAGCGCACGGGTCCGGCACGGTAGACGCGCACCTCGCCGGCTCCCGGCAGCGCCTGGGCCGCGCGCCTGAGGCCATCGGCGACCATGCCGAACGTGGCGGCCGCCACCTCGCCGCCCCGCTCGCGCACCGCCGTCGCCACGTTGATGGTGAGGAGGAGCGCCATGGCTACCAGGAAGCCGCGGCCGAGCAGCTTGCGCCTACGCAGCAGCCCCGGTGGCCGCTCCTCGGCTTCCATGCGGTCGTCGGCCGGCCGCGCGGTGCGCGGCGGCCGGGAAGCCAGTGGGTCGCGCCGCTCCTCGCCGGTCACGCCCAGATGCTACAGGAGCCGACCACGGGCCGCGATTCATAACCGCACTGCCTCGAGCCAGTAGATGATGTGCTCGTTGACGTTCTCGAGGTGATCGCCGAGGCGCTCGAGGTACCGGGCTATCGCGGAGAGCTCGGTCGCGCGTCCGATGGTGCCCGTGTCCGCGAGCATGTAGGTCAGGAGCTCGCGCTGGATCTGGTCGTACAGGTCGTCGATCTCGGAATCCAACGCGTGGGCGCGCCGCGCCGCCTCCGCGTCGGCCTCCGCCACCGCCTTGGTTGTCGTGTCGAGCATGACGAACAGGACCTCGAAGATGCGCTGCATGTCCAGGTACTTCTTGATGGGTGGCTGCTTCGCGAGCTGGTGGCCTGCCTCCGCGACGTGCTCGGCGTAGTCGCCTGCGCGTTCGATGTCGGCCAGCATCTGCAGGGCGGCGCCGAGGAAGCGTAGGTCGCGGGCGGCCGGCTGCCGGCGCGCGATCACGGTGAGGACCCTGGTCTCGAGATCGGACTGGATGCCGTCCACCAGGTCGTCGAGCTCGGCGCAGCGACGCGCCCCGTCCGGGTCCGCGTCGATGAGCGAGCGCCGCGCCCACTCGCAACTCTCCCTGACCAGGCTGAGCATGCGGACGAGGTCGCCGGTGATGGCCTGCAGGTCGAGCTCGAGCGGTGTCAACGACGGGGTCGCCATGTGGCCAGTAGCGTAGCGCGGTCGGGTCAGGGCGATGTCAGGGCGGCGGTACCCCGGGGAGACGAGGCCATGACAGAGCGCTCGTAGAATGACCGCATGGCCGCCCAAACGGTCCTGGTGGTCGAGGACGACGCTGCGGTGCGCGAGGTGGTCGCGTTCCACCTCAGCCGGGCCGGCTTCGCCGTTCGCGAGGCGTCCGACGCCGCTCAGGCGCTGGCCGCCGCGCCGGACGCCGCCCTCGTCGTGCTCGACTGGATGTTGCCGGGCGAGAGCGGGCTGACGGTCTTGAAACGCCTTCGGGACTCCTCGGCCGCCGAGCTCCCCGTGCTCATGCTCACCGCCCGCGCCCGCGAGGCGGAGCGTGTCGAGGGGCTCGAGTCTGGTGCGGACGACTACCTGACCAAACCGTTCTCCGCCGCGGAGCTCGTTGCGCGCGTGCGCGCGCTCCTGCGCCGGGCCGTCCCACGCAAGCGCGTGACCGTCGGCCATCTGAGCGTCGACGCCGACGCCGGCGAGGTGACGTGGCGCGGCGAACGGTGCCGGCTCACGCCGCGGGAGTTCGGTCTGCTCGCCTTCCTCGCCGCCAACCCCGGACGCGTGTACTCGCGCTTCGAGCTCCTCGACAAGGTCTGGGGCGAGGGTTTCGTCGGCACGGAGCGGACCGTCGACCAGCACGTCGCTCAGCTCCGCGCCGTCGTGGCAGACGATGTCGTCGCCACTGTAAGGGGGCGGGGCTACCGCCTCGGGGAGTGCGGAGGCGACCGTCTCGCCGACGCTCACCCTCAAGGCCGGGCGGAGCGGTAGATGGACCGGAGCGCGGCGCACGCGCTCCCCTGGTGGGACGTTCTGAAGGAAGGCGTCGTCCTGCTCGACTCCGGGAGCGTGCTCGACCTCAACCACGCGGCGGCCCTCCTCCTCGACGTCGATAGGGAACGGGCGCGCGGAGCGGCAGCCATCGGCGTGTTCCGTGACCATCGGCTCGAGGCCATGTGGCGCTCGGGGGTTGGCGGCGAGATCGAACTCCGCTCCAAGGCCGTCAGGGTGACCGCGTTCCCCGGCGGGCTCGTGTTCGAGGACGTGAGCGAACTCCGGCTCGGCCAGCGCGACGCATCGGAGCTGCTCTCCGTGCTCTCGCACGAGCTGCGCACTCCCGTCACTACCGTTCGCGGGGCGCTCGAGGCGCTCGCGGCGCCGGCCGCGGACGGTGACGACCCGAGCGAGGTGCGCTTCCGTGAACGCTTCCTAGCGCTCGCGCTCGCGGAAGCCGAGCGGCTCTCTCGCCTGCTCGACGACTTGACCGTCCAGTCGCGCCCGCCGAGGGAGAGGAGCGTCGCGCTCGGAGCCGTCGTCGCCAAGGCCGCTGCGTTGCTGCGGGCGCGGGCGGACGCCGTCGACGTCCGGTTCGCCACCGAGCTGGAGGACCTCGTCGTCTGGGCGGACGAGGACAAGCTCCTCCAGGTGATCCTGAACCTCATGGAGAACGCGGTCGTGCACGGACCCGGCGGCGGGACGGTCACGGTCGCGGCGTGGGGTGCCGACGCCATGGCCCAACTCGAAGTGCGCGACGAGGGCGCGCCGCTCGATCCCACCGGCGTGCCGGCGCTGTTCGCACCGCACACGCAGGGCCGCCACCGCGGCCAGGGCGCGGGCCTCGGGCTCTACATCGTCAGGTCGATCGTGCAGCGCTGGGGCGGCGCCGTGTGGGCCGGGCCGGGCAGCGCCGTGGCGGCGGGCAACGTTTTCGGGTTCAGCGTGCCGCTCGCGGACCACGCCTGAGCCCGGCGAGCGGCACGGCCCTTACGGCCGGCGGGGCCCGGTCGGAACGTGGCGCGGTCCGTGAGCGCGGTGGCAGCGGCCACCGGTGCGCCACGTTCCGACCGGTTCAGGCGTTCGGGTCGTCCGGTGTCAACGCCGGCGCTACGAGCTCCGCCCGGCGACGGGGCTGCGGCGCCCACTCGGCGGTCGCGAGGGCGTCGGGAGGCTCTTCGCGCCTCACGTCGTCAGGCGGCCTGGCGCCGCCGAACGCAGGTGGAGTAGGGGCGATGCGCGACTCTGGGAACAGACGCGCGTAGGCCGCGGGGCCGAGGGCGAAGAGCAGGGCGACCGTCACGACCGTCTCCACGGACACCGCGCGACTGACGGCGAGGAGGTCGTGCAGCCGGATCGCCTGGCCGCCGAAGGCGAGCCACGCGGTGCCCGCGGTCCCCCACGTCAGGGCGCCCGCGACGAGCGCGTTCAGGGGCCCGGCCCAGCGCGCCGTCCTCGGCGACGGATAGATGGCGAGCCATCCCAGGATGACGAGCTCCAACGTCAGGAACGCCTCATGCAGGCCGGGGAAGGCTCCGCGCGCGACGGAAGCGGCGAAGAGCGCCCCCGCCAGGAGACCGAGGCTCGGACCGTACGCGAGGGCGACAACGAGGACGGGCAGCGCGGCGACGCCGTTGGCGGCCGCGACCACCCATGGCGGCGAGGCGCCCAGCCGTTGCGCGAGCGCCTCGAGCAGGAAGCCGAGTACCACCGCCCCGAGGATGCGCAGCGCTACCTTGGGCTTGGCGAGCACCAGCGCGTCGCCACGAGCGACACCAGTCCCCAGGGAGACGAGGACGAGGATCAGGGTGGCGCACGCCGAGTAGAAGAGGACCGGATCGGAGCCGAACCGCTGCCAAGCCTCCGACCACGTGAGCACGCCCTTCACCACTCCGGCCTCTCGTCGAGCGTGGCTCCGAAAGGCGTAGCGTCGACGTCGCCCGCGCGCAGCATCCGCAACAGCTCGGCGTTAGCGGCGCGGCGGCCCGGCGTGCGCGCGAGCACCCTGCCGAGCGCGGCTTCGCTCGCCACGAACGCGACCTGGGCCGCGCGCAGCCAACCCGGGTAGTGGCGTCTACCCACCAGGAGCCCGCCGCGCCGCCCTTCCAGCGCGAACGCCGGATGCGAGGGGGTCGAGGTGCCGCCGAGGTGCACGACGGGTGTCGCCACTAGGAGGTTGGAGCGCCCGGCCTCCGAGACCCGCAGCCCGAAGTCGAGGTCCTCGTTGTAGAAACGGAACGCCTCGTCGTAGCCGCCGAGCTCGCGCCAGTCGCGCAGCCGCGCCACCGTCAGGCAGCCGGAGAGCCACGGCACGGCGACGGCGGCCGGCCTCCCGCCCGTCGGGCTGGAGCGGCGCAGCCGCCGGTAGTGCCTGGCGTACAGCGGTCCGAGGCCCTGGGGTTTGCCGTTGCCGTCCGCGACGAACGGCCCCGCCGCCGCGGCCTGCGGGGAAGACTCCAGCGCGGCGACGAGGTCGGGGAAGGTGCCGTCAGCCACGATGACGTCGGCGTTCGTGAAGGCGACGTACTCGGTCGAGGCGCCGCGGAGGCCCGCGTTCACGGCGTGAGCGTAGGAGTGGTTGGGAACGCCGAGGTAGGCGACGTCCGGGTGGCTGCGTGAGAGCGCGTCGGCGAAGCCGGGGTCGGGGTCGGCGTCGACGAGCCGCAGGTCGGCACCGGGGGCCGAGCGACGAACGAGCTCGAGGCAGGAGAGGGCGAGCTCGGGCGTGCGGTAGTTGACCACGGCCACGGTGAGCCGCGCGGCGGCCACAGGGCGCGCGGTGGTCGCCGACGTCGCCGCCTCCGGATGCCGCGTGGCGCTCACCTCAAGGGGCCTTCCTACGGTAGGTCACGAGCGCATGGTACTCAAGTGAGGCCTCAAGCCACACGTGTCTCACCTCGCCTGGCTTAGCATGCTGGTCGTGCAGTCCGACGACCAACACGATCACCGTGGCGATCTGCGGCTCGGCGTCGCCCTCGGCGGCGGCAGCGCGCGCGGTTACGCCCACCTCGGCGCCCTTGCCAGCCTCGAGCGCAACGGCTTGGCGCCGGACGTCATCGCCGGCACGAGCTTCGGCGCCGTCGTCGGCGCCCTCTACGCCACCGGCAGGCCCCTGCCGGAGCTCCTCGCCCAGGCCGAGGCCATGCGCAGGCGCGACGTCTTCCCGTACGTCGCGGACTTCGGCCTGCACCGGGCGGCGCTGTTCCGTGGCCGGCGGCTGGAGGAGTACTTCGACAGGCTGCTCGAGGGCCGCCACTTCTCCGACCTCGTCAAACGCCTCGTGGTCGTGACGACGGACATCGACAGCGGCGAACGCGTGCTGCTCGAACAGGGCTCGCTGGCCGAGGCGCTGCGGGCGAGCACGGCCATCCCCGGGGTGTTCGCCCCCGCGCTCGTCGGCGGTCGCAGGCTGATCGACGGCGGTATCGGCTCACCCGTGCCCCTCTCGACCCTCGACGAGTTCGACCTCGATGTCGCCATCGGCATCGGGGCCGGCATGGAGGCGTCCGACTCCGGCACGATCCGCTTCGCCCGCAAGCTCATGCGCTCCAGCGGCGCCAAGCGCTTCCAGACCCGGCTCGCCGCGACGAGGCCGCGCGGGGCCGTCGGGCGGTTGGGAAGGGCGCTCGCCTTCGCCGCCGAGGGCTGGGCGGCGGCGGACGCGGATGCATGCGAGCGCGCCGAGCCGGACGGTTGCCGGCGCTTCGAGGTGCATACGCGCCCTCCCATCAGCTGGCTCGACTTCCGCAGCGCGGGCGCGGCGATACGCGCGGGCGACGCCGCGCTCAGCCGCCTGATGCCGGCGCTCAAGAGCGCCATGCGAGCGACCGGCTAGAGGATCCGCTTGCCGAGGAGACTAGCCGTCAGCTCCACGAGCGTGCCGGCCGTCTCGTTGGCCCGGTCGAGGATCGGGTTGACCTCCACGAGGTCGAGGCTCGTCACGCGTTTCGAGTCCGCCAACAGCTCCATCAGCAGGTGCGCCTCGCGGTAGGTGAGCCCGCCCGGTACGGGCGTGCCGACGCCGGGGGCCAGGCTCGGGTCGAGCGCGTCCGCGTCGAACGACACGTGCACGCGCTCCAGCCCCGCCAGCCGCTCGAGCGCGGCCGCCACGACGTACGCGATCCCGCGTTGGTCGACCTCCTTCATCGAGAACGCCAGAGCTCCCGACTCGCGGATCAGCTCGCGTTCGGCCGGGTCGACGCTGCGCAGGCCGATGTAGACGATGTGCTCCGGCTCCACGACGCGGCCACCGCCCCAGATCGACGTGAGACGCTCGTCCCCCAGCCCGATGAGGTGCGCGATCGGCATGCCGTGCACGTTGCCGGACGGACTGGTGGCCGGCGTGTTGATGTCGGCGTGAGCGTCGACCCAGACGAGGCCGGTGGCGCGGCCCAGGTTCAGGCCCGGCACCGTGCCCATGCTCACCGAGTGGTCGCCGCCGAGCGCGATAACGAACTCCTCGGCGGGCAGCTCGCGCAGGCGCGCGAACGTGGCGCGGCACGTAGCCGCGATGGCGTCTGCGTGGTGCGGTCCGGCGGCGCTCGGCAGATGCTCGCTCGTCTCGGCCAGCGGGACGTCGACGTTGCCGAGGTCGACCACCTCGTGGCTCAGCTCCCTCAGTGCGGGGGCGAGGCGGGCCAACCGGAGGGCGCTCGGCCCCATGTCGACGCCGCGCCTGCCGGCACCGAGGTCCATGGGCACGCCCAGGATGCGTACGCGCTGCATGGGCTCAAGCTAGCACGCGCCTCAGCCGGTCTTGACCCCGGCCGGCCGCTTCCAGCTCCGTCCGACGCTCTCGAGCAGGGCGTAGGCGGCCTGAGGCCCTCGCCCGCCCGCCTCGTAGAACAGCGGAGTCGTCCGCGGGTCGGCGGCGTGCTCGAGCAGCGGATCGATGATGGTCCACTGCGCCTCCACCTCGTCGGCGCGCATGAAGAGGGTGGCGTCGCCTTCCATGACGTCGAGCAGCAGCGTCTCGTAAGCGTCGGGGATGGCGCCGTCGAAGCTCTCCCGGTAGGAGAAGTCGAGGCTGATGCGCCCCAGCTCGACGCGCTGGCCGGGCCGCTTGCCGTTGAAGCGGATGCTGATCCCCTCGTCCGGGACGATGCGCAAGATCAGCCGGTCCGGCCTCACCGGGGCCGGCAGTGTGAACGGCACGTGCGGCGGCGCCTTGAACTGCAGGACGATCTCGCTCGCCTTGGCCTCCAGGCGCTTCCCCGAGCGCAGGTAGAAGGGCACGCCCGCCCAGCGCCAGTTCTCGACCGTGAGGCGCATGGCGGCGAACGTGGCCTGGCGCGAGCGGGGGTCGACCCCCGGCTCCTGGCGGTAGCCGACCATGCCGTTCCCAGCCACGTACTGTCCGAGGACCGTCTCCTGCGGGTTCGGGCAGGCCACGGCGCTGAAGAGCTTCACCTTCTCGTCGCGCACGCTGCGCGCGTCGAAGCGCACGGGCGGCTCCATGGCGACGAGGGCGAGGAGCTGCAGCAGGTGGTTCTGGAACACGTCGCGCAGGATGCCGGCGTCCTCGTAGAACTGCCCGCGCCCCTCGACCCCCATGGGCTCGATCATCGTGATCTGGACGTGGTCGATGTAGCGGTTGTTCCAGAACGGCTCGAACATGCTGTTGGCGAAGCGCAGCACGCCAAGGTTCTGGGCCGTCTCCTTGGCCAGGTAGTGGTCGATGCGGTAGAGCTGCCGCTCAGAGAAGTGCTCGAGGAGCTCGTCGTTCAGCGCCTTGGCCGACGCGGCGTCCGTACCGAACGGCTTCTCGACGACCAGGCGTGAGAAGCGGCCGTCCGACTCGCTCGCCAGCCCGGCTCCGGCCAACGAACGGGCGATGGCGCCGTAGACGCCCGGCGGGGTGGCGGTGTAGTAGACCCGCCCGGCGACGTCGATGCCCTCCAACGCCGTCGCCAGCCGTCCGAAGGCCTCGGCGCTCGCGTAGTCGCCGTGCACGTACGAGATCCTCCCGGCGAGGGCGCGCCACGCCCCCTCGTCGAGGTCGGGCACCTCGCGCTCCAGGGCCTCGCGGAGGTTGCCGGTGAGATCGGCGTCGGTAAGCGGCTTGCGGCCGAAGCCGACGATGATGGTCCTCGCGTCAAGCTCGCCGTTCACGTGGAGCTGGTAGAGCGCCGGTATGAGCTTGCGCGCCGCCAGGTCGCCGGTTATGCCGAAGATAACGAAGGCGCAGGCGGGGGCCGCGCCGTTCCGTGCGACGGAGCGGGAAGCGCCGTGCGCGCTCCGGTCGGTCTGCGCGGCCTGGTCGGGCGCGGCGTCTGGGTGCGCGGCGGTCGAGAGCCCTCGAGCCAGGCTCATGCGCGCTTCGTCCTGTGGCCGCCGAAGCGGTTGCGCAGGGTGGCGACGGCGCGGTTGGCGAACGAATCCTGAGAGCGACTCGCGAAGCGCGCGTAGAGGGCAGCGGTGATCGCGGGCATGGGCACGGCGTTGGCGACGCCGTAGTCGACCGTCCAGCGACCCATGCCGCTGTCGTCGACGTACCCCTTCAGCCCGTCCAGCTTGGGGTCGCTCTCCAACGCGTCGCCGAGCAACTCGAGTAGCCACGACCGCACGACCGAGCCGCGCAGCCACAGGCGCGCGACGGCGGCCAGGTCCAGCTCGGAATGCGGGTAGGCGGCCAGCGCCTCGAAGCCTTCCCCGTAGGCTTGCAGGAGGCCGTACTCGATGCCGTTATGGATCATCTTGACGAAGTGACCCGAGCCGGCCGGGCCGACGTGAAGGAGCCCGCCCGGCGGCGCGAGGCACTCGAGCACGGGCCGCGCGAGCTCGAAGGCCGACTCCGGGCCGCCCACCATGAGGTTGTAGCCGTTCTCGAGCCCCCAGACGCCGCCCGACACGCCGGCGTCGAGCCACAGCACCCCGGCAGCGTCGGCCTTGGCCGCCCGGCGACGCGAGTCCTCCCAGTTGGAGTTGGCCCCGTCGACGAACACGTCCCCCGGCGAGAGCACGGCCATGGCCTCGCTGAAGACCCGCTCCGTGGGGTCGCCGGCGGGCACCATTGACCACACGACCCGGGGCGAGGCCAGCTGGAGGGCCGCCTCCGCCACGGTGGCGCCGCCCCGCGCGCCTTCCTCCTCCAGCTCGGCGACGAGGGCCGCCACGAGGTCCGTCACGACCGGAGCGTGCCCGCCCTGCAACAGCCTGCGGGTCATGTCGGCGCCCATGCGGCCGAGTCCGACTATGACGAGTTCCATGTTCCCGCCTTCCGGGCGCGTGTTCCGGCGCGCCACCACCGCCAGATGCTACCAGGGGTGCGTGATAAGCTGCCCGCCGTGAACGGGTCATCGGACGTGGAGGCGGTGGAGGCCGGTGAGCACGCGGAAGCGCTCGCCCTGCTCAACCGGGGGGCGGAGCATGTAGTGCCGGACGGCGGTCTGCTGGCGAAGCTCCGGTTGGCGGCCAAGGAAGACAGGCAGTTGCGGGCGAAGCTCGGGGTCGATCCCTCCAGCTCGGACCTGCATGTCGGGCACGCCGTGGTCCTGCGCAAGCTGCGGCAGTTCCAGGACCTCGGGCACCGCGTCGTGCTCATCATCGGCGACTTCACGGCCATGATCGGCGACCCGTCTGGCCGCAGCAAGACGCGGCCCGTCCTCACGTTGGAGGAGACGAGGCGCAACGGCGAGACCTACGTCGCCCAAGCGGTCAAGGTCCTCGACACCGACCCGGAGAAGCTCGAGATCCGCCACAACTCCGAGTGGCTCGAGCCGCTCGGCTTCGCCGACGTCATCCGGCTGGCCTCCAACTACACGGTCGCACGCATGTTGGAGCGCGACGACTTCACGAAGCGCTTCCATGGCGGCGTGCCCATCTCCGTGCACGAGTTCCTCTACCCGCTCGCCCAGGCGTACGACTCGGTCGCCATCCGCGCCGACGTGGAGCTGGGCGGCACCGATCAGCTCTTCAACCTGCTCGTGGGTCGCGACGTGCAACGCGCTTACGGCCAGGAGCCGCAGGTCGCCCTGACCACCCCGCTCCTCGTCGGCCTGGACGGCGTGGAGAAGATGTCCAAGTCGCTCGGCAACTACATAGGGATCGCCGAGCCGCCCGACGTCATGTTCAAGAAGGCGATGCAAGTGGCCGACGCGCTCCTCATGCAGTACGCGGAGCTCTGCACGGCGCTAGACCTCGGCGCGCTGCGAGCGCGGCTCGCCGAGGACCCCGTCGGTGCGCACCGGCTCTTCGCCAGGGCGCTCGTCGGCGTCTACCACGGCGCCGAGCCTGTCGCGGCTGCGGAGCGGCGTTACGACGAGGTGGCCAAGGGCGCCATCCCTGACGAGATGGCGGAGGTCGCCGTGCCCTCAGGCGAGTTCGCTTCCGGCGACGTCGGGCTGCTGCGCCTCGCGGTCCTCGCGGGCTTGGCGGCTTCGAACGGCGAGGCCAGGCGCCTCGTCCAGAACCGCGGCCTGAAGGTCGACGGCGAGGTGGCGAGCGACCCCCAGGCGCGCCTCACGCTGAGCGCGCCGGCCGTGCTCCAGAAGGGCAAGGACGCGTTCGTGCGCCTGAGGCGCGCCTGAGAAGGCGAAGCTAGGATCCCTTCGGGGCCGATGACCAAGGTCTACGCTGCGCCGCGGGACTAGACGGCCAGCACCTGGGCGATCTCGAGCAGCTCCCTGTCGATGGGTTTGGGGTGGTCGGCCAGCTCGGCGAGCGGGATCCTCACGACCTGGCGCCACTTCGTGCCGACCATAACGCCGCTCTTGCCGGCGGCGAGCGTGCGGACGGCGTGGAAGCCAAGGCGCGAGGCCAGGACCCTGTCGCGCGAGCACGGGCTGCCGCCACGCTGGGTGTGGCCGAGGATCACGGTGCGCAGCTCGAAGCCGGTCGCCGCCTCGACCGCCTCCTGGAGACGGCGGGCGCCGCCGGCGTACGCGCCTTCCGCGACCACGACGATGCTCGAGGTCTTCCCGCGCTCCTCGGCCTTGAGGAGCAGGTCTACGACGTCGTCGGCCGTCTGCGGGACCTCGGGCACGACGATGACCTCCGCGCCGCCCGCCACCCCGACGTGCAGGGCGATGTGGCCGGCGTGCCGACCCATGACCTCGACGAGGAAGTGGCGGTCGTGGCTCGCCGCCGTGTCACGCAGGCGGTCGACGGCCTCCAGCGCGATGTCGAGCGCGGTGCTGAAGCCTATCGAGACGTCCGTGCCGTTGATGTCGTTGTCGATCGTGGCCGGGATGCCGACGACCTTGACGCCGTGCTCGGTCTCGAGCGCCTGGGCGCCCCTGAAGCTGCCGTCGCCGCCGATGACGACGAGGCCGTCGATGTCGTGGCGTGCCAGCGTCGCAGCCGCGGCCGTGCGCCCTTCGGGTTGGTAGAAGAGCTCGCAGCGGGCGGTGCGCAAGACGGTGCCGCCGCGCTGGAGGATGTTCGCGACGCTGCGCGGACCGAGTTCGACGATGTCGTCGTCGAGGAGGCCCTGGAAGCCCCGGTAGACGCCGGAGACGCGGATGCCGTCGTGGACGGCGGTGCGGACGACGGCGCGGATGGCAGCGTTCATGCCGGGCGCGTCGCCGCCGCTTGTCAGTACGCCGAGATGCTTCACGAATGTGGAGTATAGCGTTGCCACTGCGGGTTTCCAGGAGGGACTGACGCCCCGTGCCCGCCGGCGTAGGCGCGTGCGAAGATGAGGCCAATATGAACATCGTCGCTCTCAACGAATCCGTCTTGGGCGAGAGGCGTGCCGCTCTCACCCCCCAGGTGGTGGCGAAGCTCCTGCGCCTCGGTGCCAGCGTCTCCGTCGAGCCTGGCCTCGGTGTCCTCGCCGGTCACGGGGACGAGGAGTTCGTAGAGGCCGGAGCCAGGTTGGAACCCGACCGCGAGCGCCTGCTCCCGGCAGCCGACTTGTTGCTCACCGTCAGGCCTCCGGCGCTTGACGTGGTGGCTTCGCTGCGTGAGAGGGCTTGCGTTGCCGGCTTCCTGGACCCGTTCTTCAACCCCGAGCTGATAGAGGCATTGGCGAGGCTCGGGCTCGACTCGCTGTGCATGGAGCTCGTTCCGCGCACGACCTACGCGCAGAAGATGGACGCGCTCTCGAGCCAGGCGAGCTTGGCCGGTTACGCCGCGGTCGTCCTCGCCGCCGAGCGTTCCGCCAAAGCCTTCCCGATGATGAGCACGCCTGCGGGCACCATTCCGCCCGCCCGCGTGTTCGTCATAGGCGCGGGCGTGGCCGGTCTGCAGGCCATCGCGACGGCCAAGCGTCTCGGTGCCAGGGTGGAGGCGTACGACACGCGCCCCGTCGTCAAGGAGCAAGTGCAGTCGCTCGGCGCCAAGTTCGTCGAGATCGACGTCGGCGAGACGGGCCAGACGGAGCAGGGCTACGCGAAGGAGCTGACCGTGGAGCAACTGGAGTCGCAACGCAAGCAGATGGTCAAGATATGCGCGAACTCCGACGTGATCGTCTCCACGGCCCAGGTGTTCGGGCGCCGGGCGCCGCGCATCATCGACGAGTCGATGGTGGCCGGCATGCGCAAGGGGAGCGTGATAGTCGACATGGCCGCCGCCACCGGTGGGAACGTCGCGGGCTCCAAGCCCGGTGAGGAGGTGCTCACCGGGAACGGCGTCCTCATCGTCGGCGCGGACGACCTGCCCGCCAGGGTCGCCAAGGACGCCAGCCAGGTGTACGCCAGCAACCTCTACCTGCTCATAGAGCACGCTTGGGACAAGGACGCCGCCGGGCTCCGCCTCGACCCGCAGGACGCCGTAGTCGGCGCGTGCCTGCTCACTGCCGGCGGCGAGGTAAGGGACGAGCGGGTGAGGGCCGCCCTGGGAGCGAACCGATGATCGTGATGCTGCTGTTCATGACCTTCGTTCTAGCCGTCTTCCTCGGTGTCGAGTTGATCAACAAGGTGCCCTCACAGCTCCACACTCCGCTGATGTCGGGTTCCAACGCCATCTCGGGGATCACCATCGTCGGGGCCATCCTGGGCACCCAGGTAGGCGGCGCGTTCGGTCAGGCGCTTGCTCTGGTCGCCATCATCGCCGCGACCGTGAACGTCGTTGGGGGCTACCTGGTCACTGACCGAATGCTCGGCATGTTCCGTGCCGGCAAGAAGGGCGAGTGAGGTCGAGTGACGACGGTCGTTCAGCTCCTGTACATGATCGCCGCCGTGCTGTTCATCCTCGGCCTGAAGATGCTCGGCCGCGCGCAGAGCGCCCGCCGCGGCAACTTCGTCTCCGCGGCGGGGATGCTCGTGGCAGTGATAGCCACGCTCCTCTCGTCCGGCATCGACTTCGGCATCATCCTCGCGGGCATCGCGGTAGGGGCGGCCGTAGGCGTCTACGTGGCCCGCACGGTGAAGATGACGTCGATGCCCGAGATGGTGGCGCTTCTCAACGGTACCGGGGGCGCCGCTTCGATGCTGGTCGGCTGGAACGAGTACATCCAGCGTCCCGACTCCGGGGTGGTCGCCGCCGTCTCGATCTTCGCGGCCGTGGTCGTCGGCGCCATGACTACGACGGGCTCCGTGCTCGCCTGGGCCAAGCTCTCCGAGAGGATAGACGGCAAACCGATCAAGTTCGCCTCCCAACAGGTCGTCAACGCCGTCATCCTCGCCGCCACGCTGGTGCTTGGGCTCCTCTTCGTCATCAACCCCGCCGCCACCTACGCGCTTCTCATCCTCTACCTCGTCCTCGGGCTAGCGCTCGGCGTGCTCGCCGTTCTGCCCATCGGCGGGGCCGACATGCCCATCGTCATCTCGCTGCTCAACTCCTACTCCGGCGTGGCCGCCGCCGCCGCCGGCTTCGCCATCGGCAACACCGTGCTGGTCGTCGCCGGCTCGCTCGTAGGCGCGTCCGGCCTGATCCTCACTCAGATCATGTGCAAGGCCATGAACCGCTCGCTAGCGAACGTGCTGTTCAGCGGCTTCGGCTCCGGTGCCACCACTGCCGCCACCGCGGTCGCCGGTGAGATCAAGCCGATAAGCGTCGAGGACGCCTACTACGTCCTCGAGGCCGCGACCAGCGTCATCTTCGTGCCCGGTTACGGCATGGCGGTGGCCCAGGCCCAGCACGTCGTCAAGGAGCTCGCCGACCTGCTGGAGAAGAACGGCGCCGAAGTCCGCTACGTCATCCACCCGGTGGCCGGACGCATGCCGGGCCACATGAACGTGCTGCTGGCGGAGGCCAACGTCCCCTACGAACAGCTCGTCGAGCCGGACGACGTCAACCCGGGTATGGACCTCATCGACGTCGCCGTCGTGATCGGCGCGAACGACGTCGTCAACCCTGCGGCCCGCGAGGACGAGGCGAGCCCGCTCTACGGCATGCCGATCATCGACGTCGACAGGGCGCGGACATGCTTCGTCCTCAAGCGCTCCATGAAGCCCGGCTTCTCCGGCGTCGAGAACCCGCTCTTCTACAAGCCCAACACCCGCATGCTCTTCGGCGATGCCAAGGCGTCGCTCGGTGCGCTCGTGGCGGAGTTCAAGGACGCCTGACGCCTGGGCTGGCAATCGCTAAGAAAAGTTGACAATAGGAGACTCAAGTCCATATCATCTCCGTATGGACGCAGAACGCTTCACGGAAGCCGCCCTCCAGCTCGTGGCCAGCGCCCAGCAGGTGGCGCGCGCGCGTAAGAACCAGCAGGTAGGCCCGCTGCACCTGGCGGCCTCGCTCTTGGCGGACCCGGAGGGGCTGCCGAGCCGCGTCGTGCAGCGCGCGGGGGCGGACCCGGCAGCCGCCCGCGCCGCCACCGACGCCGCCCTCGCCAAGCTGCCGGTGGTGAGCGGCGCGGACGGCCAGTTCATGAGCGCGGAGCTCGGCAACACGTTCGGCCGCGCCGAGGCCCTGGCGCGCGAGTGGCAGGACGCCTTCGTGGCCGCCGACACCCTGCTCGTCGCCTTGCGCGAGACGGGTGGCAAGCAGCTCGACTACCTCCCGGCGGCCGCCGCGCTGAAGGACGCCGCGCTGGCCATCCGCGGCGGCAAGAAGGTCGACTCGCGGAGCGCCGAGAGCACCTTCGAGGCGCTCGAGAAGTACGGCATCGACCTCACGCAGCGCGCGTTGGACGGCAAGCTCGACCCCGTCATCGGCCGCGACGACGAGATCAGGCGCGCCGTCCAGATCCTCCTGCGGCGCACGAAGAACAACCCCGTCCTCATCGGCGAGCCGGGCGTCGGCAAGACGGCCATCGCCGAGGGGCTGGCGCTGCGCATCGTCAACAAGGACGTGCCCGAGGGCCTGCAGGACAAGCGCATCGTGCAGCTCGACATGGGCAGCCTCCTCGCCGGCGCCAAGTACCGGGGCGAGTTCGAGGAGCGGCTGAAGTCCGTCATCGAGGAGACGGCCCGCTCGGAGGGCAAGATCATCCTCTTCATCGACGAGCTCCACACCATCGTCGGGGCGGGCAAGGCCGAGGGCGCCGTCGACGCAGGCAACATGCTCAAGCCGCCCCTGGCCCGCGGCGAGCTGCGCATGATCGGGGCGACCACGCTCGAGGAGTACCGCACCATCGAGAAGGACGCGGCGCTGGAGCGGCGCTTCCAGCCCATCTTCGTCGACGAGCCCAGCGTGGAGGAGACCATCTCCATCCTGCGCGGCATCAAGGACAAGTACGAGCTCCACCACGGGGTGGACATCACGGACCCCGCCATCATCGCCGCCGCCACGATGGCGCACCGCTACATCTCCGACCGCCGGCTTCCCGACTCCGCCATCGACCTCATCGACGAGGCGGCCAGCCGCATCCAGGTCCTCCTCGACTCGCTGCCCGAGGAGATCGACGACCTCAGGCGCCGCAAGCTCCAGCTGGAGATCGAGCACGAGGCCCTGCGGCGCGAGTCGGACGTCGATTCGGCCGCGCGCCTCATGCGCATCGAGGAGGAGCTGAAGGTGATGACGGACCAGATCGGCCGGGCGCAGGCCGACTGGGAGGCCGAGCGCGCCCTCCTCGAGGAGTTCGTCGCGGGCAAGGAGCGGCTCGACCAGGTCAAGACGCAGATCGAGTCCGCCGAGCGCGAGTACGACCTCGAGACAGCCGCCAAGCTCCGCTACGGCGAGCTGCCGAAGCTCGAGGCCGAGGTCAGGCGCCTGACGGAGCGGCTCGAGAACGCCAAGTACGCCCGTCTCAACGTCGGCGAGGAGGAGGTGGCGCAGGTGGTGGCGCGCGCCACGCGCATCCCCGTCGCCAGGCTACTGGAGGGCGAGCGGGAGAAGCTCCTCCACCTCGAGGACGAGCTCCACGAGCGGGTCGTCGGCCAGGACGAGGCGATCACGGCGGTCGCGGACGCCATCCGGCGCTCGCGGGCCGGGCTCGCCGACCCGCACCGACCCATCGGGTCGTTCATCTTCCTCGGGCCGACGGGCGTCGGCAAGACGGAGACCGCCAAGGCGTTGGCCGCCCAGCTCTTCGACAGCGAGGAGAAGATGATCCGGCTCGACATGTCCGAGTACATGGAGCGCCACAACGTCGCGAAGCTCATCGGGGCCCCTCCGGGCTACGTCGGTTACGAGGAGGGCGGTCAACTCACCGAGGCCGTCAGACGCCAGCCGTACTCCGTCATCCTCCTCGACGAGATCGAGAAGGCCCACCCGGACGTCTTCAACACGCTGCTGCAGGTCCTCGACGACGGCAGGCTGACCGACGCGCAGGGCAGGACCGTCGACTTTCGCAACACGGTCGTGATCATGACGAGCAACATCGGCTCGCCGCAGATCCTGGAGGCCGGTCGCCACGGCGCCGACTACCAGCAGCTCAAGGAGACCGTCTTCAACGAGCTGCGCGCGCACTTCCGGCCCGAGTTCCTGAACCGCGTCGACGAGGTGATCGTCTTCCACGCGCTCGACCAGCGCCAGATCCGCACCATCGCGGCCCTGCAGGTGGAACGCCTCCAGCGCCGCCTTGACGAGCGCAGGGTGCGGCTGGAGCTCGCGGACAGCGCGCTCGACGAGTTGGCGCGGGTCGGCTTCGACCCCGTCTTCGGCGCGCGCCCGCTCAAGCGCGCCGTCCGCGACCACCTCGAGACCCCGCTGGCGCGCGAGATCCTGGCCGGGCGCATCGTCGACGGCGACGTCGTCGAGGTGCTGCCGGGTTCCGAGCCCGGCGCGGTGCTGCGGTTCCAGGTCGCGAAGGCGCCGGCGGCGAACTAGCCGACGGCGAGCTGACGGCAGCGAGCTAGCCGGCGGTGAACTAGCCGACAACGAACTAGCCGACGGTGAGCCAGCCACAGGGCGACGGGCCGGGCGAACTCACCCTGGCCCGTCCGGTCCGAAGCGCGCGGGAACCGCTACTTCAACCGGCCGACGCCTGCCCCTCGGCGTCGGCCAGCTTCTTGGCCGCCACCTCGAGCGCGAGGTCGGTCGTCACGAAGTCGGCCTCGCCGTCCCGCGTGATCTCCTCGTACACCCCCATGCGTCTCAGCAGCGCCTTGGGCTGCGGCTGCAGACCTGAGACGAGGAGCGCGATCCCGCGGCGCGCGAGGCGGTCGTGGATGGAGCGCAGGGCCGTCACGCCCGTCGCGTCCATGACTGGCACGCGCTTGAGCCTGAGGACGACGACCTTGATGCTGTCGTCGACCTTGACGAGCTGGTCGATGAAGCGCTCGGCGGCGCCGAAGAACACGGGTCCGTCGACGCGGTAGGCGACGACGTGCTTGGTCAGCAGGCTCCGCGCCGCCTCCACGTCCTCGTCGGTGTCGTGCCGCGGCTCGCCGCCGGAGAGCGTGATGGGGTCGACGGTGAACATGTTGCTCATGCGCACGATGAAGAGGATGGCCGCGGAGACGAGCCCGACCTCGATGGCGAGGATGAGGTCGAAGAAGATGGTCACGACCATCGTGAGGATGAGCACGAAGGCGTCTGACTTCGTGCTGCGCAAGATCAGCGACGACGATTCGCGCTCCACCATGCGCACGGCCACGACCATGAGGATGCCGCCCAGGACGGCGAGCGGGACGCGCGAGGCTAGGGGCGCGAGGAAGAGGATGACGACGAGCAGCGTGAGCCCGTGGACGATGGCGGCCAGCCGCGTCCTGGCCCCGGCCCGCACGTTGACGGCGGTGCGCGCTAGGGCGGCCGTGGACGGGATGCCCCCGAAGAGGCCCGCCGCGATGTTGCCTAGGCCCTGGCCGACGAGCTCGCGATCCGGATCGTGCTTCTCCCCGACCGTCATGCCGTCGGCCACGACCGCGCAGAGGAGGCTCTCGAGCGCCGACAGCACCGCGATGGCCAGCGCGGCGCGGCTCAGCTCCACCCAGGCCCCGCCGAAGTTGAGCTGTGGCAGGGCGGGCAAGGGCAGGGAGCGGGGTATCTCGCCGATGCGGGTCACGTCCGCGAAGGGCGCGAGCAGCGAGACGAGTGACACGACGACGAGCGCCGCCATGCTGGCAGGGAGGAAGCCGAGCCGTTTGACGCGCCCCCAGCCGACCATGACGACGACGCTAAGGAGCGCGAGCACGACCGGTGCGACGCTCGGCGCCGCCAGGTACTCTCTGAGCGTGCGGAAGGCGATGACGACGATGCTCTCGCCGTGCGGTTGGGCCACGCCGAGCACGTTGGGGAGCTGCTGCAGGAAGATGATGATGGCGATGCCAGTGGTGAAGCCGCTGATGACCGGCCAGGGTATGAAGCGGACGTAGCGACCGACCCCGGCGACGCCCATCACGATGAGGATGAGGCCGGCGCCGATGCCGAGGATGGGCAGGGCGCCGGGCCCGTAGTGGGCAACGATGGGCAGCAGGACCGCGGTCATGGCGCCCGTCGGCCCGGTCACCTGGAACGCCGAGCCGCCGAAGAACGCCGCCACCACGCCCGCGACGACGGCCGTGACGATGCCGGCGGTGGCGCCCGCGCCGGCCGTGACGCCGAAGCCGAGCGCCAGGGGCAGCGCGACGAACGCCACCGTGACGCCCGCGAGCACGTCGACCCGCCAGTAGCGCGGCTTGTAATCGGTGGCTTTCGGTAGGAAACGCGTGAGCTTGCTCAGGGGCCTGTTCGACTCGCTGCTGGTGAGCACCGGCGGTGCACCTTCCTTGGAGGGGTCATGGCGACCCGGTAGGTTCTATGTGAACCGGGCGCGGCATGGCGCGCCCCGTGCCAGATGATGAGCCACTTCCCGCCGCTCGGCAAGCCCCACGCGCCGCGCGTTTTACAACGCTCGTGGGGTTACGCTGGCCCGCATGAGCGCTGACTACCTCACGGACCTCCTCCTCGTCGTGCCCCACCCGGACGACGAGGTCTTCGGCCTGGGCGCCATGCTGGCGCGCATGGCCGCCGCCGGTCGCGTCGCGACCCTGACGCTGACGCGCGGGGCGGCGGGCAGGACGCTCGGCCTCGCCACGCGCGCCGAGCTGCCGAACGTGCGCGAGCGCGAGCTCCGCGCCTCGCTCGCGGCCCTCGGTGTCCAGGACGTCACCATCCTCGACCATCAGGACTACGTGCCCGACGACGACCGCGGCATGCCGCGGCATCCGGGGCTCGCCGGGGCCGACCGCGCGGCGCTCCTGGGCGAGATCGAGGCGGTGCTGGCCCGGACGCGGCCCCGCGTACTGTTCACGTTCGCGCCCAACGGCTCCAACGGGCACCCCGACCACTGCCTCACGAGCGAGCTGACCTTCGCGGCGTTCGACCGCGCCTCCCCGCGCCCCGAGGCGCTCTACTGCTTCGCCAGCCCGCAGCCGTTCCGCGGTCCCCAGCGCGAGGGCTTCATGGCCCTGGACGAGCTGCGTAGCTTGGCGGTGCCCGTCACGCACGTCTCCGACGCTGGTGCGGAACTCACCAAGAAGCTCTCGGCCATGGCCTGTCACGAGACCCAGGCGCTCTCCGTCCTCGGCTTCATGCGTTCGAACCCCGAGCGGCTCGTCACGGAGACCTTCCACCGGGTGTACCCGCCCGTGCCGCGCGGCGCCGCCGTGCAGAATGTGGAGACGCTCTGACGGACGGCCGGGCGTCGCCACGTCGCGTCCGGCGCGGCCGCGGGGCGGTCGTCGCCATGACCCGGCGCCGTACAGCCGTCGTGTACGGTCGATGTGGCAGAATTCGTGTCCCTGACGGGCGTGCATGGTAGCGTTGCGCATGTTGTTCAGGCGTCAACGTGCGCCGGACCCCGGAGCCGCGAAAGCCTCCGCGCAGGAGGCCCTCGCGCGCGGCCAGTACGACGTGGCGTTCGCAGTCCTCGAGCGCGCCGTGAGCCGCGGTGGGGGCGGTGGTCGCGGCGAGCAGGGTCAGACGTGGCTGCAACTCGCAGCGGTGTACGCCCTCTACGGCGACGAAGGGCTCGAGAACGGTCAGCCGGCGCTCAGGAGCGCCGTGACCGCCGATCCGAAGCTCGCCGCCCACCCGCTCTACCGCGCCCTCTTCTGGGAGTTCTCCGCCTACCGGGGCGCGCCCCTGGCCGACGTCAAGCGCGGTCTACGCGAGGTCCCCGAGCACGTTGTGGAGGACGCCCCCGAGTCGTTCGACGGGGTGGCCGCCTACCACGCGGCCGCCGCGCTCTTCGCCGTCGACGCCGCCAAGAGCGCCAGGCGGAGGTTACGAGCGGTACCCGAGGGCGCGCTGCCCACCTACCTAGAGTGGCGCCGCTGGTCCTTGCTCGGGCAGTGCTGCGAGACCCTCGGAGAGTGGGAGGAGGCGGCGGAGGCTTTCGCCATGGCGGTCGATCAGGCGCCCGAGCCGGAGCGCGATGCCGAACGCCTCAGCCTCGCCGGCGCCCAGGTGGAGCTCTTCCGGACGGAGCAGGCCCTCGAGCAGCTCGCCTGCATCGATGCGGACAGGTTGCCGCCGCCGGAGCGCGCCGTCCACCGCTACCTTCAGGGGCGCGCGCACCTCGACCTCGACAACCCGAACCTCGCCATCGAGTACCTGCGCGAAGCCGCCATGCTCGACGACTCGACCGCGGAGGCCTCGTACAGCGTCACGTTCGCCACGGCGCAGGCCCTCGCGGCCGCGGGCCGCACCGAGGAGGCGGTCGACGCCTACCGTCAGGCCCTCACCGTCGTGCCGGCGGAGCACCGCGCGTACACGCAGCACGAGGCGGCCTACGCCCTCATCGAGAACGACCGCCTCTCCGAGGCCGAGGCGCTGCTGAGCGAGGTCATCACCGACCCGTCGTACACCCAGAGGGGCGACGCCCTGTCGGACCTGGCCGACGTCCGCTTGAGACGGGGCGAGCTCGACTCCGCCCACGCCCTGGCGGAGGAAGCGCTCGAGCTCGGCGCCACGGCGCCGGCTTGTATCACCCTCGGCAGCGTCGCGTTCGAGTACTACCGCCTCGAGGAGGCGGCCTCGTGGTACGAGCAGGCGTTGAGCGCGAGCCAGACGGGCGACCCGTTCTGGGTGGCCGCCCAGCAGATGCTCGCCGACGTCTACGCGCAGATGGGCGAGGAGTACGCGGCCAGGGTCCTCCTGCACGCCAAGGCCGCCCTCGAGCATACGGAGGCCGGCAGTGAGTGGTACCTGCCCCTCAGGCAGTACCTGGACGAGGCCAAGGGTCGCCTGGGCGGCTTCGAGCGCGTCCTCAACTGACGCTGCCCGGTCACTGACGTGGAAGGCCTTCTCATCGCCGAGCAGCTGCGCCTCCTCGAGCCGCTGTTGCCCGCCGCGCGCCTCGCCTGGTCGTTCCCGGACGACCGCACGGCCGTCCTGCCGCTGGCCGGCGGCACCTCCCTGTGGCTCTGCAGCCGACCGCCGCGACCGTACGTGGCGCTGCGCTCCGGCGCGCCGGACCCCTCCAGGGCGCGGACGCCCTTCCAGCAGCAGTTGGCGGCGCGCGCCGTCGGCCCCCTGGTCGCAGCCTCGCAGCCGGGCAAGGACCGCGTCCTGCGCCTCACCTTCGGACCGTCGGAAGGGTTCGTGCCCGTGCGTGGGGTCGAGGTGATCGTCGAGCTGACCGGCCGCAACGCGAACGTCGTGCTCGTGGACGATGGGCTGGTCATCGGGGTCGAACGGCAGGTGCTCGCGGAGAGGAACCGCTACCGCGAGCTGCGCGTCGGCCTGAGCTACCGACCGCCGCCCCCGTACTCGAAGCTGGACCCGGTGGGAGCGACGGCGGCGGACGTCGAGCGCTCCCTAGCGGGCCGCCGGATCGGCGAGGCCGGGTCTGTGATAGACGGGGTCGGTCCGGAACTCCTCGCCGCCTTGCGCTCGGCGGCGGCCAACCGGGGCGTCGAGACGGCCCCGCTGGCGGGGGAGACGCTGCGCAGCGCAGCCGCCCTGGTGCTGGAGCTGGCCGCGGACCCTGGCGCGTTCCTGGAACGGTGGGTGGGGGCGGGCGACCCCATGCTCACCGCCACGGCCGAGCGGCAGGCCAGGGCCAGGGAGCGGCTGCAGCGCCTGCTCGAGAAGGAGCTGGAGCTGGCCCGCCGCAAGCTCGGCGACGCCCGCGCGGCGGTCGCGGCCGGCGAGGCGGCGGCCGAACTGCGAGCGGAGGGCGACCTCCTCCTCGCCAGGGCGGCGGCGGTGCCCGTAGGCGCCAAGACCGTGCGCCTGGCCGGTTACGACGGCAACGACGTCGAGCTGACCCTCGACCCACGCCTCGATGCCGCCGCCAACGCGCGCCTGCGCTACGACAAGGCCCGCAGGCGCACGGCGCGCGCCAAGCGCGCGGCGGAGCAGCTGGGCGCGCTCGAGGCCGGCGTCGCCGCGGCGGAGGCGGACCTGGAGGCGCTCCCGCGCCTGGCCCCCGCCGCCGTTACGGCGCGCCTGAGGGCCGCCGAGCGCGGGGCGTCCGTCGCGGCCAAGGCCGCAGGTCCGGGCATCCGCTTCAGGGGCCCGCACGGCTTCGAGGTCGTGGTGGGCCGTAACGCGCGGGACAACGACGAGGTGACGTTCGCGCTCGCCAAGAGCCGCGACCTGTGGCTCCACGCGCAAGGCTACCGAGGCTCTCACGTGCTGGTGAGGAGCGGCGGCAAGGAGATCCCGTTCGACACCGTGCTCTTCGCGGCGCGGCTGGCGGCCGGCTACTCGGAGGCGAAGCGTGAGGACCGGGTAGCGGTGGACTACACGGAGCGCAAGAACGTGTGGCGCCAGAAGGGCGGACCGCCTGGCGCCGTCAACTTCAGCCGGCACCGCACGGTCGTGGTTGCGCCGGCGCGCGACGACGCGGCGGCCTCGGCGACCGAGCGGGGGCGGCCCTAGGCCCTGCCCGCCGAGCCGAAGACGTGCATGCGCTCGGCCACCACGCGCTTCATCTCGTCGCGCGCCGGGCCGAGGATCTTCCGCGGGTCGAACTCCTCCGGCTTGCTTGCCAGCACCTCGCGGACGCGCGTGGTGAGCGCCAGCCTCAGGTCGGTGTCGGTGTTGATCTTGGCGATCCCCTCGGTGACGGCCTGGCGCACGTCGTCCTCGTGGATGCCTATGGCGTCGCCCATGACGCCGCCGGCCGCGCGGAACCGCTCGACGAGCGCCGTGGGGACGCCGGACGCCCCGTGCATGACGAGCGGTTGGGGCAGCACCGCGGCGATGGCCCGCAAGCGCGCGTGGTCGATGAACGGCCGCCCCTTGCCCTTGAAGGCGCCGTGCGAGGTGCCGATGGCGACCGCCAGGTAGTCTGCGCCCGATTCGCTCATGAACCGCTCGGCCTCGACCGGGTTCGTTAGGGTGGCGTCCTCTGCGCTGACGTTGACGTGCTCCTCGATGCCGCCCAGGCGACCGATCTCCGCCTCGACGGTGACGCCGACCGCGTGGGCCGCCTCGACGACGCGCTTCGTCTCGGCCACGTTCGTGGCCTCGTCGGCGTGCGACATGTCGATCATCACGGACGTGAAGCCCAGCCGGATGGCGCGCATGCAGGAGGCGAAGCTCGAGCCGTGGTCGAGGTGGATCGCGACCGGTACCTTCGCTCCACCGCCCAAGTACTTGCAGATCTCGACGAGCGCGGGTCCGCCGAACTTCAACGCGCCTTCCGAGAGCGCGAGCATGACCGGGCTGCGCGCTTCCTCGGCTGCCTCGATGATCGCCTGCGTGATCTCGAGGTCGTTCGTGTTGAAGGCGCCAACGCCGTAACCGCCGGCGCGAGCTGCCGCGAGGATCTCTAGGCCCGTGACTAGTCCCATGCCGGGATTATACGGTCGCCTCCCGGCTTCAGGGACGGCACCCCGGGCGAGGGCGGGGAATCAGGCGGCGCCGGGGCCGCTCTCCTCCTCAGGCTCGGAGCCGGTCCGGTCGACGGTCTTCGGAGGCGGAGTCGACCGACCGCTGAGGAAGCCGCCGAGGCCGGCGAGGAGGAGAGCGATGAGCAGCGTCGCCGGCTCCTCCCGGTCGAAGGCGATGAGCGCGAGCAGCAGCAGGAGCGACGCTCCTATGCGGGTCACGAACGCGGCGCGGCCACGCAGGCCACGCGCCGGGTCGAACGTCAGCACGTGCGTCGCCATGTACGTGATCAGCAGGACGATGAAGTAGACCCAGACCGGGATGGAGCTCAGTACGCCCATCGGACGGTCACCTCCCTCGGCTCGCGGCCACGCGACGCCGCCACGGCGGTCACGACGAGCGCGGCCGCCGCGCAGGCGTTCTCGATGGCCTCGGCGATGCGCCAGGCGCTCTTGTCGCGCACGCCGACGACGTTGCTCACCGCGCGCAGCTCCACGAAGGGGACGCCGTGCGCGACGGCCACCTGGGCCACGGCGGCGCCCTCCATCGACTCGACGGCGGCCCCGTGACGAAGCTCGAGCATGCGCGCCCGCTCGGGGCTCCCCGTGACGGCCTCGCCCGTGGCGAACGGCAGGGCCGTGGCCCCCGCCGCGGTCGCGGCGCTCGTGGCGAGGGCGTGGTCGAGCTCGATCCGGTTGTAGGTCGGCGGCTCGGTGGCGAGGAGGGGGAAGCCGATGGACTCGAGGCCCTGCCAGGCGGCCCCTTCGCCAACCCCGCTGTCGAGGTGCGTCTCGCTCGTCGCCACCGCCACCGCGCCGAGCGCCAGCCCCGAACCCGGGTAGGCTCCGGCTATCCCGACGAGGACGACGTGGCTCGGGCGCACGGTCGAAAGCGCGACCGCCGTTCCGGCCGCGGCGTTCACCTTGCCGATGCCCGTGCTGGCCAGGGCGACGCCCACGCCGGCTAGGCGGCCGTACGTCACGTCCCACCAAGGGGCCGGGGGGCGCTGCGCGCTCGCGAAGGGGGCCGTCCGCGCTTGGCCGCTCGGTTCGGCCAGGAGCGCGCGGAGCGGCGCGAGCTCGCCCGCCGTGGCGCTCAGCACGAGCACGGGGCCGTTGGCGCCCACCCTAGGGCCTCAGGCCGCCACGGGCGGCATGTCGAGGAGGGCGCGCACGAACGCGGCCGCGTCGTACGGTTGCAGGTCGTCCTTGCCTTCGCCAACGCCGATGAACTTGATCGGGATCCCGAGCTCGCGCGTGATGGGGAGGAGGATGCCGCCCTTGGCCGTGCCGTCGAGCTTGGTGACGATGACGCCCGTGAGGGTGACGGCCTCGTGGAACTTCCTGGCCTGCTCGAGCCCGTTCTGGCCGGTGACGGCGTCGAGCACGAGCCAGACGTCACGCGGCTCGCGCTCGTCCGCCTTGGCGATGACCCGCTTGACCTTCTTGAGCTCCTCCATCAGGTTGTGCTTGGTGTGCAGTCGGCCGGCGGTGTCGACGATCAGCAGGTCGGTGCCGCGCGCCTTGCGCTGCCGGGCGCCGTCGAAGGCGACGGCGCCCGGGTCGGCGCCGCTCTCGCCCGTCACGGTCGGGATGCCGAGGCGCTCGCCCCACACGGCGAGCTGGGCGCTGCCGGCCGCGCGGAACGTATCGCCCGCCGCGAACATGACGCTCTTCCCATGTTCGAGGTAGTAGTGGCCGAGCTTCGCGATGGTCGTCGTCTTGCCGACGCCGTTGACGCCGACGACCATCACGACGTGGCCGGCCGGTTCGACGACGTTGCGGGAGACGTCGAGGTTGAACCCGACGCGCCTGAGCTTCTGGCGCATGCGGTCTGGCTCGAGCTGATCCAGCAGCGCCTTCTCGAGCGCCTCGCGGAAGGGCGTGCCGCGCTGGCGCTCCTCCTTCGCCTCGACGACGACGGTGGCCGCAAGCTTGGCGCCGACGTCGGCCCCGATGAGGGCGAACTCGAGGTCCTCCCAGTCCATCTCCCACGCCGCGCCGCGCCCGCCGCCGAACGTGGCCGTGCGCGTGCGGTTGAGACCCTCCCTCAGCCTGTCGAACCAGCTCATCTGCTGCCTTTACCCCCTGCCGCAGCCGCCTCGGGCGGGGCACCGACGCTCTTGACCCGGCTCTTGCGCGCCTCCTCGGCGGCCGCCTTGCGCGCCTTCTCCTCCTCGAGCAGCCTCTGCGGATCGTCGTCCGGGAGGCCGGCGTCGATGAACGTGAGCGCCTGGCCGATGCGCTTCAACGACTCGCGCTTGCCGAGGATGACGATGAGGTCCGTGACGCCGGGGGCGTTGGTCGTGCCTGTGAGGGCGGCGCGCAGGGGCATGAGCACCTTGCCCATCGGGACGGCCTGCTCTTGCACGTAGTCCCTCAGCATGTCGTCAACGCCGTCGTAGTCGAAGAACTCCAGGATGGACAGCTCGCGTTCGATGTCCTGCAGGAACGTCTGGCCGGACGCGAGCTGCTTGCGGGCGGACTCGTCGTAGCGGAGCGTCTCCCTGAAGAAGTAGCCGGCCTGGTCGACGAGCTCGACGAGCGTCTCGGCGCGCGGGCGCAGGACGTCGATGACGTCGAGGAGGTAGTCCTCGTCGGAGCAGTCGTACCCCTCGTCCTCGAGGAGCGGCTTGGCGCGCTCGGCCACCTCCTCGAGCGGCAGGATGTCGCGCAAGTACTTGGCGTTGAAACTGCGCAGCTTCTTGAGGTCGAAGACGGGTCCGCCGAGCGATACCCGGTCGATGTCGAACTCCGCGGTCATGTCCTTCACCCCGAAGTACTCGCGCCCGTCCGGCATGCTCCAGCCCATGTTGGCCAGGAAGTTGAGGAGCGCCTCGGGCAGGAAGCCCTGCTGGCGGTAGGAGTCGACGGACGTGTCGAGCTTGCGCTTACTGACCTTGCTGCGGTCGGGGTTGCGGAGGAGCGGCATGTGTATGAACTCGGGCAGGTCCCAGCCGAAAGCCCGGTAGAGGAGGACGTGGATGGGGGTGCTCGTCACCCACTCCTCCGCGCGGATCACGTGGGTGACGCCCATCAGGTGATCGTCGACGACGTTGGCGAGGTGGTAGGTGGGGTAACCGTCGCTCTTCATGAGGACCGGGTCGCGGATCTCGCTGTTCGGGATCGTGACGTCGCCGCGCAACCGGTCGCGGAAGGTGGTGGCGCCCTCGTCGGCGGTCATCAGTCTCACGACGTTCGGCTCGCCCGCGGCGTGGCGGCGGGCCTGCTCGGCAGGGGGCAGGTCGCGGCCTCGGCCGTCGTAGCCGATCGGTTTGCCGAGGCGCTTCTGCTCGAGGCGCATGGCCTCGATCTCCTCGGCGGTCTCGAAGGCGCGGTAAGCGCGGCCGGCGGCTAGCAGCTCCTCGACATGCGCGTGATAGACGGCGAGGCGCTCGCTCTGGCGGTACGGGCCGTTGGGGCCACCGACCTCGGGGCTCTCGTCCGGCTGGAGCCCGAGCCAGGCGAACATCTCGAGGATGCGGGCCTCGGCGCCGGCCTGGTAACGCTGGCGGTCGGTGTCCTCGAGCCGGAAGATGAAGCGCCCACCGTGCCGCCGCGCGAACACGTAGTTGAACAGTCCTATATAGGCAGTGCCGACGTGAGGGTCTCCTGTCGGCGACGGTGCGATCCTGGTGACGACTTCCATGGAGGCGCCTCCTATCCCGGCATCATAGCCCAGTGCGCTCGCAGCGCTTGCATCGCTCATGTGGCTCATGCGCGTCCCCGGCGGGGTTTCAGCGCACCTTACGCTCGGCGGCCGGACCGCCCGGACGGGGGGTCGGTGCCGGCGACGCGCTCGAGTCTTAACGCACGAAGGCCAAGTATGCCAGCGTGAAGGCGGAGACGGCCCAGAGGTAAGGGGAGAAGACCCTGAACCGCCCGCGCTTGAGCACGGTGAAGACGAGGAGCAGCGCGCCGTAGCCCACGGCGAAGGACGCGCCGAGCATCGTGAGCAGCGGCCCCAGCTCGACGTCGGCGTCCAGCACGTCCTTGGCGCCGAGGACCGTGACGCCGAGCGAGACGACCAGGTACATGAGGAAGGAGAGACGGGGAGTGAGCGCCTTGTCGACGCCGCGCCACAACAGCGCCGCGATGGTGGAGCCGCTTCGCGAGATGCCCGGGACGACGGCCAACCCCTGGACGACGCCGGCGACGAGCGCGTCGAGGAAGGTGACCTGCCGCACCTCGTGCTTCGGGCCGGAACGGGGGGCGAACCACAGCACGAACCCGGTGACGGCGAGGGCGATGGCGACGGGCAGGGGGCTGTTGAGCCGCTCGAACACGGGCTTGACGAGCAGGGCGATCGTCGCCGTCGGGACCGAGCCCACGACGATGAGCAGCGCGAGGCGCCAACCCGGCTCGCGCCGCGCCGCGCCGGAGCCGAGGCCGCGGAGAAAGCCCCCGAGCGCCGTCCTCACGTCGCGCCACAAGAAGACCAGCACGGCGAGGAGCGTGCCGGTGTTCGTGGCGATGTCGACGTAGAGGGGGAGCGAGTCGCCCCAGCCGAGGAAGTAGTGCGCGAGCACCAAGTGGCCGGAGCTGGAGACCGGCAGGAACTCCGTGAGACCCTGCACTATTCCCAGGACGAGCGCTTGCGGAGTCGTCATACGAGCACCTCGCTGGCTCCCCGGTCACCGGCCGCCTCGGGCCGGCAACGGGAGCGGTGGGCTAAGAAGAAGCGAGGCGCCTGTGGCGCCTCGCAGCCTTTCGAGAGCGGTGGCCAAGGGCTTGCCCGTACGGGAGCCCGTCGGCCTCGAGCTCAGCGCTTGCTGTACTGGGGCGCGCGCCTGGACTTCTTGAGGCCGTAGAGCTTGCGCTCGACGATACGCGCGTCGCGGGTGAGGTGGCCCTTGTCCTTGAGGACCGGACGGTAGTTGGGGTCGACCTTGAGCAGGGCGCGCGCGACGCCGAGCTTGATGGCGTCCGCCTGCCCACTCGGGCCGCCGCCCTTGACGGTGATGTAAGCGTCGTAGCGGCCGGCGGTGTTCGTGTCCTTCAGCGGCTCGAGGGCCTGGACCCCGACGAGGATGCCGCGGAAGTACTCCTGGAACTCACGGCCGTTGACGGAGATGCGGCCGTTGCCAGGACGAAGGAAGACGCGTGCGACGGCTTCCTTGCGGCGCCCGGTACCGTAGAACTGTTCCATCAAGCCAACTCCAACTTCTTGGGCTGCTGAGCGTGGTGCGGGTGGGCCTCGCCGGCGTAGACCTTGAGGCGGCGGATGAGACGCCGTCCCATGCGGGTCTTGGGGAGCATGCCCCACACCGCGTGCTCGAGCACGCGCACGGGGTGCTTGTCGAGCATCTCGCGCGCCGTGGTCTCCTTCAGACCGCCCTGGTAGCCCGTGTAGCGGCGGTACACCTTCTGATCCAGCTTGCGGCCGGTGAACTCCACCTTGTCCGCGTTGATCACGATGACGAAGTCGCCACCCGGCTGGTTGGGCGTGTAGCTGGGCTTGTGCTTGCCCTTCAACACGGTGGCGATCTGGGTAGCGAGCCTGCCCACGCGCTGACCGGCCGCGTCTATCACGACCCAGTCGTGGTTGAGCTCGTTGGGGAAGTACGTCTTCACGTTGGTCACGTCCTTGCTAAGGGCTTTGCCGGCATGATCGGGGCGGCAAAACTTGAAGCCAAAAGTGAGACTAGCACGGCGGCGCGGCCGTTGTATAGGCCGCCCGGCGACGGCGCGGCGGGCGCGGCCCCGCCGGCCCAAGGGCTAAGATGCCCTGAGATGTGAGTTCGAGGTCGTCGAGCCACGCGCAAGAGCCGCGTGGCGTATCGGAGTCGCCTATGAAGGTACTGGGTCGGGTAGTTGGCATCTTGTTGCTGTTGGTGATCGTCGCGGTCGGCGTCGGCTTCGTCTACTTGCGCTCCTCGCTGCCGCGGGTGAAGGGCGAGGTCCAGGTCTCGGGGCCCGGCGGGCCGATCGAGATCGTGAGGGACGCGGACGCCGTCCCGCACATCTACGCGCAGAGTCGGGCCGACGCCGTCTTCGGCCTCGGCTTCGTCCACGCGCAGGACCGCCTCTGGCAGATGGAGTTCCAGCGGCGCGTCGGCAGCGGCAGGCTCTCGGAGGTCATCGGACCGGCCACGCTCGGGACGGACCGGTTCATCCGCACCCTCGGCATCCGCCAGGCCGCCGCCAGCGCGCTCGAGGCGATGTCGCCGGAGGCGCGTGCGCTCCTGGACGCCTACGTCGCGGGTGTCAACGCGTACCTCGCGCAGCGGCGCGGGGCGCTGCCCGCCGAGTTCCTCCTCCTAGGCTTCGAGCCAGAGCCTTTCGACGCGGTCGACGTCGCGAGCTGGGCGAAGATGATGGCTTGGGACCTCGGCGACAACTGGGGCGACGAGCTCCTGCGGGCCCAGCTCGTGGCCCGGCTGGCGCCGGAGGACGCCGGCCGGATGATCGCCGAACTGTGGCCCAGCATGGACGACGCCGGCACGGTCGTGGTGCCGGACGGGGCCGCGCAGTACCTCAAGGAGATCGACGTCGAGGGGCTCCTCGCGTTGGCCGGCCCTCCCAAGCCCGACGGCTACGGCTCGAACAACTGGGTCCTCGCCGGCGACGTCACGGCTACGGGCAAGCCGATCCTCGCCAACGACCCGCACCTGGGGCTGCAGGCGCCGTCGCTCTGGTACTTCGCGCACCTCGTCGCCCCCGACCTGAACGTGATCGGGGCGAGCCTGCCCGGCACGCCTGCCGTGCTGCTGGGGCGCACCGACCATCACGCCTGGGGCTTCACGAACAACGGGGCCGACGTCCAGGACCTGTTCCTGGAACGCGTCGACCCGGAGGACGGCGGTCGCTACCTGACGCCTAACGGCAGCGAAGCGTTCGCCGTGCGCCAGGAGACCATCAAGGTCAAGGGACAGGCTGACGAGGTCATCGAGGTGCGCTCGACGCGGCACGGCCCCGTCATCTCGGACGTGGACGCGCGCTCGCGCGAGGCCGCGGCCGGGCCGCTCGGAGGGCAGGGGACCGTGGTGGCGTTCGCCTGGACGGCCTTGGAGCCGGGCGACAGGACCCTCGAGGCGGTCCTCGGCATGAACGTCGCGACGAGCTGGGACGAGTTCGAGGACGCCCTCAGGCTGTTCGTCGCGCCGATGCAGAACATCGTCTACGCCGATGTGGACGGCGTCATCGCGTACTACGCCCCCGCGCGCATCCCCGTGAGAGCCGGCGGCATCGGCGCGCTCCCCGTGCCGGGTTGGACGGGCGAGGGCGATTGGGTGGGCTACGTGCCGTTCGAGGAGCTCCCGCACTCGGTGCAGCCCGAGAGCGGCCGCATCGTGACGGCCAACCAGCGGGTCGTGCCGGACGACTACGCGCACTACCTGACGCGCGACTGGGCCGACCCGTACCGCGCCGAGCGCATCGGGGAGCTGCTCGACGCTCAAGCGCGCGCCACCGTCGACGCCTCGGTGATGGCCCAGCTGGACCAGGTCTCGCTCATGGCGCGCGAGTTCGTGCCGCTCGCCCAGAACGCGGCGGCCACGACGGACGGCGCGCGGCGCCTCCAGGCGCTGCTCGTCGGCTTCGACGGCAACATGCTCGCCGAGTCGCGCGCGCCGCTCGCTTTCGCGGCCTGGTACAGGCAGTTCGCCTTCTCCCTCTACCGGGACGACCTCGGCGACGTCGCGTCCGGCTTCTTCGGCCTGCGCCCCGCCCTCACCCGCGCCATCCTGGCAGGCAACCCGGACTGGTGCGACGACACCACCACCCCCGGGGTAGAGACGTGCGAGCAGCAGGCCAGCCTCGCTCTCGACGCCGCCTGGCGGGAGCTCGTCGGCGCCTTCGGCGACGACACGAGCAAGTGGAGCTGGGGCGAGGCGCACGAGGCCCTCTACGAGCACGCCGTCCTCGGCGCCACGCCCCTGGCGCGGGTCGCGAACCTGCGCATAGGGAACGGTGGCGACGGCTTCAGCGTCGACGCGGCCGGCTACGGCCTCGAGTTCGGCTCCTTCACCCAGACGCACGGCCCCGGGTACCGCGGGGTGTACGACCTCGCGGGCGGCGGAGGCTGGTTCATCCACGGTACCGGCCAGTCGGGCAACCTCGTCTCGGGCCACTACCGCGACTACCTGGCGCGGTGGCAGAGCGGCGCCATGATCCCCATGCGCATGTCCCGCGCAGAGGCTGAAGCGGGCGCCATGGGCACGTTGCGCCTCGTGCCCCGGCCGTGAGCGGTCGCGACGCGGCGCCTCCTCGCAGGTTGCGGCTCGAGCCGTGGGGTGTCGGCTACGCCGGGTCGGCGCAGGACGTCGGGGGAACGGCCTTCGGCGAGGACGACGACCAGGCCGACGGGCCGGGCGACGAGCGTCGGCTCCTGGGCGCCGAGGCGCTCTCGCTGGAAGTGCCGCTGGCCGACTGGCGTGCGCTGCGCCCGGCGGCCCCGTTGGCGGTCGCGCACGCGCTCTTCCTCGACGGGGTGCGCAGGGTGGACGCCCGCGCCGTGCTCGAGGGCGCCGCGCCTGCCTTCGGGGCGCTCGGCAGCTGCGCCGTCGGCGCGGTGACGTGCGACCTGGCGGGTGGCGGTCGGGCCGAGCTCGTGGATGACGTCATCGTGGAGCGCTGGTGCGCCATCGCGACCGACACCCTCACGGACGAGACCGACGTGGTCGTGCCGGCCGGGCCGTACGGGCCGGCCGCTTACGGCGGCCGGGACGGCTCCGCCGCTCGAGCCGTCCCGCAGCTGCGCTTCCGTGTCACCCAGGCGAAGGGCACGGACTGGCAGGCGCCGGTCGAGCAGCTCCAGGTCGTGATGCGAGACGCCGAGCGGCGCTTGGCGACCCGACTGCGGGCGCGGCTCGACGGCATGGGGGCGGGGGGCGGTCGTGCGCTCCTCGTATGTGACGGACCCCGCCCCCTGTTCGGCGCGGACGAGAACGTCATCGGCTACCTCAAGACGATCAAGGAGCAGCGCCTCCCTGCCGCCGCCCTGGCGGTGGTGCGGGGCCTCGAAGAGGGGGAACGCTCGCCCGTCTACCTGGCCGGCGAAGGCGAGCACGCTCGCTTCGAATGGTACCTCCGCCTCCGCGACCCGCGCCCGTGGCTCCACACCCTGGCGGGCAGCGTGCGCGTCCAGGCGCACGCCGGCCCCGACCCGCGCGCCCTCCTCGGCGCGGCCACCGCCATCGCGGACTGGAGCGCGGCCAACCTCCCGCGCTTCGCTACTAAGGCCCACCAGGACCCGCGGGCGCCGCAACAGCTCCTGCCGGTGCGCTCCCTCGAGGCCTCGTTGCGGCGGCGGCTGGGGAGCGCGCCGCTCGTGCGCAGGCGCATCGAGATCGCCCTCGCCGGCACGGGAGCGGCGGCGTGAGCGAGTCCGACACGCACCTGTCGGCGCCCATAGGGCGCGTCCTCGGCACGGAAGACTCGACGCCCGTCGCCTACTGGTTCCTCGTCCTCCCGGGTTGCAAGGTTCGACTGGACGACGTGGTGATGGTGCGGACCGCCGACCCGACGGGCTCGGGTGCCGAGGTCACGTTCTACGGCGTCGTCGACCAGGTCAGGCGCAGGCTCGAGGGCGTTCAGTTCGACCTCGATACGGAGCTGATGGCTCAGGGTCTCATCCCGGCCGAGGAGAGCTACGCCGCCCACGTCCTCGTCACCCGCCTCGGGCCGGAAGAGTTCCTGCCGCCGGCGCCCGGCGACGCGGTCAGCCTCGCCACTGGCCTCGAACTGGAGCGCGCCCTCTACGTGGACGGCATGAAGGCGCGTCTCGGCGCCGGCATCCTCCGCAGCGGCGACCCGGCTTACCTGAACCTCGACTTCGTCGACGGCACCCGCGGCGCGCACGTGAACATCTCGGGCATCTCCGGGGTGGCCACCAAGACGAGCTACGCGCTCTTCCTGCTCTACTCCCTGTTCCACGACGGGCACGGGCGCGGCGGCGCGCCTCTCCTGACCGACCCGGGCTCGGCCAGGGCCGTCGTCTTCAACGTCAAGGGCGAGGACCTCCTCTTCATCGACCAGCCGAACGGCCGGTTGGAGGAGGAGGAGCGGGCCTGGATGCAGCGCAACGGGGCGAAGGACGACCGTTACGCGACGCTCGGGCTGCGCGCCGGACCGTTCGAGAGCTGCGCTCTGCATGCTCCGCCCCAGACGACGCCCGGGACGAGGCTGGTGGCCGACGCCCAACAGCGCGACGGCGTCACGCCCTACGTATGGACGCTCAGGGAGTTCTGCGAGGGCCGCATGTTGCCGTTCGCCTTCGCCGACGTCGGGAGCATGTCGCAGCTCGAGTTCCTGCTCCAGAGCGTCGAGGAGCGGCTCTACCAGCTCGCCAGGGACCTGCCGACCACCGACGTCACCGTAGCCGTCGACTGGGAGCCGCCGGAGGCGGCCGCCTCACTCGGCGCCAAGGCCGCCGCCACGGCCAGGCGCATCGACGAGGCCGAGGGCTTGCCGTTCGACGCGCTCGCCAGCGGGCGCAAGTACCGGCTGCGGACGTTCGCGGAGCTGGTCGACTTCCTCGAGTACAAGCTCCTGAGCGAGGGCACGCCGGAGGACGGGTCCCCGGGCGATGCCGACAAGGGCGGCGACCCGCGCTGGACGGCCAGGCAGCCGAAGGGTACGCGCGAGGCGTTCATCCGCCGGCTCCGGGGTGCCCAGAAACATCTGGCGCGCCTCGTGCGCGGCGACCTCGACGAGCGCACGGCCAGGGAGGTGCGCCTCGACGTCCTGGGCTCCCAACGCCAAGTGCACGTGGTCGACATCCACCAGCTCGCGCCCCTCGCCCAGATGTTCGTCGTCGGCGTCACGCTCCGTGGGCTGTTCGCGGCCAAGGAGAGGGGGCACAGGGGCAAGGTGTTCGTCGTCCTCGACGAGCTGAACAAGTACGCGCCCTCGGAAGGCGACAGCCCGATCAAGGAGGTGCTGCTCGACATCGCCGAGCGCGGTCGCAGCCTGGGCGTCATCCTGATCGGGGCGCAGCAGACGGCAAGCGAGGTCGAGAGACGCGTGGTCGGCAACGCGGCCATCCGGGTGGCGGGGCGCCTCGACGCCGCCGAGTCGGAGCGACCGGAGTACCGCTACATGCCCGCGAGCACGCGCTCGCGCACGACCATCCTCGCGCCCGGCACGATGATCCTGCACCAACCGGACGTGCCGACGCCCGTCCTCGTCACCTTCCCGTTCCCCGCCTGGGCGACGCGGGCCGAGGAGCGCGACACGGTCGTCAGCGACGAGGAGGCGGGCGGGCTGTTGCGGTGACTCGGACGGTCGGCTCTAAGGTCGGCGTCGCCCGGCCGCAACGCCGACGGCGTCGCGCGGGGTCACGGGGCCGCGGCGCGCGCCATACACGCGCTGCGCCCCGCGGCGCTCCCCGCCCTTACACTGGCGCGGATGAAGGTACTACACACGGCTGACTGGCATGCCGGCCGGGGCCTGCACGGGGTCGACCGCACCGGCGAGATCAAGGAGGCGCTCGAGGAGCTCGCCGAGCTCGTGAAGGTCGAGCGGGTCGACTTGGTCGTGGTCGCAGGGGACCTGTACGACAACCGCAACCCGAGCGCGGCCGCCGAGGACGCCGTCTACCGCTTCTTCCTCGACGTGGGCCGTGCCGGTGCGCAGAGCGTGATCATCGCCGGTAACCACGACTCGCCCCAACGCCTCGACGCTGTGGCCAGCCTACTGGGGCTCGCCGGCGTGCACGCCGTGGGCGCCTTCCGGCCCGCCGGCGCCGGCGGCGCGTTCGAGCTGAACGTCGGGGGCGAGCGGGTGCGGGTGGCCGCGCTGCCGTTCCTCTCCGAGCGGCGGATGATCGGCGCGGCCGACCTGATCGAGGGCGACCACGCCGCCCAGCAGGGCAGCTACCGCGAGACGATGCGCAAGCTCGTCGGCAACCTGACGGCCGGTATGGACGGCAAGGCCGTGAACCTCCTCCTCATGCACACGACCTTCGAGGGCGCCAGCCTCGCCAACTCCGAGTACGTGTTCCACAGCACCAACAGCTACACCGTGCCGGCGTCGATCGTGCCTGAAGCGGTGACTTACGCCGCCCTCGGGCATATCCACAAGCCGCAGGGCGTCCAGGGGCTGGCGGAGGGCAAGGCGCGCTACCCGGGCAGCCTACTGCAGCTCGACTTCGGCGAGGCGGGCAGCGAGCGCAGCGTGGTCATCGCGGAGCTGCGCGCGGGTCGCGCGCCCGAGTACGCCCTCAAGCCCATCACGGCGGGCAAGCGCCTGAAGCGCGCCGTCGTGGCGGAGGAGGAGCTCGACAGGCGGGCGTTGGAGCTCGCGGAGTTCCCCGGCTGGCTCAAGCTCGTCGTGAAGCTCCAGCGCCCGCGGCCGGGCCTCAAGGAGCGGCTGCAGCGCGACCTGCCCAACCTCCTCGCCGTCGAGCAGCAGCTGCCGGGGGAGGACGCTACGGACGAGCCGGGCTTCGATCCCGCCGCGCTCGACCTCGTCGCCGCCTACCGCGACTACCTCGGGGAGGAACGTGGCGCGGACGGTCAGCAGGAGCTCGTCGCCGCCTTCGCCGGCCTGTTGGAGGAGGCGGTCACGTGACCGCGGCGCCGTCCGTCACGTCGGGACCGACGGCATGACCCCCATCGAGCTGCGCCTCGAGGGGTTCACGTGCTACCGGGACCGGGCCGTCATCGACTTCACCGGGCCCGGCACCGGCCTCTTCGCCGTGACCGGCCCGACGGGGGCGGGCAAGTCGACGCTCCTCGACGCCTTGACCTACGCCCTCTACGGCCAGACGCCCCGGCTCGGCGGCAGGGGCCTCGAAGCCCTAGTCAGCCCGGGCTCACCGAGCATGTTCGTACAGCTCACGTTCAGGGCGGCCACCGGTGTCTACCGCGTGACGCGCGCCGCGCAGCGCAAGCCCGGCGGCGTCGCGAGCGAGGTGCGCGTCGAGCAGGCGGACGCGGCGGCGCAGCACGGCGGCTGGCGCCAGCTCCCCGCCAGCGAGCGCGTGCGCGACGCCAACAAGGCCATCGAAGAGATAGTCGGGCTGGACTACGGGGGTTTCACGCGCGCCGTCTTGCTGCCCCAGGGCGCCTTCGACGAGTTCCTGCGCGGGGACGTCGGCGAGCGGCGCAGGCTGCTGGTCAGCCTCCTCGGGCTCGACCGGGTGGAGGAGGTTCGGGGGCTCGCCAGCCGGATCGGGCGCGATGCCGAGACGGTCGCGAAGGGCCTGACGAGCCGGCTCGCGGAGGACTACGCGGGCGTCGGTGCCGGCGCCGTTCGCGAGCTGGAGGAGCGGCGGACCGCGCTGCAGGCGCGGGCCGCCGCTCTCGAGGGCCTCGTGGCGGAGGCGGAGGCCGGCCTGGCTGCGGCCGAGGAGCGCGCGCGGCTGCAGGCCGCGCTGGCTGCCCTCCAGGCCCGCCGCGCCGAGCTGCTCCAGGACGGCGAGCGGGTCGCGCGTATCGAGGCCGAGGTCGGCGCGGCCCGGCGGGCCGCCGAGGTGGCGCCGCTCATCGAGGCTGGCGAGCGGGCGGCGGCGCGGCTCGCTGGGCTCGTGGCGAAGAAGGAGAGCGCCGAGGCTAAGGCGAGCGCGCGCCGTGCCGCCGCCGACGCGGCCGCCGCCGCCCTCGCGGCGGTGCGCGCCGCCGCCGATACCGGCCTGCCGCCCGCCGAGGAGGAGCTGGCCGCTCTCGCCGCCGCCAGCCCGGCGCTGGCAACCCTGGAACGCCTCGGCGGTGAGGTGGCCGACGTCGCCTCGTCGGACGCGACGGTCGGCGCAGGCAAGCTCATCGACGAGACCGCGTGGGGCAGGCTGGAGCTGGCCGCCGGCCTGCTCGACGGCCTTACTCGGGCGGAGGCCGCCGTCGCGAGAGCCCGCGAGCGCCTGCGCGAGGCCGAGGTCGAGGCCGCGAGCGCGGCGGCGGCGGCGGAGCGCCTCGGCGGCGAGTCGGAGGCGCGGACCGAGGCCGGCAAGGCCCTGCGTGCCGAGGCCGAGCGGCGCGAGGCGGCGCTCCGCGCCGCCCACCTCGCCGACGCCGCGGCGGCCGTGAGGGCCCACGTGCACGTCGGCGCGCACTGCCCCGTGTGCGGCAACGTCGTCGGGGCGGTGACCGGCGGTGGCGGCGACGTCGAGGTGGCCGCCGCCGAGGCCGCCGCGTCCGCGGCCAAACAGGCGTTGGAGCGGGCGCGGGTCGAGTTCGCCGAGTTCAAGGGGCGTCTCGGGGCGGCGCAGACGCGGGCCTCCGGGACCGCTCAGGCCCTGGCGGAGGCCAGGGCCGGGGCCGAGGAGGCCGAGAGGGAGCTGGCGACGGCCCTGGCGCGCGTCCGAGAGCTTCTCGCCGTCGCGGCGGACGCGCGCGCGGACGCCGCCCTACTGAGGGCGACCCTCGAGACGGCGAGGCGGGAGGCGCTCGTCGCTCATGCGCGGGCGGTTGCCGCAGACCTGAGGGCGGCCGGCGCCGACCTCGGCGCGCTCGCGCGGGTCGGAGCCGGCGCGCGCGCGGCGCAGCTGGAACGGGAAGTGGCCGAGCACCGGTCCCGCCTGGTCGCCGCCGCCGAGGCCCATGCGGCTGCCGAGCGGGAGGCCGCCGCCGCGGCCGGCGAGCTGGCGGCCGCGGAGGAGCGAACGGCCGAGGCCGAGGGGGAGAGCACCGCCGCCGGCGAACGGCTGCTCGCGGGCGCGGTGGCGCGGGGCTTCGCGGGCGTTGCGGCCGTGCGCGCAGCACTGAGGGAACCGGCGGCGCTGGTCGCGCTGGCGGCCGCGGTCGACGAGCACCGCCGCGACCTGGGGACCGTTGGGGCGCGGATCGGCGAGGTGGAGGCGGAGCTGCTCGGCCTCGCCGCGTTGGACGACCCGCGCGGTCTCGGGGCGGCGGGCGTGGCGGAGGCGTGCAGGACACGCCTCAAGCTCTTGCGCGGCGAGCGCACGGAGGTCGCGGCGGCGCTCGGCACGACCGCGGGCGAGCTGACGCGTGCCAAGGAGGCGCTGGAGCGCAAGCGCGCCCTCACCTCCCAGCTGGCCGAGGCCGAAGCGCGCGCCGAGTTGCATAAGCAGCTGGCCACGGATCTGCGGAGCGACCGGTTCCAGGAGTACCTCATGACGCACGTGCAGCAGCGCCTCGCACGGCGGGCGTCGGCGACGCTGCGCAACGTCACGGACGGGCGCTTCGACCTCCACCTGCTCGACGGCGACTACCTGGTGGCCGACCAGTGGACGGGCGGCGAGCTCCGCAGCGCGCGCACCCTCTCGGGCGGCGAGAGCTTCGTTGCGAGCCTCGCCCTCGCGCTAGCGCTCTCGGACACCCTGGCGGGCAACGCGGCGCTCGGGGCGCTGTTCCTCGACGAGGGCTTCGGCACCCTCGACGCGGGTACCTTGGAGGCCGTCACGGCCGTGCTCGAGTCGTTGACGGACGAGGGGCGCATGGTGGGCGTCATCACCCACGTCTCGGAGCTCAGCGAGCGGCTGCCGGCCAGGCTCGTGGTGACCAAGGGCCAGTCGGGCTCCACCGTCGCCTGGGACACGTGAGGGGCGTCAGCCCTTGGACTCGCCCTTCGCCTCGCCCTTGTCCTCGAGCTGCTTGATCTCCTCGATGAACCGCCCGACCGACTCGAAGTCGCCGTAGACGCTCAGGAAGCGGATGTAAGACACGCTGTCGGTGTCCTGCAGGAACTGGAGGACGCGCCTGCCGATCTCCTCGCTCGCTATCTCGGGCGTGCCCGTCTCGTCCTCGAACGAGTAGGCGAACTCCCGCAACTGCTTCTCGCTCACGGGGCGCTTGTTGCAGGCGATGCGCAGTTTGTCGAGCAGCTTGTCCGGGTTGAACGCCTCCAGGCGCCCGGAACGCTTGCGCACCAGGAGAGCCTCGAACTGGGCGCGCTCGTAGGTGGTGAAGCGGCGCGAGCACGCTACGCATTCACGCCGCCGCCGGATGGCGGCGCCCTCGTCGGAGGGGCGCGAGTTGATCACGCGCGTGTCCTCGGCCGAGCAGTACGGGCACCTCACGGCCGATCAGGGGCGCCGACGCACGAGCGGCCACGGCTCGCCCAGGTCGTCGTCCTCGAGCAGGTCGTCGTGGACCGCGCCCTGGAGGCTACGCAGGTCGCCGTAGAGGGCGTTGGCGGACTCGAGGCCGGACAACGTCGTGGCCCCGTCCTCGGCCACCAGGTGGCGGAGGGCCGGACCGTCTGGCAGGCCGAGGTCGGCGGCCCAGTCGTCGAAATAGTCGAGCGCGCCGTCTTCCAGGTCGTCCTCGAGGCCCGCCCCCTCGTCGTCCAACTCGTCGAGCGTCACGGCGGAGGCCGGCCGTCTCAGGCCGGGGGCGGACTGCAACGCCGTGGCGTCGAGGCCAAGGTCCTCCGACGCCAGCTCGTCGGAGTCGAGGTCCGCGGGCTCGGAGTCGTCCAGCCCGCCGTCGTCGACCGCGAGGCCGTCCGGCTCGGTGGCTTCCTCCCAGCCGGGCCACCGCTCCTCGTCGCTCTGGCGCACGGACGTGTCCAGCGCGGCCCGGACCTCGGGGAGCAGGTTCTCGGCGATGCGCGGAGGCTGCGGGAGCTCGACGGCCACGGACTGGCCGCTAACGCCCGCCGACTCCTGCGAGCCGAGGAAGCGCACGGCCCTCACCAGGGCTTGGTCGTGCCGCGGGTCGGAGGACGCGCGCGACGGCGTGACCAGGTTCACGCGCGGATAGGCGAAGCGTTGCCTGAACCCCTCGACCAGCTCCCTCAAGGCGCCCTGGACCGCGCGCATCTGCACGGAGCCTTCCACCGGCGGCGCGACGATCACGACCCAACCGCTGCCCAGGAGGCGAGAAGCGGCCTTGAGGATCAGGTAGCTCGAGCGGACGTCCTCGGCCATGAGCTCGAAGAACTCGCCCTCGGCGAGGTCCTCGAAGGGCGTCGTGCTCACCTGGGCGGCCAGATGAACGACGCCGCCGATGGTGCCGAAGATCTCCATCACCTTGTGGTAGGCGGAGAGTACGTCCATCTGCGTGGTCGTGTCCGTCTGGATGGGGATGGCCTGGCCGCCCAGCTCCTCGACCTCCGCGGCCGTCTTGGCCGCGAGATCGACGTCGCTGTCGGCACATACGACGTGGTAGCCGGAGCGCCCGTACGCGAGGGCGACGGCCCGACCGAAGCCGGTACCGACGTTAGTCACCAACACGACCCGGGTGCTCTCCATTCCCGTAGGATACGACGCACCAAGGGCACCCTCAACTAGCGCACGCTACCCCTGAGGTCGCGGACGCTGCCCCTTGAGGCCGGCGCAAGGAGGTCTAGGATGTTCAGGCGACGCAAGGAAGAAGCGGGGGCCAAGCCTCCCCCCGAGCCGTTCACGTACGTACACCGCGACACCGTCCTGACGGGCGACGTGGAGGCGAAGGGCCGGGTGCGGGTCCACGGCACCGTGCGCGGCGACCTCAGGGTGGCGGGTGTGCTCGAGGTGGCGCAGTCCGGCCTCGTCGAGGCGGCGAGCCTTGAGGCCGACGAGATCAAGGTCATCGGGAAGGTCGTGGCGAAGCTGGTCGTCGCGCGCGGCAAGGTCGAGGTCTGGAAGGGCGGGGAGCTCGTCGGCGACGTGCGGGCTGCGGCCCTGGACATCGAGGACGGCGCTCGGTTCACGGGGAGGAGCGAGATGATCGCGCCCGCCCAAGCGGCCATGGCCGAGGCGCCGGAGGACGTCGCCGAGGCGCGAGCCGACCCCGGGGCGCATCACGGCGGGGAGGCAGGGGCCAAGGGCGAGGCGGCTACCCGCGTCTCTGCCCATCCCACGGCCGTCGAGCACGCGCACGCCAGGGGCGCTTCGAGGGCGCAGGACCCGGTCACGGAGGCCGACCTGCTCTAGTTCGGACGGCCTCGGACGGCGTTCATGCCCGGTCGGGGCGCGGCGGCTGCTATCATGCGGCGTGCCAAGACGTCTCGACACGCCCTTGGTGCTACGTGCGCGAGAGGTGAGCGGCCGTGGCGCTTGAGCGTTGGTTCCGCAGGAATCGCCCCAGCAAGAAGGAGGACGACAACAGTCCCGCCGGCCTGTGGCTCAAGTGCGACAGCTGCGGCGCGCAGATCTACCGCAAGGACCTGGTCGCCAACTCCTACGTCTGTCCCGAGTGCTCTCATCATCACCGCGTGCCGGCCGACGCGCGCGTCGCCATGCTGGCCGACGATGGCACCTTCGAACGTTGGTCCGGCCTCATAGAGGCGCAGGACGCCCTCGAGTTCGTGGATACCCAGGCTTATCCGGAGCGCTTGAGCAAGGCGCGCCAGAAGGTCGGGCGCCCGGACGCCATCCTGACGGGGGGAGCGCTCCTCGACGGCCAGCCGGTCGCGCTCGTCGTCATGGACTTCTCGTTCCTCGGCGGCTCGATGGGCTCCGTCGTCGGCGAGGAGATCGCGTCCGCCACCGAACGGGCGGCCGCCGAGGGCAGGACACTCATAGCCGTCACGTCCTCCGGCGGTGCGCGCATGCAGGAAGGCGCCCTCTCGCTCATGCAGATGGCCAAGACGACCGTGGCGCTCGAGGCGCTCGCGCGGGCGCGCCTCCCGTACGTCAGCGTCCTCACCGACCCGACCACGGGCGGGGTCACCGCATCCTTCGCCACCCTTGGCGACGTGATCTTCGCGGAGCCCGGCGCGCTCATCTCCTTCGCCGGACCCCGCGTCATCCAGCAGACGATCCGCCAGGACCTCCCGGCCGGCTTCCAGCGCTCCGAGTTCCTGTTACAGAAGGGCATGGTCGACGACGTCGTCGACCGGCGCGAGCTGAAGGCGCGGATCGCGAGCGTCGTCGTGCTGCTGCGCTCCGGCCTGCGGCAGCCGGAGGAGGAGGGGGCCCTGCGTGTCGCTGCCCTTTGAGAAGCCCATCGAGGACCTCGAGGCGAAGATCCACGACATGCGGGCCTACGCCGCCGAGCAGGAGATCGACCTCGCGAGCGAGGTCGAAGCCCTCCAGGACCGGCTCGACCGCCTCAAGCGCGATACCTACGAGAACCTGACGCGCTGGCAGCGGGTGCAGGTCGCCCGCGCTGCGGGCAGGCCGACCGGCCTCGACTACCTCCAACGGACGTTCGACGACTTCACCGAGCTGCACGGCGACAGGACGCTGGGCGACGACCCGGCGGTGGTGACGGGCCTGGCCCGCCTGGCAGGCACGAGCGTGATCGTGATAGCCCAGCAGAAGGGGCGCGACACGAAGGAGAACATCCATCGCAACTTCGGCATGAGCCACCCGAGCGGCTACCGCAAGGCCATGCGCATGTTCGACCTGGCGGACAAGTTCAGGCTCCCGGTCATCGCCCTGATAGACACGCCGGGCGCGTACCCCGGGTTGGCGGCCGAAGAGCAGGGCCAGGCGTGGGTCATCGCCGAGAGCATCAGGCGCATGAGCCAGCTGACGGTGCCGGCCATCAGCGTCGTCATCGGCGAGGGGGGTTCCGGCGGCGCGCTGGCCATAGGCGTCGCCAACCGTGTGCTCATCCTGGAGAACGCCATCTACTCCGTGATCAGCCCGGAGTCGTGCGCAGCCATCTTGTGGCGCGACGCGGGCGAGGCGGAGAAGGCCGCGGAGGCTCTGCGCCTCACGGCCCGTGACCTCATCGCGCTCGAGATCGTCGACCGCGTCGTGGACGAGCCCCTCGGCGGCGCGCACAACGACCCGGACGGCGCCATGGCGCTCGTCAAGCAGGCCCTCGTCGAGGAGCTCGCGTTCCTCGCGTCCATGTCGCCGGAACAGTTGCTGGAGTCGCGTTACAAGCGCTTCCGCGTGCTCGGGCGCTTCCAGGCAGTCGCCGCCGCCTAGGCGCCGGTCGCCGCTCGGGTTCGTTGCCGCCTAGGTCCGGGCCGCCCATGAGAGCCGGTCGTGGGTTGGGCGCCGGTCGCCGCTCGGTCGCCGCCGCCTACGCGCCGGTCTCGTTCGGCTGACTCAGCGCCGCGCGCAACGCGGCGAGGTTCTCGCTCACCGTGCCGTGGCCGTACACCGCGCTCCCGGCCACCAGTACGTCCGCGCCGGCGGCGACCACGCCGGGGGCCGTCTTGGTGGTGATGCCGCCGTCGACCTCGACGAGGCAGTTGGGGTTGACGCGATCGCGCATGCGCCGCGCGGCCTCGACGCGCGCGACGGAGCCGGGGATGAACGGCTGGCCGCCGAAGCCGGGGTTGACGCTCATGACCAACACCAGGTCCAGGTACGGCAGGGCGAGCTCGACCACGTCCAGCGGCGTGAGCGGGTTGACGGCCAGCCCCGCCTTGGCGCCGGCTTGGCGCACCTCCGTGAGGACGCCGTGGAGGTGCGGCGTGGCCTCGGCGTGCACCGTGAGGAAGTCGGCGCCCGCGTCCACGAAGTCCGCCACGTAACGCTCGGGCCGCGAGATCATCAGGTGAACGTCGAGCGGGAGTTGGGTCGAGCGCTTGAGGGACGCGACGACGGCGGGCCCGAAGGTGATGTTGGGCACGAAATGGCCGTCCATCACGTCGACGTGGATGAGGTCGGCGCCGCCGGCTTCGGCCGCGGCCGAAGCCTCGCCGAGGCGCGAGAAGTCCGCCGAGAGGATCGAGGGGGCGATGAGGACCTTCGCCATCGTCAAAGAGTATAGCTCCGGGGTCGGGGCGGCCTGCGCCGCCTGGGAGCACGTCAGGCGGGCTCCGCGCAGTTAGCATGCGGCGGGAGGCACGCATGAGTAACGATCCGCAAGGCTACGCGCACCCCGAGGTGCTGGTCGACACCGCCTGGCTGGACGCTCACAAGAGCGACGCGGGCTTACGCGTCTTCGAGGTCGACGAGGACGTGCTGCTTTACGAGGAGGGCCACGTGCCGGGGGCCCTCAAGCTCGACTGGCTGACCGAGCTGCAGCGCCCGGACGTCCGCGACTTCATCGGACCCGAAGGGTTCGCTACCCTCATGGAGGCGAAGGGGGTGAGCAACGACACGACGGTCGTCCTGTACGGCGACAAGTCCAACTGGTGGGCGGCGTACGCGTTCTGGTTCTTCAAGTACAACGGTCACCAGGACGTGCGTCTGATGAACGGCGGGCGCCAGAAGTGGGTGGAGGAGGGCCGCACGCTGACGTCCGAGGTCCCCGCCGTGCCCGCCGGCCGGTACCGCGTGGCGTACCGGGACGCCTCCATCCGCGCCTTCGCTCCGGACGTCATCAAGCACCTGCTGGTCGTGGCCGACGGCAAGGGCGCGCTGGTCGACGTCCGCAGCGAGGCCGAGTATACGGGCGAGAAGCTGCACATGCCCGACTACCCGCAGGAAGGTGCACTGCGCGGCGGGCATATCCCTGGGGCCGTCAACGTCCCGTGGGCGCGAGCCGCCAACCAGGACGGCACGTTCAAGAGCCCGTCCGAGCTGCGCTCCGTGTACGACGGTGCCGGCGTGGCAGCGGGGGAGCCCATCGTCGCGTACTGCCGCATAGCGGAGCGCTCGAGCCACACCTGGTTCGTCCTCAAGTACCTGCTCGGCTACCCCGACGTGCGCAACTACGACGGCTCCTGGACCGAGTGGGGGAACATGGTCGGGGTACCGATCAACCGCGGGCGCGAGCCTTAGGGGCCGCCCCGGCCGGGGGCCGGTGACCCGCGATCAGGCGGGCACCGGCTCGCCGACTACCTTCGCCACTGCCGCCTCGATGATGCGCAGGCCCGCGTCCAGCTCCGCCTCGCTCATCGTGAGGGGCGGCAGCAGGCGGATGTTGTTGCCGTACGTGCCGGTCGACAGCAGGATGAGACCCTGTTCGCGGGTCTCGTCGACGATGGCGTCGACGGTGCGCGCGTCTGGGGTGCGGCCGTCCTCGCCGACGAACTCGAGGCCAAGCATGATGCCGAGGCCACGCACGTCGCCGATGTTGGGGAAGCGGGCCTTGAGTGCCTCCAGGCGCGGGCGGGCGATCTCCCCGAGCCTCGCGGCGTGGTCGGCGACGCGGTCCTCCGCGAACACGTCGAGCGTCGCCAGTGCGGCGGCGCACGCGGTCGGGTTGCCGCCGAAGGTCGTGCCGAGCATGCCCGGGTCGAGGGCGTCCATGATGTGCGCCTTGCCGACGGCCGCGGCGATGGGGAACCCGGAGCCGAGGCCCTTGGCCACGGCCACCAGGTCCGGCTCGAGCCCGTGATGCTCGACCGCCCACATCTTGCCCGTGCGGCCGACGCCGGCCTGGACCTCATCGTCGATCCAGAGGGCGCCGATCTCGTCGGCGTACTTACGCAGGCCCGCGAGGAAGTTGGCCGGCGCCGGGATGAACCCGCCCTCGCCCGCGACGGGCTCGATGATGAACGCCGCCACCTCGCTCTCCCCGATGGAGTACTTGACCTGGTTCTTGAGCGCCCTCAGGGCGGCCTCGCCGGTCTCCTCGGGGGTCTTGGCGCCCCACGGGTTGCGGAAGTGATAGGGGTACTCGGCGCGGTAGACCTCGCCGGCGCGCATGACGAAGCCCGTCTTGTACGGCTTCGCCTTGTTCGTCAGGGACATGGCCATGTAGGTCCGGCCGTGGAAGGCCTGGGTGAAGGCCACGATGCCGGCGCGCTTGGTGTAGGCGCGCGCGATCTTCACCGTGTTCTCGACGGCTTCCGCCCCCGAGTTGACGAGGAACGACTTCTTGGGCGTGGGGCCGGGGGCGCTGGCGTTGAGCCTCTCGGCGAGCTCGACGTACGACGGGTGCATGCCGACGGCGAAGCACAGGTGCTGGAACTCGGCGGCGGCCTGCTGAACGGCCGCCACCACGCGCGGGTGCGAATGCCCCAGGTTCATGACCGCGATGCCGCTGGAGAAGTCGAGGTACTTCTTCCCGTCCGCGTCCCACACGTAGCTGCCCTTGGCGCGCACCGGGTAGAAGGGGTGCACGCTCTGGGCGGCCGGCGTGACGGCCGCGCGTCGCCGCGCTGCTAGCTCCTTGTTGCTCATCTTCGATCCTCCCTCGGGTCCGGCTTGCGATGCTTAGGTGGCTGGGCTTACTCCCGAACGCATCTAAGGCGAGCGGCTCGCGGTTGTTTGGAATCGTAGCCGTATACGCCCGGATTCCAACGAATCGTAGCATGAGAGCCTTACGGGTGTCAGCAACGCGAGCACCGGGGCGCGGCCGCTGTAGCATCGGGCCGATGACGGTGCGGCGGCTACCTGACGCGGGCGGCGGTGCGACCCTCGAAGCGACGCCCGACGGCCTCGCCCTCAGGACGCCGGCCGGGCTCATCGTGCGCGCGGCGGCCGAGCACCTGGCCGGACCGCGGTTCCAGGGCCGCGACCTCCTCGCCAGGGCCACGTTCGCGCGCGCGGGTGCCGACCCGGTCAGCGTGATCGACGCCACCGCCGGCCTGGGCGCCGATGGGTTCCACCTCGCGGCCTTGGGCCACCACGTGACCCTGCTCGAACGCGAGCCCATCTTCCATGCCCTCCTGGCCGACGCGCTCGAGCGGGCGCTCGCGGGCGCGCTCGGGACGCGGGCCGAGGCCGCCGCCCGGCGGCTGACGCTGCACCTGGTAGACGCGCGCGCCTACCTCGCTGCCGCCGAGCGAGCGCAGGTCGTGTACCTCGACCCGATGTTCCCCGAGCGCGGCAAGGCGGCTCTGCCCGGGAAGGCCATGGCGCTCTTCAGGGAGCGGCTTGGGCCGCACGACTTGGGTGACGCCGAGGAGACGGAGCTCCTGCTCGCGGCCCGCCGCAACGCGGCGCGCCGCGTCGTGGTGAAGCGCCCCCTGCGTGCTCCGCCCCTCGGCGGGGTGGCCCCGAGCGGGGCGTTGAGCGGCAACACCGTGCGCTTCGACCTCTACGCCGCGCTGGTCCCGGGCGCCGAGCGCGGGTGAAGATGGGGTCGGTAGCGCGCCGCGCCCGCCGTGCGGGCGGCGGTCGGCTAGAGAGAGGTGAGGTCGCGATGGGATCAGACTACGACGCGCGTCAGGCAGGACCGCACGCCCCCAAGAAGGTCGCGGTGCTGGGCGCCGGCACGATGGGCGGCGGCATCGCCACCAGCTTGCTCATCGGGGGCCACACGGTCGGCCTCTTCGATACCAGGGCGGAGGCGCTGAGCGCGGCGGCCGCGCGCGCGGCCAAGCGGGCGGCGGAGGCGGTAGCCGCAGGCAAGCTGACGACCACGAGCGACCTCGCCGAGGCGGTGGCCGGCGCGGACTTCGTCATCGAGGCCGTCCCGGAACTCCTCGAGCTGAAGCGCGACCTCTTCGCCAGCGTCGGCGCGTTGGCGCCCGACCACGCGGTGCTGGCCACCAATACGAGCGAGCTGTCCGTCACCGCCATAGCCGCCGCCACGCAGCGCCCAGCGAGCGTCGTCGGCATGCACTGGTTCAACCCGCCGGAGCGCATGGCGCTCGTCGAGGTCGTGCGCGCCGCGCAGACGTCGGAGGCGACCCTGGCCGCCACGCTCGCGCTGGCGGCGAGCTGCGGGAAGGAGACGGTCGTCGTCGAGGACCGTCAAGGGTTCGTGACCACGAGGGCCGTCGCCGCACTCTTGCTCGAGGGGGTGCGGATGCTGGAGGAAGGCGTGGCGGCGCCCAAGGACATCGACAAGGCGGTAAGACTCGGCCTCAACCACCCGATGGGCCCGCTCGAGCTCGCGGACCTCATCGGGCTCGACACGGTGCTGCTGATCGCGGACTCGCTCAAGGACGCGCTGGGCGAGCGCTTCCTCGCCCCGCAGACGCTGCGCAAGCTCGTCGAAGCCGGTCGCCTCGGCCGCAAGTCCGGGCGCGGGTTCTACGAGTACGGCGGCTAGCCTCGAGGCACCCCGGTAGTCGGGAGGGCGACGGCAGCCGCAAGGCGGCGCGGGGAGCGCCTGCGACGGAGGGCGGTCGAGGACCTGGGCCGCACCGCGAGCCCGGGGGGCGGATAGGGAACGCCTCCCGTGAGGGAGGCGTCGTGGCTGGCCCACAGAGATTCGAACTCCGACCGACCGGACCAAAACCGGGTGTCCTGCCATTAGACGATGGGCCATCGTCGCGGTTGCCCTACGCGCCTGGCGTGCGCTTCGAGGGTGTGCAGCCCCGAGCAGCGGTTGGCTGGCCCACTAGGATTCGAACCTAGACCGACGGAACCAGAATCCGTTGTCCTGCCATTAGACGATGGGCCAACATGGCGGCCCGAGGCGCATCTGGGAGTGTATGAGACACGGCCTGACGCGTCAAGGGAGGCCGGCTCGCCTCGCAACGCGACACCCGATCCCCGGGACGGTGCCGAGCGCGGGCGTGTGCCTGGCGCGCGACCCGCCCCGCGCTTCCCGCGCTTACGGTATACTTCGCGAGCTTGGCATGCCGGGCCGCGCGCCCGCGCGCCGCACGTTGGAGAGGTGCCAGAGTGGTTGAATGGGACGGTCTCGAAAACCGTTGTGTGGCTCCGCTGCACCGTGGGTTCGAATCCCACCCTCTCCGCCACGTCACGGCCGCCCTATAGGGCGGCCGTTCGCTTGCGCCCATGGACCGGCCCGTTCGACGCCGTGACCGGACCGCCACCGCCGGCCGGTCCGCTCAGCCACCGCCGGCTCAACGCAGCCGGTCGAGCGCTCGAAGCCGAGCCGCCGCGAAAGGAACTACGAAGATGGCCGTCACGGTAGTCGACCACCCGCTCGTCCAGCACAAGCTCTCCATACTGCGCGACAAGGACACGAGCGTCAGGGAGTTCAGGGCGCTCTGCCAGGAGCTCACGATGCTGATGGCCTTCGAGGCCATGCGTGACCTCGAGCTGGAGGACGCGACGGTGGAGACGCCGGTCGCCCTGGCCCACGTCAAGCGCCTGGCGGGCAAGAAGCTCGCCCTCATCGGCATCCTGCGCGCCGGCCTCGTGATGGTGGACGGCATCCTCGCGCTCATGCCGACCGCGCGCGTCGGCCACATCGGTCTCTACCGCGATCCGGACACCCTCAAGCCCGTCCAGTACTACTCCAAGCTGCCGAGCGACGTGGGCGAGCGCGACGTCTTCCTCCTCGACCCGATGCTCGCCACGGGCGGCAGCGCCGCCGCCGCCATCCAGGTGCTCAAGGAGAAGGGCGCCACGCGCATCAGGCTCCTCTGCATCATCGCCGCGCCCGAGGGGATCAAGACCGTCACCGACGCCCACCCGGACATCGATATCATCGTGGCCGCCCGCGACGAGCGCCTCAACGACCACGGCTACATCGTGCCGGGGCTCGGCGACGCCGGCGACCGCCTGTACGGCACGCGCTGACCGAGGCCCGAGGAGGCGCCGCTCGGCCGTCATGATGCCCGCTGTGGCGTCGCGGGAGCCGCCCACAACCGGCAGGAGCGTCGAGCGCATGTAGTCCTGCCTTCGTTCAGCACACTCATGAGGCCCTTACCGCCCTCATTAGAATGGTTGACGTGCGCGGCACCCTCCTCCTCTTCCTACCCCTGGTCATCACGGCCTTCGTCGTCGCCTTCGGCGCCGTCATCTGGCTCGTACCGCGCGTGCGGGCGTTCGCGGTGCGCATAGGCGCCGTCCAGGTCGGCGGCAGCGCGCACGGCGGTGGCGTGCGCCAACACGACGGGCGGGTCCCCAACATCGGCGGCATCGCCATCCTCGCGGGCTTCCTCGTCGCCGTGCTGGCGGGCAGCCTCGTCGCGCCGCAGCTCATCGACGACTTCCGTGTCGAGCTCCTCGCCATCGCCCTGGGCGGCGCGCTCATGACGCTGGTGGGCTTCATCGACGACATGTGGGAGGTACCGCCGCCCCTGCGGCTCGCCACCCAGGTGGTCGCGGCCGGCATCCTGGTCGTCAACGGCGTGCGCATCGGCTTCGTCACGGACTACTTCGGGGCCGGCACGTTCCTGTTCATCCCGGAGACGCTCTCCGTGCTCGTCACGATCCTGTGGGTGGTCGGGTTCACGAACGCCTTCAACTTCATCGACGGCCTCGACGGCCTCTCCTCGGGCATCGCGGCCATCTCGAGCATGAGCCTGCTGGCCGTGGCCGTCCAGTTCGACGACCGGGGCGGCGCCGTCCTGCTCCTCGCCGCGCTCGCCGGGTCCGCCCTCGCGTTCCTGCGCTACAACTTCGGCCCGGCCACCATCACGATGGGCGACTCCGGCGCCTACCTGCTCGGCTACGTCCTCGCGGCCGTCAGCGTCCTCGGCGCGTTGAAGGTCACGGCGGCCATCTCCGTCGTCGCGCCGATCCTCGTCCTCGCCCTGCCCGTCGTGAACATCACCCAGGTAACGCTCCGGCGCCTGCGGCGCGGCAGCTCGCCGGCACTGGCAAGCAACGACCACATCCACGACATCATCCGGGCGCGCTCGGGCTCGAAGCGCTTCACGGTCGTGCTCCTATGGACGGCGACCCTGATCCTCGGGGTGGTCGGCATGCTCCTCTCGAGCACGCCGCCCGTCCTCACCCTGCTCACCCTCATCGTCACGGTCGTCGCCATCGCCGCCGTCTCGCTGCTGCGCCTGGCGGAGGTACGTCGCGCCGGGTCGCACGCGTGACCGGCGCCGGAACCGACGACGGATCCGAGCGGCTGAGCACACCCGGCGGGCGCGCGCCGCGCGTGGTCGCCGCCTTCGGCACCCGCCCCGAGGCCAACAAGATGGCCCCCGTCGTAGCCGCGCTCGCACGCACGCCCGGCATCGAGCCACTGACGCTCGTGACGGGCCAGCACCGCGAGCAACTGGCGAGCTCGCTCGCCGCCTTCGGGCTGACCCCCGACGCCGACCTCGACGTCATGACAGAACGCCAGACGTTGGCCGGGCTGTTCGCCCGCATCGTGCCGGCCGCCGCCGCCGAGCTGGAACGCCTCCGGGCCGACTACGTGCTCGTGCACGGCGACACGACCACGACGTTCGCCGTGGCGCTGGCCGCGCACCTCGTCGGCGTGCCGGTAGCGCACGTCGAGGCCGGACTGCGCTCGTTCGACCTGTCCCAGCCTTTCCCGGAGGAAGCGAACCGCCGCCTGACCGACGTCATCACGGACCTCGACCTGCCCCCGACCGACCTCGCCAAGCGCAACCTGCTCGCCGAGGGCAAGAGCGAGCGGCGCATGGTCGTGACCGGCAACACGGCCGTCGACGCCGTGCAGCACATGCGCAAGAGCGCCAAGCTCCCGGAGCGCCTCGGGGCCGGCCCCTTCGTGGCCGTGACCATGCATAGGCGGGAGAACCTCCCGGTGATGGCCGGGCTGGCCGCCGCCGTGGCCGCCGTGGCCAAGGCCAACCCTGACCGCCTCTTCGTCTACCCGGTCCACCTCAACCCGGCCGTCAGGGAGGCCGTCACGCCGGCACTCTCGGGCCTGCCCAACGTGGTGCTCGACGAGCCTTACGACTACGACGCCATGTTGGCCCTGTTGGCCGCCGCCGACCTCATCGTCACCGACTCCGGCGGGCTGCAGGAGGAGGGCGCGGCGCTCGGCGTGCCGGTCGCCGTGCTGCGCAACGTCACCGAACGCCCCGAAGGCGTGGCTGCCGGCGTCCTGCGGCTGCTCGGCAACGAACCGGCCGCCGTCAGGGCCGGCCTGGAGGAGCTGCTCGCCGATGCGCGCGCGCTCGCCGCCATGCGCTCCAAGCCTAACCCTTACGGCGACGGGCGTGCCGGGGAGCGGATCGCCCAGGCGGTCGCGTGGCGCTTCGGGCTCGGTCTGCGCCCCCGGGACTGGGTCTACGCGGGCCGGTCATGACCGGCGGCGCTCCGCACCGGCTGCCCTTCCGCCGCCCCCTGCCCGACGGCTCCACCGCGCTCGAGTGGCGCGGCGCCGCCCTGATGGGCATCGTCAACGTCACCCCGGACAGCTTCAGTGACGCCGGTGAGACCTTCGCCGCCGAGGCGGCCGTGGCCGCCGGCCTGCGCCTGCGCGAGGAGGGCGCCCTCATCCTCGACGTCGGCGGCGAGTCGACGCGGCCCGGCGCCCTCCCAGTCAGCCCGGAGGAGGAGGCGCGCCGCGTCCTGCCCGTCGTCGCCGAGCTCGTCGCGGCCGGCGCCGTCGTCAGCATCGACACGCGCAAGGCCGAGGTCGCCGCCGCCGCCCTGGCCGCGGGCGCGGCGATCGTCAACGACGTCGGCGGCCTGCGCGACCCCGCCATGCTCGCCGTCTGCGCCGCTGCCGGCGCACCGGTGGTGATCATGCACATGCAGGGCGAGCCGCGCACCATGCAGGCGGCGCCGGCGTACGCCGACGTCGTCGCGGAGGTCGAAGAGCTCCTGCTGCGCCGGGCACGCCTTGCCGAGGCGGCCGGCCTGCCGGGGGTCGTGCTCGATCCCGGCATCGGCTTCGGCAAGGACCTGGGGCACAACCTGGCGCTCCTGCGCGCCACGCCGCGGTTGGCGGGCCTCGGCCATCCGCTCATGGTCGGCGCGTCGCGCAAGGCGTTCATCGGGCGCCTGGCCGGGGGAGTCGGCCCGGGGTCGCGCCTGCCCGGCACGCTCGCCGCGCACCTGGCGGCGGCGGCGGGCGGGGCGGCGCTGCTGCGCGTGCACGACGTCGCGGCGCATGCCCAGGCCCTCGCCGTGGCGGCGGCCGTGGCGGAGGGCAAGTGAGCCCCGAGCGCGACGAGCGGGAGGCGACGACCGTCGGGACCCCTCGGAGCGTTCGGGGGCAGGGCTCGCCGACCCGCTGGGGAGCCGCACGCGCCTACGTGGCGTTGGGGGCCAACCTCGGCGACCCGGCCGCTCAGTTCGGGCGGGCCGCGCGCGCCTTGGCCGACCTGGCCCCGGTCGTGGGCCGCTCCAGGCTCTACTCCGGGCCGGCCGTCGGCGGCCCGAGCGGCCAACCGCCATACCTCAACGCGGTCCTGGCGCTCGACGCGCGCGCTTACGTCGGCAGGGAGGCCGACCTCCTCGCCGCGCTCCTCGAAGTGGAGCACGACCTTGGGCGCGTGCGGCGGGAACGCTGGGGCCCGCGCGTCATCGACCTCGACCTCCTGAGCGTCGGCGGGAGCGTCGTCCAGGGCCCGACGTTGAGGCTGCCCCACCCCCGCCTCGAGGAGCGTGCCTTCGTGCTCGCGCCGCTCCTGGACCTGGACCCGGAGTGGCGCCACCCGCTGAGCGGCCGACGCGCCGCCGACGCGCTCGCCAAGCTGCCCGCTACGCTCGAACCGAACCCTTCCGCTTGGTGAGCGGCACGAAGCACACGGGCGAGCCGGGGGACGCCGCGTGCGCCAGCGGAGGCCGACCGGACGCGCACCCGCAAGGAGCCGAGGGTCCTGGCGCTGGGTACACTGGGCGACCGATGCGACTGTTCGCCATCGCCGATCCCCACCTGTCGCGCGCCGTGCCGAAGCCGATGGACATCTTCGGCCCCGGCTGGCAGGGTCACCCCGCCGCCTTCTTCGACGGTTGGCGCCGGACGGTGGGGGAGGACGACCTCGTGCTCGTGCCCGGCGACATCTCCTGGGCCATGCGGTTCGAGGACGCCATGCTCGACCTGCGTGACCTCGCGGAGCTGCCGGGCCGGAAGGTGCTCCTGCGCGGCAACCACGACTACTGGTGGCCCTCCATCAGCCGCCTCCGCCGCGAGCTGCCCCGGGGGATGTGGGCGGTCCAGAACGACGCCGTGGCGGTCGGTGGGGCGGTCGTGTCCGGCACGCGCGGCTGGGTCTGTCCGGGCAGTCACGGCTTCACGGCGGAGGACCAACGCATCTACGACCGGGAGGTCGAACGCTTGCGGCTCTCGCTTGCGCACGCGGCCAAGCTGGAGGGTGCGTACCGCGTCGTGATGCTCCACTTCCCGCCGACGAACGCGCGCCTCGAGCCCTCGGAGCTGACCGACCTGATCCTGGCCGCCAAGCCGGACGCGCTCGTGTTCGGGCACGTGCACGGCGAGGAGCCGCAAGGCATCCTCCCGCGGCTGGGCGACGTGAACGTGCACTTCGTGGCGGCGGACGCGCTGCGGTTCGAACCGAAGCTCATCGCGGAGCTGCCGCGCTCGGGCACCGACGTCGGTGTCGCGGGCGCCGGGAGCGCGGCGTGAGCGGCACGGGTGCCTGGCCGACGGGGCGGCAGGTGCTCGTAGTCAACGCCGGCAGCTCGAGCCTGAAGATGAAGCTCTTCCCCCAAGGGGCGGCGTTGCTGGTGGAGCGCATCGGCGGCGCGACGGCCGCGAAGGCGACGTTCACGCTGCTCGAGCCGCCGCGGCTGGGAGACCACGCCGCGGCCTTCGCCTTCGCCCTCGGCGTCTTCTCCCGGGGGGTTGCCGGCTTCGCCCCCGCCGCCGTCGGTCACCGCGTCGTCCACGGCGGCACGCGCTTCGTCGCCCCCACGCTCGTCACGCCCGAGGTCGAGGTCGAGATCGACCGCTTGAGCCGCCTGGCCCCGCTTCACAACCCCGGGAACCTCGCCGCCCTGCGCGCCGCGCTCGCCGCCCTGCCGGGCGTGCCGCAGGTGGCCGTGTTCGATACGGCCTTCCACGCCACCCTGCCGCCCCGCGCCTACCTGTACGGCCTCCCGCTCGCCTACGCGCAAGACGGCGTGAGGCGCTACGGCTTCCACGGACCGAGCCACGACTTCGTGTCGCGCCGCGCCGGCGAGCTCCTAGGGCGCGACCGCTCCGAGCTGCGCATCGTCACCCTCCACCTCGGCAACGGCGCCAGCGCCGCGGCGGTCGATCACGGCCGGTCGGTCGACACGACCATGGGCTTCACGCCGATGGAGGGGCTGCTCATGGGCACCAGGAGCGGAGACATCGACCCCGGCGTGGTGCTCTACCTGCTGCGTGAGGGCCTGAGCGTCGACGAGGTGGACGACCTGCTCAACGAGGGCTCCGGCCTGAAAGGCATGTCGGGGGTCTCGAACGACGTCAGGGACGTGAGCGCCGCTGCGGCGGCCGGTGGCGAGGGCGCGGCGGCGGCGCTGGACGTGTTCGCCTACCGCGTGCGCAAGGTCGTGGGCGCCTACGCGGCGGTGCTCGGCGGGTTGGACGCCGTCGTGTTCACGGGCGGCATCGGCGAGAACTCCGCCGCCCTGCGCGGAGCCGCGCTCGCCGGGCTAGAGTTCCTCGGTGTCACGGTTGACGAGGCGAGGAACGCGCGCGGCGAGACGACCATCAGCGCCGAGGGTGCCCGCGTCGCCGTGCTGGTGGTACCGACGGACGAGGAACTGATGATCGCGGACGCTGCGGCTACGGTCCTGCGCGCTTCGCACGAGGAGAGTTGAATGGTCACGCTAGGTCTGGACTTGGGAGGAACGAAGATCCTCGCCGCGATCGTCGACGAGGGCAGGGTGATCGATCACGTGCGGGTCGACACGCCGCAGACGGGCTTCGTCGACGTCGTGGCGGCCCTCGCCTGGAGCGCCCGCGAGCTGCTGAGCCATGGGCACGCGGTGGCCGGCGTCGGCATAGGCTCGCCTGGGCCGCTCGACAAGGCCAGGCGCAAGGTCCTCTTCGCCCCCAACATCGCCGGCATGCAGGACGCGCCTCTGGTGGCCGAGCTCGAGCGTTCGCTCGCCATGCGCGTCGTCCTCGAGAACGACGCTAACGCCGCCGGCTACGCCGAGCACCGCTACGGCGCCGCCAAGGACCTCGAGTCGAGCGTCTACGTCACCGTCTCGACCGGCATAGGCGGTGGCCTGTTCATCGGCGACCGGGTGATCAGGGGCGCCAACGGCCTGGCGGGCGAGATCGGCCACATGACCATGATGGTCGGGGGTCCGATGGGCGGCGACGGGCATACGGGCAGCCTGGAGGCGCTGGCGGCCGGGCGCTCGATGGCCAGGGACGCCTCCTACGCCTACGGCGCGGAGATGGGCACGCGCGAGCTGTTCGAGCGCGCGCGCTCCGGCGAGCCCAAGGCGCTCGGCATCGTCGACAACGCGGCCCTCTTCACGGGCATCGGGCTGGCCAACCTCGTCAAGGTCTTCGACCCGGAAGGCTTCGTGATAGGCGGCGGTCTCGCCGAGGTCGGGGAGTTCTACTTGAGCAGGATAGAGGCGGCCGCCGTGCGCTACCTGGAGGGCTACCCTTCGCCCGTCTTCCGCACCGCGCTCCTCGGCGGCGAGGCCGGCGTGATCGGGGCCGCCGCCGTGGCGGCCGCGGAGCTCGCCGAGGCGTGAGCGAGCTCGTCGCCCTCCTCCTGCCCGCGCTGCTGATCTTCTGCCTGCGCATCGTCGACGTCTCGCTCGGCACCCTGCGGATCGGCTTCCTCGTGCGCGGCCAGAGGCGCCTCGCGGGGCTCTTCGGCTTCTTCGAGTCGCTCGTGTGGCTCGTCGCGGCCGCGCAGGTGCTCTCCAACCTCGACTCGCCCGTGAAGTTCGTCGCCTACGCCGCCGGTTATGCGACGGGCACCATGCTGGGCGTGAGCATCGAGCGGTGGCTGGCCATCGGCGAGTCGATCATGCGCGTCGTCACCCCCGTAGACAGCCCGGCCATCGAGGACCAGCTGCGCCAGGCCGGCTACTACGTGACCGTGCTCAACGCGCGGGGCCGCGACGGCGACGTGCGCGTGTCGTTCTCCGTGATCCCCCGCCGCAAGATCCCGGAACTGCTCAAGCTGCTCGACTCGGTCAACCCATCCGCGTTCGTCACCTTCGAGAACACCACGCCCGTGCGCCTGGCCGCCGGCAGGCTGCGCAAGTAGCGCTCAGGCCGGGCGCAGGCGCGTCAAGCGCCCGTTCGCGTCCGACCACGCCTTCACCGCAGCGCCTAGGGCAGCGGAGGCGCGGCGTGAGAGGTCGGCGGCCGGCCGCTCCGAACCGGGGGTGAGGAGCACGGGGCGCGCCTCGATGCCGTAGGCGCCGGTCGTGGCCAGCCTGCTCGAGACGGCGTCGACGCGCCAGTCGTCCTGGAAGAGGGCCTTGACGGCGAGCAAGGCCCCGCGGCGGTTGGACGCTTCGCGCCCGCCGGCAGCGCCCGGCCTCCGCACGACGGTCTGGCCCGTCCAGGACAAGGAGTCGTAGACGAGGTCCACCCATTCGTCGAGCAGGTAGTGCTGCGCTATCAGAGGCACGGCCTCCTCCTCGGCCTCCTCCAGGACGTCCTCGTCCGGGTCGAGCGGGTCCAGCCCCCGGAACAGGGGCGACAGCTTCGCCGGCAGGTTGTTGAGGCTGTAGAACCGTGCCTCGAACGTCGCCGGCAAGACGATGCCGTGCCACCTGATATCGGCTTCGGCGAGCCGCGCGAGGCTCGCCAGCTCCCACTCCGCCGCGAGCTCGGTCTCCGAGAGGTGGGCCAAGGAGCCCGTGCCCAGGTACGCGTGTCCGCCATGCATGCGTCATGTTAGCGCCGTGCGCGACGCATCGCGGCGGTCCGATCCGCGTCCGGGGCCGTGGTAGAGTCCCCGCGTGAGCCGCGCCATCGTGAAGGGGAGCAGCACCGGCGGCCGCGGGTCGGTAGTGCGGCTGGTCTTGGCCGCGGCCGTCTTCCTACTGGTCGTCGTGGCGGTCGTGCTCGACGCGGGCCGCTACTTCGCCGTCGAGGAGCAGGTCCTGCCCGACCTCGTCGGCATGCCCTTCGACCAGGCCGCGCGCCTGCTCCGCAGCCAAGGGTTCGATCCCGTCACGTTCGTCGAGCACGTCGAGGGCGCGCCTGCCGACGCCGTCACCTCCCAGTCCCCCGAACCCGGCACGGTCGTCAAGCGCCTGCGCTCGATCCACCTGGGCGTCAACACTCCGCCCGCCGCCGCGGTGCTCCCCGACATGCTCGGCATGCTCGAACCCGCCGCCAAGGCGCGCGCAGCCGAACTCAACTTGCCCCTCGGCCTCATCCAGTACCAGCCCAGCGACAGGCCTGCCGGCACCGTCATAGCGCAGGAGCCGCCAGGCGGCCTGCGCCTCGCCGAAGGGGCGTCCATCGCGCTCGTCGTGAGCAGTGGCCCGGAACGACAGTCGGTCACCCTTCCCGACCTGGTAGGGACGGACGTCGACGAGGCCGTGCAGCAACTGGCGCGGCTGGGTTTCGGCAGGGTAGAGGCGTTGCCGTCCGGGGTCTCCTTCTCGCAGCCCCGCGTCGTCGTGGCGATGCATCCCGCCGCGGGCGAGGTCGTTCCGCCCGGTACGCCCGTGCTGCTGAGCTACTCGCTGTCCACCGCCAACGTCGTGCAGGTGCCCGACGTCATCGGCCAACCCCAGTGGCAGGCGCAGCTCGCGATCGGAGCGGCGCAGCTGCGTGTCGGCCAGATCACCTTCGTGCAGGACCCCGAGCGGCCCGAGGGCGTCGTGGACGTGCGCCCCACGGGTTACACGGCCCCGGGCACGCCCGTGTTCCTCACCGTCAACGGCACGCCGTCCGGCGGCCTCGTGCCGGACTTCACCCTGCCGGACGCGACCGGCCCGACCGACATCGGTGGCGGTACCGACCCCTCCGGCGGCGAGACGGTCGGCGACGGGAGCCGGCTGGTGCCGTTCACGTTCGACCCGACCAACATGGGTGTGAAACGGCTCCTGGAGCAGCCTTACAGCCTGAAGCTGATAGTGAACGACGACAGGGGCGAGCGCGTCGTCTTCGACCGCCGTGTCGGAGCCGGGCAGAGCGTGGTCACGTCCGTGGCCATCTACGGCCAGGAAGCCATGCTCCAGACTTACGTCGACGACGTCTTCTTCCAAGCGTGGCGCCCGTGAGCGACGGCGGCGCTGCCCACCGGGCGGCCCGGCGCGGGAGTGGCAAATTGCCGGAACGGTCGGGGAGGGCGGCGGGCTATACTCGGAGCCATCTTCGTGCTCCCCCTAGTGACCAGCATGCGCTCGCACACGCGCAGGTCGCCTGCCGCAGTCACCGGTGACACCGCCCAGGAGGAACGCTCGTGAGCGAACCTGAGATCGCAAGACTCGCCAGGAACCTGGCAGAGCAGAACAACGTGGACTGGCGTCGCCTCAGCGGCACGGGCCCGGGAGGACTCATCCTCGAGCGCGACGTGCTCGACTACCTCGCGCGCGTCATGGCTGGCGAGGAGGCTCTCGATCCGACACCGGAGCCGCTCCCCGAGGGCATGGACGAATGGCCTGAGGTACACGCCGACTCCGTCGGCAACTACTCCCGGTCCGCTGGGCAGCCGACCTACGCCGACCCGGACGCCGCGCCCCTTCAGCCGGCGACCGAGGATGCCGACTACCTGGCCGAGCTGGACGAGGACGTGTTCCTGTTCGACGACGACGAGGACGACACGCCCGTACCGACCGAAGGCGCCGCCCTGGACGAGGACGCTCCGGACGAAGACGCCTTGGATGGAGAGTCTGCTGCCGACGCGTACGCCTACCAGCCCGAGGCCCAGGCGCCGGCGGACGGCTCGTTCGGGGTCGAAGACGACGCGCGGCTGGCCGCGGACGACGACCTGCTGTTGGTGTCCGACGAGCCGCTGCCGGAGCCGGAGGCGACCGCGAGCGGCGGGTGGAGCGAGGGGTCCGGCTCCGACGCGCTCGACGAACCGGTCGGTTCCGTCAGGGCCGACGACTACGTAGGCACGACCGGAACCACGTGGCAAGAGGACGCCTTGAGCTTCGACGCGGAGCCGACCGACCGACCGGATGAGGACCTGAGCGACCTCTGGGACACGAGCGCCGCAAGCGCGGACGACGAGCCCGTAGTGGAGCCGGCCCTCCCGGCGTTCGACACCGACGCGACCGCGGTCGTGGGCGCCACCGGGTTCGAGGACGACACACCCACCTGGGCGACCTCGGTGGAGCCGGAAGACGCGGAGGAGGACCGCGAGCCGAGCGGTCTCACAGTGGCGGGCGTCGCGCCGTTCGGCGCTGCGGTCGGTGAGGCTCACGAGCCCTCCGGCGGTGCCGGTTGGGAGGCAGCGGAGGTCGTCGAGGACGAGTTCGTCGCGTTCGGAGCGGCCCTGGACGGGGGCGATGAGCGTGCGGCGGAGGACGCCTACTCACCGCCCGCCTTCGAACCGGCCGAGCCGGACCCCGTAACACGGCCCGTCGAGGCCCCGGCGTTCGCGCCGCATGCCGCCGAGTCAGGCGCGACCCTCCGCTACGGAGAGTTGCCCCTCGCGCGCACCCCGCACCTGCTGCGCCGCAACGTCGACGTCAGCGCCCTCGCGGCCGCTCAGCTCGCTGCCGGCCTGGAGCTCGGCGGCGACGAACCGCTGAGCGCCGCCCCCTTCCTACTGCGCGCCGTCGCCAAGGCCGCCCAGGACGCCGGCCTTGTCAGCGGCCAGGTCGCGCTGGCGGAGATGGCCGGCGCCGTGAGGCTCAGGCGTGTCGACGACGCGGCCACGCGCCCGTTCGTAGACCTGGTGGCGGAGCTGGCGGGCTCGGGGGCGGAGGAGGACGAGGTCGCGCTGGCGGTCGTCGACCTAAGCGGTCTCGACGTCGACGAGGCGGTCCTCGACCTCGACGTGCCGGCCGTGACCCTCGGGCGGTTCCTGTACGACAGCGACAGCGGCGACTACCGGAGCACCCTGGCCCTCACGGGCGCGCTGCCCATCGCTCAAGGCGCGCGCCTGCTCGCGCGCGTCGACGAGCTCCTGGCGTCTCCCGTCAGGCTGCTCGTCTAGCCGTTGGCTTGCTTGGCAGGGATGAGCCACCAGAGCAATAGGTAGCCGACGGCAGTCATCCCCAGCGAGGGGAGGGCGCTGAAGGCATATACGATGCGCACCGTGCTAGGAGCGACGCCGACGAACTCGGCGATGCCGCCGCAGACACCGCCAAGCACGCGGTGCGTGCGGCTGCGCCGCAACGCCCGATCGGTGGCGGGGCGCCGCCCCCTGCGCTCGTCGTGGAGGAGGGCGTCAGGTCGGGCCTGCGCCGCGGTGCTATCGAGCCGACTGCCTGACGTCGTCATGGCGCGAGTATAAGCGCGCGCGGGGTAGCCTGAGGGACGTGACGGACGACCTGTCAACCAACGGTGGAGCCCGGCGGCCCGAGCGCGAGGTGGTGGTCGGCGTGAGCGGCGCAAGCGGCCTGATCTACGCCGTCGACCTCCTCGCCGCCACCAAGCGCGCCGGTGTCAGGAGCTCGCTCGTCGTCAGCGCGGGCGCCAAGCTCGTGGCGCCGACCGAGCTGCCCGAAGGCCTGAAGCAGTTGAAGGCGCTGGCGGACGTCGACTACAAGGACTCCGACCTCGGCGCTCCGATCGCCTCCGGGAGCCACCTCACGGCCGGCATGATCATCGCGCCGTGCAGCGCGAGCACGCTGGCCAAGGTCGCGCAAGGCCACGCCGACACGCTGATCACGCGCGCCGCCCACGTGACGCTCAAGGAGCGCAGGCCCCTCGTGCTCGTCTTGCGTGAGGCGCCTTACTCGCGGCCGATGCTCGTGAACATGCTTGCCGCGCACGACGCCGGCGCCACGGTCCTCCCGGCCGCGCCCGGCTTCTACCACAACCCGACCGACATCGGCGAGCTCATAGCCGGCGTTACGAGCCGCGCCCTCGACCTCCTCGGTGTGGCCAACGACCACGCGCCCAGGTGGCGCTCGTGGGACGAGTGACCCCCAGTGATGCGATCCGGACGACCGGGCTCGTCGCGGCCGCCGGCGGTGGCACGCGCATGGGCCTCGGGCCGAAGGCGTTCGTCAGGCTGGGCGACGCCACGCTCCTCGAGCTGGCCGTCGCCAACGTGCGCGCCGTCGTCGACGACGTCGTGGTGGCCGTGCCTCTTCCGCTCCTCGCCGAGGCCGGGCGGCTCCTCGGACCGTCCGTGAGGCTGGTGCCCGGCGGCGCCTCGCGCCAGGCCACGGTGCGCGCCATGCTCGCCGAGTCAGACGCCGACGTCGTGCTCGTCCACGACGCGGCCCGCCCGTTCCTGCCGCGCGCGGTCGGCGAGCGCGTGCTGGCCGCCGCCCGTGCTGCTGGCGCCGCCAGCGCCTGCTTGCGCGTCACCGACACGGTCGTCGACGTGGCGGACGGTCGGGCCTTGCCGCGCGACGAGCTGCGGCGCGTCCAGACGCCCCAGGCCTTCGCGCGTGAGCTCCTCGCGCGCGCGCATGCCGCCGCTGTCGCCGACGGGGTCGAGGCGACCGACGACGCCGCCCTCGTGACGCGACTCGGGGTGGCCGTAGCGTGGGTTGAGGGGAGCCAGCTCCTCCACAAGCTGACGACCCCGGAGGACTTGGAGCTGGGGCTGGCCCTGCTCGACCTGTGGCGCTCCCGGCGCGGTGGCCAGGCATGACGGAAGCCGCTCACCAGGCGGACGCGTACCTTGCGCACGCGAAGGTCAACCTCGGACTGGCCGTCATCGCCCTGCGCGGCGACGGCTACCACGAGTTGGAGACGGTCATGGCCAAGGTCGGACTGGCCGACGAGCTGCACATCGGCGTCGCGGAGGGAGCCGGCTCGGGCCGGGACGCGGTGCACCTCACCGTCGACGTCGCGCCGGGGTTACCGGGTAGCGACGCCGTCGGGCCGGCCGAGGACAACCTGGCCGTTCGGGCGGCCGAGGCCTACCTGGGGGAGCGGCGGGCGTCCGACCCGGGCGCGCCGCGCGTGGCCATCGACCTCCACCTCGCGAAACGTATCCCCGTGGCCGCCGGTCTCGGCGGCGGCTCGGCGGACGCCGGTGCCGTGCTGCGCGCACTGGCGGAGCGGCTGCCCGCCGGGGTCGACGTGCAGGCGGTCGCTCGCGCCCTCGGCTCCGACGTCCCCTTCCTGACGACCACGACCCCGGCCGCCCTCGCGCGCGGCAGGGGGGAGAGGCTCGCGGCCGTCGAGGTCCCGCGCCTTCACCTAGTCCTGGCCAACCCGGGCGGCCAGGTCAGCGCGGCCGCGGCGTACGCCAACCTCGTCGGCTTCACGCCCCGCCTGCGGTTCGAGAAGGCGCTGGCGAACCTGGCGGCCGGCGAGGAGCCCGGCTGGCCCAACGGCCTGCAACCGGGCGTGCTTCGCCTCCTGCCCGGCGTCAGGACGGTCCTGGGGGCGCTGCGGGGGGCCGGGCTGAAGGGGGTGCTGCTCTCCGGCAGCGGTCCGACGTGCTTCGGTGTGGCGCGCGACGCGGAGCACGCGCGGAGCGTGGCTGCCGACCTCGCTGAGGCCCAGCCGGACTGGTGGGTGAGGGCGGACCACACGGCCTAGGAACGAGCCGCGGCTTCGGTGTGCGGGTCACCGCCGCTACCGTTTGCGCAGGAAGCCGCGGGCGTCCTCGACGTCCTCCTGGACCAGCCAGTCCTCGCCGGCGAGCGACTCGACGTGGTGCCTGAGCTCGTGCGTCAACGTCTCCCACGCCTCGTCCTCCCAGTCGAAGTCGGGGTCCTCTTCCGCGATGGCCTCGAACGAGCCGTAGTAGAGGACGACCTGGCGTCCTAGGCCCTCGCCTGCGCCCAGGAAGTCCGGCGAGCCGGGGTCGAGGTACTCGCCCATGCGGTAGACGTCCTCGAAGTCCGGCTCCAGCCGCGCCTCGGGCAGCACGTGGACGCCGCCGAGACCCCGCATGAACTCCGCAGGGATCTCGTCGACCATCTCGGCGATGAGGGAGGTGAACCGCTCGAGCGTCACGCCGGTCGCTTACAGGGCCACGGGGGCGTTGGCGGCCGCGCTCTCGTAGGCCGCGAGGATGATCCTGACGGCCTCGCGGCCGTCGACGCCGCTGCACACCACGGGTCCGTCGCCGCGCACGGCCGCGATGAACGCCATGACGTGCCTGGTATGCGACGAGGCGCCGGTGAACTCGAAGGTCGTGACGTCCGTCTCGTCCCAGTTGGAGCCCGGCGACGCGCGGTAGGCGTGCCTGAGGTTCTGGGGGCCGTACCTGTTCGTGCACTCGAGGGCGCCCTCGGTGCCGTAGACCCAGAACCCCTCTTCCCAGCCCGTTGCCGTCCACGCCGCCTCGATGACGCCGAGCGAGCCGTCGGCGTACCGCATGCTCACGTGCGCCGTGTCCTCGACCTCGACGGGGTACTTGAGGGTCCCCAACCGGGCGTACACCTCGCTCACGGAGCCGCCGAAGAACCGGGCGAGGTCGGCGAGGTGGCAGCCGTTGTCGAGGAGCGTGCCGCCGCCCGCCGAAGCGCGCGTCCTGAACGAGGGCCGGACGCCTTGGCCGCCCCAGTCGTGGGCCTGGCGCAGGCGCACGTGGGTCACCGTGCCGACGGCACCTGCCTCGATGAGCTCGCTGGCTTTGCGGCCCGGACCGCTCGAGCGGAGCTGATGCCCGACCATGAGCACGACCCCCGCGGCGTCGCAGGCGGCGATCATCTCGTCGGCCAGCCGCAGGTCGAGGGCCATGGGCTTCTCGACCAGCACGTGCACGCCGGCCGCGGCCGCGCGCAGCGTCGCGGGGTGGTGCACGGCCGTAGGCGCGGCGATGCTCACGACGTCGAAGCCGCCCGCGGCGAACAGCTCCGCGAAATCCAGGTAGGTGCGCTCGACGCCCCAGGCGCGGGCCTTGGCGGCCAACGCCCCCGGCACGGCGTCGCAGAGGGCGACGACCTCGACTCCGGCCGCCCGGTAGCCCTCGAAGTGATTGGTCGAGATGCCGCCCGTGCCGACGATGGCCGCCCGCAGCTCGCTCACTCGCCCGCCATGCCGCTCGTCAGCCCGAGGATGTGCTCCTTGCCGGGGTTGGGCACCTGCTCGATGGCCGGGGTCTCCGGGCTGCCCCTGTCGGGGCGCCTGACCCTCGCGGCGGCGTAGGCCGCGGCGTTGGCGAGGACGCGTTGCACGTTCGCGTCGTGGTACGTGGGGTAGGTCTCGTGGCCCGGCCTGAAGTAGACGACCGTGCCGTGGCCGCGCCGCCACGTCGCGAGGCTCCTGAACACCTCACCCCCCTGGAACCAGGAGATCATCAGGAGCTCGTCGGGATCGGGAACGTCGAAGCGCTCGCCGTACATCTCCTCGCGCGGGAGCTCGAAGTAGTCGGGCACGCCCTCCAGGAGCGGGTGGCCGGGTTGCAGGCACCACAGGCGCTCCTTCTCGTCCGCCTCACGCCACTTCAAGGACGCGGTGGTGCCGAGCAGGCGCCTGAACGGCTTCGAGTAGTGGCCGGAGTGCAGTACCACCAGGCCCATGCCGGCGAGCACGGCGTCCTGCACCCTGTCGACGACGGCGTCGTCCACCAGGTCGTGGGCCTTGTGGCCCCACCAGAAGAGGACGTCGGTGGCGTCGACGACGGCCTGCGTCAGCCCGTGCTCGGGCTCGTGGAGCGTGGCGTAGCCGACGGTAGCCGTCGGGTGGGCGCGCTTCACGGCGGCGCCGACGGCCGCGTGGATCCCGTCTGGGTAGATCTCGCGCACGACGTCGCTTTCGCGCTCGTGCAAGAACTCGTTGAAGACCGTCACCCGCATGCTTGCCTTCCCTCCAGGACCTGGCCGCGCTCGTCAGTCGGTCACGGCGCCGAGCGAGGCGCTCGAGACCTGCTTCGCGTACTTGGCGAGCACGCCGCGCTCGTAGCGCGGCGGCTTGGGCGCCCACGCGGCCCGGCGCCGAGCCAGCTCCTCCTCGGCCACCTCGAGCTGGATGAGGTTGTGCTCGGAGTCGATGGTGATGGTGTCGCCTTCGTGCACGAGCGCGATCGGCCCGCCGACGGCGGCCTCGGGCGCCACGTGCCCGACGACGAAACCGTAGGTGCCGCCGGAGAAGCGCCCGTCGGTGATGAGTCCGACGGAGTCGCCGAGGCCGCGGCCGATGATGGCGCTGGTGGGGGAGAGCATCTCGCGCATGCCGGGGCCGCCCTTTGGGCCCTCGTAACGGATGACGATGATGTCGCCCGCGCGGATCTCGTCCGCGAGGATGGCCGCCAAGCACTCCTCCTCGCTCTCGAAGACGCGCGCCGGCCCGCTGATGCGGGAGTGCGACAGGCCTGTCGTCTTGGCAACGGCGCCCTCGGGGGCCAGGTTGCCGCGGAGCACGTTCAGGTGGCCGTGCTCGTAGAGCGGCTTGTGGAACGGGTGGATGACGTCCTGCCCTGCCGGCGGCTGGGACGGCACGGAGGCGAGGTTCTCGGCCACCGTCCTGCCCGTGCAGGTGATGCAGTCGCCGTGCAGGAGGCCGTTGTCGAGCAGCATGCGCATGACGAGCGGGATGCCGCCGGCGGCATGCAGGTCGGTGGCGACGTAACGACCGGACGGCTTGAGGTCGCAGAGCACCGGGGTGGTGCGCCGCAACTCCTCGAAGTCGTCGATCGTGAGGTCGACGTCCATGGCGTGGGCGGCCGCGATGAGGTGCAAGACGGCGTTGGTGCTGCCGCCGACGGCCATGACGACGCGGATGGCGTTCTCGAACGCCTCGCGCGTCATGATTCGGCGCGGCGTGATGTCCTGCTCGATCAGCGTCAGGAGCGCGCGCCCACTGTCGGCGGCGCTCTCGACCTTCTCGGCGTCGGGGGCCGCCATGGTGCTCGAGTACGGGAGGGCCATGCCCATCGCCTCGATGGCGGACGACATCGTGTTGGCCGTGTACATGCCGCCGCACGAGCCGGGCCCGGGGCAGGCGGAGCGCTCGATGGCCTGGAACGTGGGCAGGTCCATGCGACCCGCGGCGTGCGCGCCGACCGCCTCGAAGACGCTGACGATGGTGAGGTCCTTGCCGTCGTGATGGCCGGGTTTGATGGTGCCGCCGTAGACGAAGATGCTCGGGATGTCGAGACGGGCGAGCGCGATGAGCGCGCCCGGCATGTTCTTGTCGCACCCGCCGACGGCCAGCATGCCGTCCATGCTCTGGCCCCTGCCCACCGTCTCGATGCTGTCCGCGATCACCTCGCGCGAGACGAGCGAGCACTTCATGCCCTCCGTGCCCATGGAGATGCCGTCCGAGATGGTGATGGTGCCGAAGAGCTGCGGCATGCCACCGGCGGCGCGCACGGCCGCCTCGGCGGCGGTGGCCAGCTCGCCGAGGCCGGAGTTGCACGGCGTGATCGTGCTGTGACCGTTGGCGATGCCGATGATCGGCTTGTCGAAGTCGGCGTCGTGGAAGCCGACGGCCCGCAGCATGGCGCGGTTGGGCGCGCGCTGGTCGCCCTGGGTAGTCGTGGCGCTGCGGCGCCGCGTCTTGGCGGTGGTGGTCGTGGACATGGTGGGCTCCTTACGCTCGGCGCATCATATAACCGCCGCGCTCGGCGGGCTTACCCGTGAGGGCCGGGTGTAGCATGCCGGCATGGGCAGCACGAACTACTTCGAGACGTTCATAGGTGTCGCCGACGACTGCCCGGCCGAGGTCGGCACGGTGCCGCCCGAGCGTGGGGAGCAGCCGTCGGTCGCGCTGCGCACTTACCGCATGATCGCGAGCGCGCCGTACCAGCACACTTCCGACGACGTCATCTTCGGGGTGACCGCCGACAGGCAGGGCATACCGGAAGCCGAACGGCCCGCGGCAAGGGCCGCCTTCTTCGCCAAACCGCAGGCGTGCTTGCGGGCCTCGGACCTCGGCAGGCGCTACGGCTGGGGCATCCATTCGGACGAGTTGGGCCGCGTCGCCCTCTACGGCGTCGAGACCGACGAGTACCGCAGGTTGGCTGCCGGCGAGTCGCTGGCCGGCGAGGCGGGCGCGGTGACCGTCATCACCAGGGCGATGCGGTCGAAGCGCGCCCGCTAGGCGCACACGGGCGCAGGCTACGCCAGCCTGGCTATCACGGCAGCCGTGAAGGCGGCCGTGCCGCTGCTGCCGCCGAGGTCCACCGTCGGGCTCTCCAGCAGCGCCGCCTGCACGGCGCTCTCCAGGGCGTCCGCCGCCCCCGCCTCGTTCAGGCCGTGGCGCAGCAGCATCGCGGCTGAGAGCATGGTGCCGACCGGGTTGGCGATCCCCTTGCCGGCGATGTCTGGCGCGCTGCCGTGGACGGGCTCGTAGAGCCCGACGCTGCCACCGAGACTGGCCGAGGGCAGAACGCCGAGCGAGCCGGGGATCACGGCGGCCAGGTCGGAGAGGATGTCGCCGAACAGGTTGCCCATGACGAGGACGTCGAAGGCGCGCGGGTCGCGCACGACCTGCATGGCGGCGTTGTCGATGTACAGGTGATCGAGCTCGACATCAGAGAACTCGCGCCTATGCAGGTCGACCACCACGTCGCGCCAGAACTGCGAGACGTCGAGCACGTTCGCCTTGTCGACGTTCGTGACGCGGCCGCGGCGCAGGCGCGCCGTCTCGAAGGCCACGCGCGCGATGCGCTCCACCTCGTAGCGCTCGTAGACCATCGTGCTGACGCCCCGGTCGGCCTCCACGAAGGACGGCTTGCCGAAGTAGATGCCGCCCGTGAGCTCGCGGATGATGAGGAGGTCGGTGCCCCGCGCGCGCTCCTCGCGCAAGGGCGAGAGGCGTTCCAGGCCTGGGAAGACGCGCACCGGGCGCAGGTTGGCGAAGACCTGCAAGTGCTTGCGCAGCGCGAGGATGCCGGACTCGACGCGCTTCTCGCGCGGTAGCCGGTTCCAGGGGTGGTCGCCGACCGGCCCGCCGGCGGAGCCCATCAGGACCGCGTCAGAGCGCGCGGTCGCGCCGCGCGTTACCTGGGGGAGAGGTTCGCCGTGGCTCTCGATGGCGTTGCCGCCGAACGGCAGGCGTTCGAACTCGAAGGCGAGGCCGTGGCGCGGCGCCAGCGCCTCCAGCGTCTCCAACGTGGCGTCGATGACCTCGGGCCCTATGAAGTCGCCCGGTAGTACCGCGATGCGGTAGCTCATGCCCCAGCCCCTGGCACCGCGTAGCCGCGCTCGGCGGCGAGGGCCTTGACGCGCTCGACGCCCTCGAGGAGCTCGCCGATCGGGTCCCAGTAGCCGGTCAGGAGCGCCTCGCGGGCCGTGTCGCGGACGCCGGCCGGGTAGGTCTTGCCGCCGGCGCGCACTTCCTGCGCGGCTACGTCGATGACGACCTCAGCGCTCGGGTCGCGCTCGCTCAGCTCGGCCAGCTCCTTGCGGCCGGCCTCGTCGACGACGGCGCAGACGAGGCCGAGCGTCGTGCAGTTGCCGAAGAAGATCTCGGCGAACGAGCCCGCGATGATGCCCTTGAAGCCGGCGCGCATGATCGACTGCGGCGCGTGCTCGCGGCTCGAGCCGCAGCCGAAGTTGTCCCCCGTCACGATGATGGCGGCGCCCGCTCTCCGCGGGTCGTCGAGCGGGTGACCCTTGCTGTTGCCGTCGGCGTCGAAGCGCTCGTCGAAGAAGAGCCCCTCGCCCATGGTCTCGAACGTGACGGCCTTCAGGTAGCGCGCGGGGATGATGCGGTCGGTGTCGATGTCGTTGGCCATGATGGGCACGGCGGTCCCGCGGGCCTCTGTAACTGGTGTCAGCGCCATGTCAGGCAACGGCCTTCCCGGTGCCGAAGACCTCGCGGGCGTCGGACACCATGCCCGTGACGGCTGCGGCGGCGACCATCACTGGGCTCATGAGCACGGTGCGCCCGGTCGGAGACCCCTGGCGACCCTTGAAGTTGCGGTTGGAGGACGAGGCGCATAGCTGATCGCCCACGAGCTTGTCCGGGTTCATGGCGAGGCACATGCTGCAGCCGGCGTCGCGCCACTCGAAACCGGCCTCCTTGAGCACGGTGTCGATCCCGAGCTTCTCGCACTCGAGCTTCACGAGGTGCGAGCCGGGCACCGCGATGGCCTGGACGTTGGGGTGCACCTTGCGCCCCCGCATGACCCTGGCGACCTCGACGAAGTCCGTGATGCGGGCGTTCGTGCACGAGCCGAAGAACGCCACGTCGACCTTCGTCCCCTTGATGGGCGCGCCGCCCACGAGCTTCATGTGGCTGAGCGCCTCGGCCACGCCCGCCTTGTCGTGCTCCGGGGCGCCCTCCACCGTCGGCACGAGCTCGTCGATGGCGATGGCCTGGCCCGGGTTGATGCCCCAGGTCACGGTCGGCGGCACGTCGGCCGCGTCGATCACCACCACGTCGTCGTAGTGGCAGCCCGGGTCGGAGGCCAGCGCCCGCCAGCTCTCCACGGCGGCCGCCCACGCCGCGCCCTTGGGCGCGTACGGCCGGCCCTCGAGGTAGGCGAACGTGGTCGCGTCCGGGTTGACGTAGCCGCAGCGCGCGCCCCCCTCGATGGACATGTTGCATACCGTCATGCGCTCTTCCATCGTCATGGCGTCGAACGTCGTGCCGGCGTACTCGTAGGCGTAGCCGATGCCGCCCTTCACGCCTAAGGTGCGGATGATGTGGAGGATGACGTCCTTGGCGTACACGCCGGGCCGCAGCGCGCCGTTCACCTCGATGCGCCGCAGCTTCGGCTTGCTCATGGCCATCGTCTGCGTGGCGAGCACGTCGCGCACCTGCGACGTGCCGATGCCGAACGCGATGGCGCCGAACGCGCCGTGCGTGCTCGTATGCGAGTCGCCGCAGGCGATCGTCGAGCCGGGCTGGGTGATCCCCTGCTCGGGGCCGACCATGTGGACGATGCCCTGCTTGCCGCCGCCGACGTCGAAGAACGTGATGCCGTGCGCGGCGGTGTTCTTGCGCAGTTCGGCGATCATGGCCGCGGCCATGGGGTCGGCGAACGGCTCGACGCGCGTGTGGGTCGGCACGATGTGGTCGACCGTCGCGAACGTGCGCTCGGGCAGTAGGACCTCGAGGCCGAGGTCGGCGAGCATCCCGAACGCCTGCGGGCTCGTGACCTCGTGGATCAGGTGCGTATCTATGAAGAGTTGGTCCTGGCCGTTGCGCAGGCGCCCGACCGTGTGGGACTCCCAGACCTTGTCGAAGAGGCTGCTAGGTTCGCTCATGCTTCCCGTTCCTTCTATGGACCCGCTCACGTGAGAAGACCCCCGGCCGCGGGTGGGCCGGGGGTCGTGATGCGCTCGTGCTCTTACAAGGGCTCGGTCCTGCCCTTAGGTAGCCGCGGCTTCACGCCTCCCGTTCGGATAGCCACACGACCGCTCGCCACTGGACGAAGGCGAGGCGCCGTCTGGTGCGTGGGACCCTGCCGCCGGTCGTGCTGGCCGTCATGCGGCGAAGTATAAGAGCGCCGAACGCGGGCGTCAACGAGCGGAACGCCCGAGGGGCGGCGTGCCGCGCCGGGGCGTGGTCGGGGCCGGCGTTGGCCTGGCCTGCTCGGGGGCCGTCGCCCCTTGCGCCTGGCCGCCGGTGGAGACGAGGCGCTCGAACTCCTTGGCGTCCACGGCGCGCGAGGAGCCGGTCTCGAAGGAGATGGCCTTGCGCAAGTGGAGCTCGGCGAGGGAGGCGTCCATCGTGATCATGCCGATGGCGCCGCCCATCTGGATCTGGGCGGGGATCTGGTGCGTCTTGCCCTCGCGGATGAGGTTGCGCACGCCCGGCGTGGCGATGAGCAGCTCGTAAGCGAGCACGCGGCCCTCCCCGCCGGCGCGCGGGATGAGCTGCTGGGTGAGGATGGCCTGCAGGTTGTTGGCGAGCTGCACGCGCACCTGCGCCTGCTGCGCGTCCGGGAAGACGTCGATGATGCGGTCGATGGCCTCGGCGGCCGTGTTGGTGTGCAGCGTGCCGAGCACGAGGTGGCCGGTCTCGGCGGCCGTCACGGCGGCGCCGATCGTCTCGAAGTCGCGCATCTCGCCGACCAGGATGACGTCGGGGGCCTGCCTGAGCACGCTGCGCAGCGCCGCCTGGAAGTTCGCGGTGTCCTCGCCGACCTCGCGTTGGTTGACGATCGACGTCTTGTGCCGGTGGAAGAACTCGATGGGGTCCTCGATGGTGACGATGTGCTTCGAGTACTCGTCGTTGACCAGGTCGAGCATGGTGGCCAGGGTCGTCGACTTGCCCGAGCCGGTCGGGCCCGTGACGAGCACGAGGCCACGCGGCAGCCGCGCGATGTCGGCCGCCTCCTGCGGCAATCCGAGGTCGGCGAACGTGAGGACCTCTTCCGAGATCGTGCGCATGACGCCGCCGACGGAGCCGCGCTGCATGAACACGTTGACGCGGAAGCGCCCGTGGCCCGTCAGGCTGAACGAGAAGTCGAGGTCCTTGCGCTCCTCGAAGTTGCGCTGCTTCTTCTCGTCCATCAGCGCGTACATGAGGCGCCGCGTCATCGTCCCGTTGAGGACCTCGTACTCGGTCGGCCGCCACTCCCCATCGAGACGCAGCATGGGCGGGAGGCCGACCGTGAGGAGGAGGTCGGAAGCCCGCCGCTCGATGGCGAGCTTCAGTAGGTCGACGATGTCTGCCTGGATCTGGGTCGAACGGATCTGGTCTGCCATGCCTGGTCCTCTCGCGTCGCGCGCTACTCGGCCGTGCGCGCGAGCACCTCTTCCAGGGTCGTGATGCCCTGGAAGGCCTTGTTGATGCCGTCGTCGCGCAGCGTCTTCATGCCGCGCTTGACCGCCAGGTCGCGCAGCTCGATGGAGGACGCCTCCTGGACGATGGCCTTCTCGATCTCCTCGTCGACCACGAGCAGCTCGTGGATGGCGTAGCGACCGTTGTAGCCGCTGCCGCCGCACTTCTCGCAGCCGACGCCGCGGTAGAGCGACTTGCCCGCCATCTCCTTCTCGGAGATGCCGAGGCGCCGCAGCACGTCGGGGTCGGGGCTCGAGGCGACCTTGCACTCGCGGCACACGCGCCGGACGAGGCGCTGGGCGAGGACGCCGATGAGGGACGCCGAGACGTTGAACGGCTCGATGCCCATCTCCTGCAGGCGCGTGATGGCGCCGGCCGAGTCGTTCGTGTGCAAGGTGGCGATCAGGAGGTGGCCGGTCAGGGCGGCTTCCATCGAGATCTTCGCGGTCTCGTGGTCGCGGATCTCACCGACCATGATGATGTCGGGGTCCTGCCGGAGGAACGAGCGGAGGGCGCGCGCGAAGTCGAGGCCCGCCTTGGCGTTCACCTGCGTCTGGTTGATGCCGGGGATCTCGTACTCGACCGGGTCCTCGATGGTCGTGACGTTGACCTCGGGCGTCGCGAGGCGCTTGAGGATGGAGAAGGTGGTGAACGACTTGCCCGAGCCGGTCGGGCCCGTGATCAGGAACATGCCGTACGGCTTCTGGATCACGTCCGTGAAGCGCTGGTAGTTGTAGTCGGCGAAGCCGAGCTGCTCGATCTCGGGGATGTCGGACGCCTTGCGCAGGATGCGCATCACCGACTTCTCGCCGTACACGGTCGGGAGCGTGGAGAGGCGGAGGTCGACCTCCAGGTTGCGGTCCTTGAAGCGCACGCGGCCGTCCTGGGGCAGGCGCCGCTCGGCGATGTTGAGACCGCCCATGATCTTGATGCGCGAGGCGAGCGCGGGGGCCGTCACCTTCGGCATGGTCATGTACTCGCGCAAGGTGCCGTCCTTGCGGACGCGCACGATGACCTTGTCGGGTCGCGGCTCGATGTGGATGTCGGAGATGTCGTTGAGGACGGACTCGCGGATGATGTTGTTGACGACCTTGACGAGCGCGTTGTCGTCGATGGCGCTCGTGTCGTCCTCTTCGGAGCTGGAGGAGACCCCGACCTCCTCGACCACCGCCTTGGCGAGCTCCTCCATGTCTGCGCCCTCGCGGTAGAAGCGGTTGAGCATCCGCGTGAGCGACTCTTCCGTCGCCACCGCCGGGCGGATCTCGCGGCCCGTTATCAGGTGGATGTCGTCGAGCGCGAAGACGTGGCGCGGGTCCTTCATCGCGACGACGAGGACGTCGCCCTCCAGGCGCACGGGCATGGCGGCGTAGCGCCGCGCCGTCGGCTCGGGCACCAGGCTGACCGCGTACGGGTCGATGCGCGTGTTGTCCTCGATGAACTCGAAGCCGAGCTGCATGGCGAGGCTGCGCGCCAGCATGTCCGGGCTGATCTTGCCGGACTGCACGAGCGTGTCCTCGAGCCGGCCGCCGCCGGAGCGCTGCTTGTTTAGCGCCTCCTCGACGTCCGATTGCGTGACGTAGCCGAGGTCGACGAGGATCTCGCCCAGGGGCTTGATCCGGCCGAGCTTCGCCTGCTCCTCCAACGCTCTACGGAGCTGCTCGCGCTTCAGGCGCTTGCTCTGCAGCAGCGTCTCGCCGAGCCGGCCCTGGTCCTGGGCGTACATCTCGTCGATGCGCGCCGTGACGGCGGGCCCCGTGGCGGCCACGAAGGTGACGTCGCCCGAGACGATCGACTCGATGTCCGCCATGCGCCGAGGGTCGGAGATGGCGACGACGAGTGTGCTGCCTTCGAACTTGTACGGCACGGCGGAGAACTGGACGGCGTCGAGGCGCAGGAGCTTGGTGGCCAGGCGCTCGTCCGGCGGCTCGCCCGCGAGGTCCGCCACGAACGGGATGCCGTGCTGCTCGGCCAACAGGGCGGTGAGGTGCTCCTCGCTCAGGTGCCCGCGGCTCACCAGGATGCGCCCAAGGAGACCGCCGGTCCGCTGCTGCTCCTCGATGGCCTCGGCTAGTTGCGCGGCGGTCAGGAAGCCGCCGTTGACGGCGAGGTTGCCGAGCCGCATGGCGGGGTCGACCTCGATGTCCACCGGCGGCTCGAGCCCCAGCTCCGGGTAGTAGGTCGCTAGCGCCCAGAGCATCTCCTTCTGCAGCGCGAGGTAGGGCTCGACCAGGCAGCTGGACGCGTCCTCGACCTCCTCGATCGCCAAGGCGTCGAGCGGATCGACGAACGCGACCCGCAGACGGTCCTGGTCGACGGCGAACGGGATGGCGCGCAGGTCGTTGGCGAGGTCGGCGGGGACCTTGGCCAGCGCGTCGGCCATGACGTCGACACGCGGCAGGTGCACGAGGGGGATGCCGATCGACTCCTCGACGGCGCGCGCTATGCGCTGCTCCGACAAGACCCCGAGGTTGACCAGGATGTCGGCCAACCGGCCACCCACTTCGCCGTGCCGGCTGATGGCTTGTTGCAACGCGTCGTCGGTGACGTAACCGCGCTCGAGGAGCACGGCCCCGAGCCTCTTGTCACCGATCGAGAGTACTGCCACGGTCATCTCTCCCTGAGCACCCATCTTTCCAGTAACCGCGCCAGGCGCGTATGAGGAAGCTTACCCGGCGACAACGGCGTCACCAGGACGGCGGTGAGACCGGCACGCTTGGCGCCGAGGACGTCGGTGAACAGCTGGTCACCGAGCATCGCCACGCGCTCGCGCGGCAACTCGCCGAGGAGCCGCAACCCCCGCCTGAACGCGTGGGCGAAGGGTTTGCCCGCCATGGCGACGGCCGGCACGCCGGCCTTGGCCGCGACGGCCGCCACCCTGTCCTTGTCACCGTTCGAGAGGATCGCCACTCTCACTCCTGCCGCTAGCAGGCTGCCGAACCAGGCGTAGACGTCTTCGTCGACCCGTTCGGCGCGCGCGGCGAGCAAGGTGTCGTCGAGGTCCACCAGCAGTCCTGCCAGGCCACGCGCTGCCAGCCACTGCGGCGTCACCTCATGCACCGAGGCGACACGGGCGTCCGGTTGGAGCACTCGGGGAGCCTAGCATGCGCAAGGTGAGGCGGCGAGAGTAAGAACTCACGTGTGCCAGGCGTGGCTAGGCCCTGGCGCATGTCCGCGCCTCAGGAGCCCGTAACGTACTCCAGCGCCGCCTCGAGCGTGGCCATGAACGCCTCGGGATCGTCCAGCCACGGGTAGTGGCCCGTCGGGAGTCCGCTGTACAGCGCGCCCGGCAGGCCCTCGAGCGCGGCCTCGACCTGCTCGGGGTACGCCGTGCCGTCGAGCTCCCCGGCGATGACGACGACGCGCTTGCCGCTCGCTGCCAGCTCCCGCAGGGCCGAGAGCGCCTCGCGCTCCCAGACGGTGTCGGCCTCGTCCTCCTCCTGCGGCCCCGAGAGCGCCTCGGCGTCGACGTGCTCCAGGTGGAGGCGGGCGGCCTGGTTCGGAAACTGCAGCGTGTCGAAGAGGACCTTCGGGTTCAGCAGCCGGAACGCGGCGTCAGCGGCGTCGGCGCCGCTCGCGAACGGTTCGGCGGGAGCGTCGTCCCCCTCCAGGCCGTCTCCCGCGTCGATGTGGGCGGCGTCGCGCGGCGTCGCGGCGGCGGTGGCCGTGCTTAGGAGGCGCTCCGCCAACATGGGCAGCGAGAGCCAGGGGTTGACGAGCACGAGGCCCGTGACGCGCTCAGGCGCCGCCAACGCCGCGGTGACCGCCACGAGCGCACCGAACCCGTGCCCCAGGAGGGCGGCGCTGCCCAGGCCGAGGGCGTCGAGCACCACGGGCACGTCGGCGGCGAGGGCGTCCGGGTCGGCGCCGCGGCCGTCGTCGGAGAACGACCGCCCACCGCCGCGCATGTCGGCGTAGACGACCAGCCAGCGCGCGAGGTCGTCGCCGACGAGCTCGCGGAACGAGTGCGCGCTGTAGCCGGGACCGCCGTGCAGGTAGTAGACGACGGGGGCGGAGGCCGGTCCGACGAGCTCGACGTAGAGCTCGGCGCCGGGGGCCTCCACGCGCTCGCTCAGGTCCCGGTAGTCGGGCGGCTCCATGGGGCGCCCGCTCACGCTTCCGTCCCGCTGGGGGCGGCCGGCGGCGGCGGCTCGGGGTCGCTACGTCCGCGGGCGGCCCGCGCCGCGGCGAAGCCGAAGCATCGCTCTGCGTTGGCGTCGAGCTGGCGTTCCAGCGCTTCCGGGTCGGCGCCGAGCACGTCCGCGAGCGCGGCCGCCGTCAGGCGCACGTTGGCTGGCGAGTTCGGCTTCCCGCGTAGCGGCATGGGGGAGAGGTAGGGGCTGTCGGTCTCGACGAGCAGGCGCTCGACGGGCACGCGCGCGGCCGCGGCGCGGATATCGGCGGCGCTCTTGTAGGTGAGGTTGCCGGCGAACGACACGTACCAGCCGGCCGCCAGCCCGGCCGCCAGCAGCTCCGGATGGCCGGAGAAGCAGTGCAGCACGCCGTTGCCGTAGCCGCCCCCAGCGATGGCCGCCGCGGCCGCGAGGGCCGCCTCCTCGCGTCCCTGCTTGTCGCGCACGTGCAGGACGAGGGGCTTGCCGAGCGCCCTGGCCAGGCCCAGCTGCCAGTCGAAGGCGAACCGTTGCGCCTCGGGCGACTCGTCGTCCCAGTACCGGTCGAAGCCGGTCTCGCCGATGGCCACGACGAGGGGGTCGCCGGCGAGGTCTGTGATGGCGGCCCTGGTCGCGGCGTCGGCCGCGCGGCTCGCGTCGTTGGGGTGGACGCCGACGGCGGCGTAGACGTTCGGGTGCGCGCGCGCCGCGGCGATGGCCAACCGGCTGCGCTCCACGTCCGTGCCCACGGTCACCATGGCGACGAGGCCGGGATCCACGGCGGCTTCCGGGTCGGCGCAGCGGTCGAGGTGGCAATGACTGTCGGTCACGCGCTCACTCTACCGCCGGTCCGGTTCTCGGGCCGGTGGCGGGCAACAGCGCGGCGCACCCCGCGCCAGTAACGTGCCACACGCGGCTAGCGCATGTGGAGCGTGTGAGACTTCTGTAATAGGACCGTTGCTACCTTCACCTCACTTGACCGGGGAGGGTCTCGGCGAGACAGGGGATCTCAAGCCGGACCCGGCGAGCAAAGAATCGGCAGGCTCGAGGAAGGCAGGTAAGCAAGATGGTTCACCAGTTCGCTCGCGGGAACGACGACGTACGGTACCTGAGCAACGAGGAGTTGAGCGAGATCATCTCCAAGTGCGAGGACGCGATCCAGGACGGCAGCGCCGAAGTCGAGGACTACGAGGCGTTCGTCGTATGCCAGAAGGAGCTCGCCCGCCGTACCTGGGCGTGAGCCGTACCACGGCCGCGGCGCCCAGGAGCCCGGTTCCTCACATCCCAACGCCATGAAGCGCGCGTAGCATGACGTATGCTCACGCGCGCTTCTACGTGTGGCCACGGCCGTGCCGTGGCTCGTGCCTCCGTTCGCGCCGCGACCCATGCCCAGCCTCAGCCGAGCGAGCGCGCCGGGGCGCTACCCCCGACGAGTCCCAGGCGCGGCGCGATCGCGAGCAAGGCTGGTCGGTACCTGCCCCTCGTCGCCCTGGTGGTCCTGTTCGCGGGCTGCACGCCGGCCGTGATGCGCTCGGAATCGCGCGCGCCCGCGGCGGCCACGACGACCGCCGCGCGCGCCGCCACCGGCGCGGCAGCCGCCGGTGCGCAGACGGGCGTCGCCTCGTGGTACGGCCCGGGCTTCGCCGGCCGCCGCACCGCGAACGGCGAGGTGTTCGACCCGAGCCAGCTCACCGCGGCCCACCGCGAGCTCCCCTTCAACACGCTCGTCAGGGTCGTCAACGAGACGAACGGCAAGAGCGTCGTCGTGCGCATCAACGACAGGGGACCCTTCAAGGGTGGGCGAGTGATCGACCTATCGCGCGCGGGCGCCGAGGCGATCGACATGATCGGTTCCGGCGTGGCGCGGGTGCGCTTGGAGGTCTTGAGCCTGCCCGCCGGCGTCGTCAGGGTCGGCACGCTGAGCAGCCTGCGGGGCTTCGAGGTCGCATCGCGCGACCATGTCGCCGGCACGCTGCTCGCGCTCACGCCGGTCCAAGGCGGCGAGCCCGTGGTCGTCAGGGTGGTGGCAGCCGAGTTCCCCACGGACACCCCGGCCGATCTCCTGGTGGGCCTTGAGCTGTACGCGAGCGTCGGTTCCGAGGCGCGCGTGGTGGGCGACTGAGCCCAAGCGACCCGGGTGCCTGAGGGACGCGTGGCCTCGTCCGGCGCGATCGGACGAGGCCACGCGTCCCTAGGCGCTCAGAGCGTTACGCGCCTACACCGCCGCACGCACGCAGCCGGCCGCGAGGTCGGCGGCGAGACGTCCCAGGTCCTCCCCGCGCCCCAGGGCGCTGACGATGGCCGAACCCACCACGACCCCATCCGCGAAGCGCGCTACGCGGGTGGCGCTCGCCCGGTTGGCGACGCCGAACCCGACGGCCACGGGGAGGTCCGTGACCGCCTTGGTGGCGGCCACCAGGTCGGCGACCTCGGCCGGCACGTCCGCGCGCGCGCCCGTGACGCCGGTGACGGACACGGCGTAGACGAAGCCGCGGCAGGCGGCCGTCACGAGCCGCAGGCGTTCGGGAGTCGAGGTCGGGGCCACCAGGAAGACCGTGTCGAGGTCGACCGCCCTGGCCACGGCTATCAGGTCCTGCCCCTCGTCCGGTGGCAGGTCGGGAAGGATGAGTCCGTCGGCGCCTGCGGCCTTGGCCGCGCGGACGAACGCCCCTTCGCCACCCGGGTAGCAGTAGATCGGGTTGTAGTAGCTCATGATCAGGATGGGCTTGCTCGTCCGCGCCCGCAGCTGCCCGACCAGGTCGAGCGTGCGCCTGCTGCTCGCGCCGGCGGCGAGCGCGGCCTCGCTGGCTCGTTGGATCACCGGGCCGTCACCGAGCGGGTCCGAGAACGGCAGTCCGAGCTCGAGGACGTCCGCGTAGCGCAGCACGGCCTCGGCCGCCGCCAGGCAACTCTCGTCGTCCGGGTACGAGGCGGTGAGGTAAGCGACGAAAGCGGCGCGCCCATCGGCGCGCGCTCGTGCGAAGGCGTCGGCTATTCGGCTCATGCCCCCACCTCCTGCCCACCGGCGACCCCGGGGGCTGCCCGCTCGCCCGCGGGAGCGGGTCCGGTCGGCTCCGCGGGCGCGCCGGAGCGAAGCCTGAGGACCTCGGCGACGTCCTTGTCGCCCCGTCCGGAAAGGCTAACGACCAGGACCTGCTCCTTGCCCATCGTCGGCGCCAGCCGGACGGCGTGGGCCACGGCGTGCGCGCTCTCGAGCGCGGGGACGATCCCTTCCGTGCGCGAGAGGAGCTCGAACGCGTCGAGCGCCTCGGCGTCCGTGACGGGCACGTACTCGGCGATGCCCTGCTCGGCGTAGTAGCTGTGCTCCGGCCCGACGCCCGGGTAGTCGAGGCCGGCCGACACGGAGTGGGGCGGGGAGATCTGCCCGTCGGCGTCGGACAGCAAGTACATGAGGGAGCCGTGGAGGACGCCGGTCTTGCCGCCCGAGATCGACGCGGCGTGCATGCCGCTGGTGACGCCGTGGCCGCCCGCCTCCACGCCCACGAGCCGGGGCCGGCGCTCGCGGAGGTAGGCGAACGGCGCGAAGATCCCGATGGCGTTGCTGCCGCCGCCGACGCACGCCACGATCGCGTCGGGCACGGCGCGCCCCTCGGCGGCCTCGAGCTGCGCGGCCACCTCCCGGCCGATCACGCTCTGGAAGTCCCTCACGAGCATCGGGTAGGGGTGCGGGCCCACGACGGAGCCGAGGATGTAGAACGTGTCCCTCACGTTGGTCACCCAGTCCCTGATGGCCTCGTTCGTCGCGTCCTTGAGGGTCTTGGTGCCGCTCGTCACCGGCACGACCTCGGCGCCGAGGAGCCGCATGCGGTAGACGTTCAGCGCCTGGCGGCGCACGTCCTCCTCGCCCATGTAGACGTGGCACTCCAGACCGTACAGGGCGGCCGCGGTGGCGGTGGCCACGCCGTGCTGGCCCGCGCCCGTCTCGGCGATGACCCGGCGCTTGCCCATGCGGCGCGCGAGGAGCGCCTGTCCGAGCGTGTTGTTGATCTTGTGCGCCCCCGTGTGGTTGAGGTCCTCGCGCTTGAGGTAGATGCGCGCACCGCCCAGGCGCTCGGTGAGGTTGCGTGCGAGGTAGAGCAGGCTCGGCCTGCCGACCTTGTCACGCAGGGCGGCGGCGTACTCGCCCATGAACTCCCCGTCCTGGCGCGCGGCCAGGTAGGCGGACTCCAGGGTGTCGAGCGCGGGGATCAGGGTCTCGGGCACGTAGCGGCCGCCGAAGCGTCCGAAGCGCCCGCGCGCGTCGGGTAACGGGAACCGCGTCGCGGACCCTGCGTCCCTCGGTGAGTCGCTGTTGATGGTCGTCTCCATACTGATTGACCTCCGGCACGAACGGGTGCCGTTGTTCGATGTGAGCTCTGCCTTGGACCTGGTCGTCAAGGGCTCGCGACTACCGCGAGCTTGGGCGCCGGTGCGGGGGGTCTCCTCGACCGGTGGCGAGCCGGTTGCCCGGCGCGGGGCGCTAAGCGCGCCAGCGCTGGTGGCGACGCTTGAAGGCGCGGGGGGTGCGCACACGCAGCCGGGGTCGCATGGGGCAGTGTACGTGCGGGGGTGCTCGGGGGCAAGGGCCGAACCCGCCGTCCCAGCAGGTCGCAGGCAAGAGATGGCCCATTGACGCTCGAGGACGTCATGGTCGAGACTTTGGTTCCCAAGGGAGAGGGAGCGTGCCCGAGGAGGCGGAAGTGAAGACCGAGCGTGAGCTGGACGGAACTGCGGATCGCCGGCCGGTCGTGTGGCCAACTGGAGGCTCGACGTGACGGAGCTGCTGCTGATCGGGGACTCGCCCGTGCTGCTGCTGCCGGACATGGGTGAGCCGCTTGGCGACCCGGGCGACGCCACTGCACTGATCGGCGAGGCGTTCGGATGCGGGGCCACCTGGGTGGCTTTGCCCTCCGTGCGGTTACGTGAGGACTTCCTCGAGCTGCGCACCCGGACGGCAGGGGAGTTCTTGCAGAAGTTCGTGACCTACGGAGTGAACATCGCCGTCATCGGCGACATAGCCGATCGGGTCACTGCCAGCGCGTCGCTCCGGGCCTTCGTCGAGGAGTCGAACCGGGGCGGCTCGGTGTGGTTCTTGCCCGATATGGCCGCTCTACGCAGTCGCCTGACCTGAGGGGTCCTCCGGGCTCAGGGTAGCGACCGGGACCCAGCGAACGCGGTCGACCCTTCGGGCTTGCGGCTACTGAGCGTGGAGCCAGGTGAGTTCCTCGGGCGAGAGCCGAGCCCCGCCACAGCCGTGCCGTTCTGGGTCGAACGCGGCGCGCAGTTCGCCGACGTCCAGCTCCGCAGGCCGGGCCATGACCCCGATGGTGCTCGCCAGGAGCCCCAGCACCCGCTCCGGTCGGACGCCGGCGTGCCTGAGCTCGTGAAGGGTGAGGGACCCGCGGCGCTTGGCCAGCCGCTCGCCGCCCGCGTCCACCAGGAGCCCGACGTGCGCGAAGGCGGGGGGCGGCGCTCCCAGCGCGGCGTAGAGCGCGAGCTGGGCTCCCGTGCTGGTGAGCAGGTCCGCGCCGCGCACGACCTCGGTGATGCCCATCGCGCCGTCGTCGACGACCACGGCCAGCTGGTAGGCCCAGAGCCCGTCGGAGCGGCGCACGACGAAGTGGCCGACGTCGCGCGGCAGGTCGAGGCGCACCCGGCCGGCGCACGCGTCGGTGAACTCGACCGCCGCCGCGGCCACCGCGAAGCGCCAGCTCGGTGAGGCGCCGGCCGTGGCCTTCTCACGCGCCAGCCCGGCGCTCAACGCCCTTTCCGCCTCGCCGTAGACGCGCTCGGCGCCGGCCGGCCGGCCGGCGCCGAACGGCTCGCCGGGCCGGTCGCCGCTCGGCGCGCCGTGCGGGGCGGAGGAGGCTTCGGCGATGTCCTTGCGCGACAAGTAGCAGGGGAAGACGGTGCCGGCAGCTTGCAGACGCTCGAAGGCGGCGGCGTACGCCGCCGAGCGCAGGCTCTGGAGGTAGGGGGCGTGCGCGCCGCCCACGTCGGGCCCCTCGTCCCAGTCGAGGCCCAGCCAGCGCAGCTCCTCGAGGTTGCCGAGCACCGCCTCCGGGCGCGTGCGCGGCCCGTCGAGGTCCTCGACGCGCATGACGAGCTCGCCGCCGAACGAGCGCGCCCGCAGCCACGCCAGGAGCGCGGTGCGGGCGTTGCCCAGATGGAGGTAGCCGGTGGGGGAGGGTGCGAACCGGCCGCGGTAACGGTCGGCCGCGGCCCGCGCGGTGCCGGGCCCGGCGGTGGTCCCTTCGCTCAGGCCTTGCCAGCCTTGCGCATGGCGCTCAGCATGGCGCTGCCCATGTCGGACGGCGTCGTCGCCACCACCACGCCTGCGGCCTCCAGCGCCGCGATCTTCTCGCCGGCCGTTCCCTTGCCGCCGGAGATGATCGCACCGGCGTGGCCCATGCGCTTGCCGGGAGGGGCGGTAGTGCCGGCGATGAACGAGGCGACCGGCTTGCGCATGTTCGCGCTGATCCAGGCGGCGGCGTCCTCTTCCGCGCTCCCGCCGATCTCGCCGATCATGATGACGCCCTCGGTCTCCGGGTCGGCGTTGAACAGCTCGAGCACGTCGATGAAGTTGGTGCCGTTCACGGGGTCGCCGCCGATGCCGACGGCCGTCGTCTGACCGAGACCGTTGTCGGTGAGCTGCTTGACGGCCTCGTAGGTGAGCGTGCCGGAGCGGCTCACGACGCCGATCTTCCCGCGCTGGTGGATGTAGCCGGGCATGATGCCGATCTTGCACTGGTGGGGCGTGATGACCCCTGGGCAGTTCGGGCCGACGAGTCGCACGCCGCGCCCACGCACGTACTCCTTGACCCTCACCATGTCGGCGATGGGGATGCCCTCGGTGATGGTCACGATGAGGGCGATGCCCGCCTCGGCCGCTTCCATGATGGCGTCGGCCGCGAACGGCGGCGGCACGAAGATGACGGTGGCGTTGGCGCCCGTCGCGAGGACGGCGTCCCTGACCGTGTCGAAGCTCGGGACGTTCACCTCGTACTCGTCGGGCCTGCCGGGCACGCCCGAGTGGTCGGTGTCGCCGGCGAAGCGCACGGACTGGCCGCCCTTGCCGGGCCGCACGGCGCCGACGACGTTGGTGCCGTACGCGATGGCCTTGTCCGTGTGGAACGTGCCGGCCTCGCCGAGGCCCTGCACGAGGAGGCGGGTGTGGGTACCTACGAGGACGCTCACTTCGCCCCTCCGGCGAGTTCCACGATCTTGCGGGCGCCGTCCTTCATGTCGGACGCGCTGACCACGTTGAGGCCGGACTCGTCGATGATCTTCTTGCCGAGCGCCACGTTCGTGCCTTCCAGCCTCACCACGAGCGGCACCTGCAGGCCGACCTGATGGACGGCCTCCACCACGCCGTTGGCGATGGTGTCGCACTTCATGATGCCACCGAAGATGTTGACGAAGATCCCCTTGACGTTGGGGTCGCGCGTGATGATCTTGAAGGCGGCCGTCACGTTCTCGGTGGTGGCACCGCCGCCGACGTCGAGGAAGTTGGCGGGCTCGCCACCGACCTGCTTGATGGTGTCCATCGTCGCCATGGCCAGGCCGGCGCCGTTGACGAGGCAGCCGATGCTCCCATCCAGCTTGATGAACGACAGGCCGAACTTGCTCGCCTCGACCTCCGCCGCGTCCTCCTCGCTGAGGTCGCGCATCTCCACGACGTCCTTGTGGCGGAAGAGCGCGTTGTTGTCGATGCTGAGCTTGCCGTCGAGCGCCATGACCCGACCGCTCTTCGTCACCACGAGCGGGTTGATCTCGACGAGGTCCGTATCGAGCTCCGTCGCGAGCGCGGAGAGGGACTTGAGGAAGCGCACGCCGTTGCGGTTGGCGTCGCCGGAGAGCCCCAGGGCGAACGCCAGGCGGCGGGCCTGGAAGTCCTGCAGGCCGACGCTCGGGTCGACGTCCTCCTTGAGGATCTTCTCGGGTGTGTGGGCGGCGACCTCCTCGATGTCCATGCCGCCCTCGGTAGAGGCCATCACGAGGTTGTGGCTCGTGGAACGATCGAGCACGACGGACAAGTAGAGCTCGCGCGCGATGTCGATGCCCTGCTCGATGTAGAGGCGGTTGACGCGCTTGCCCGCCGGACCGGTCTGCACGGTGACGAGGGTGGAGCCGAGCATGGCCTTGGCGAGCTCGCGCACGCGCTCCTCCGTGGCCTTGACGCCGCCCTCGATGCCGTTAGTGACGACGGTGACGCCCCCCAGGTCCGGATGCTCGACGAAGCGGCCCTTGCCGCGCCCGCCGGCGTGGATCTGCGACTTGACCACCACTACGGGGTTGCCGCTCGCTTCCACGATGGGTCGCACGGCGGCGACGGCCTCGTCGACGGTGTGAGCCACCCTGCCGATGGGCACCGCGATGCCGCGGCTCGCCATCAGCTCCTTGGCTTGGTACTCGTGGATCTTCAAGAACATCCCTCCATGGCTCCGGCCGCACGGCCGAAGCGCCGCAACAGGCTACCGCGCGAGGCACGAGCCGGCGGCGAGCGGCGATGACCATAAACGTACACCGCGTGGCCGGTTGCCCACGCTAGAGTCGTGGCATGGTCCGCACGGCGATCCTGAGCGTCAACCCCTCGCTACCCAACGAGCGGGCGGCCTCGGGCGAGCACGACGGCGTGGTCCAGGCGCTGCGGCAGGTCCTCAAGGACGGGCCGTTCATCGAGGTGGACTACCAGCAGGTGCCCGACGAGCAGGCCCTGATCCGCGCGAAGCTCAGGGTGTGGTGCGATCAGGGGAACATCGACCTCGTGCTCACCACGGGCGGCATCGGCCTCGGGCAACGCGACCGCACCCCCGAGGCGACGGCCGAGGTGATAGAGAGGCACGTGCCGGGCCTGCCGGAGGCGCTGCGGGCGGCGCTCCTCGACGCGCAGCCGCTGGCCGCCCTCTACCGCGCGCTCGCGGGCGTCAGGCGTGGCACGCTGATCGTCAACCTGCCGGGCACGCCCGAGTCCGCCTCCAAGGGGCTTGCCGCCGTCGTCACCGCCCTCGCGTTCGCCGTGGAGGAGATCCGGGGCGACGCGGTCGCGGAGGGCCCGATGCCGTCCGGCGTCGCTCTCGAACCGTCCGACGACGAGCTCCGGTCCCCAACCTGACCCGCTCACCACCGTGACCGTGCTAGCGTTCGCCATCTTCCTCGTCGCCTACGTCGTGGCCGCCCTCGGCGTCGTGCTCCCGGTGCTGCCGGGCGTGCCGATCGCCGCCGTAGGGGCGCTCGCGGCCGCGGCGATCATGGGTTTCGACCGCTTCGGCGTCAACGTCCTGATCCACGTCGGGCTCCTGGCCGTGCTCTCGCAGGTCGTCGACCTGGCCGGCACGTGGCTGGGGTCGAAGTACTACGGCGCCGGCAGGGCCGGCACGTGGGGCGGCATCATAGGCTCGTTCGTCGGCCTGCTCGCGTTCCCGCCGTGGGGGTTCCTGTTCGGCGCGCTGGTCGGCGCCGTCGTCGCCGAGTTGCTGATCGGACGCGAGTTGTACCCGGCCATACGCTCAGGCGTAGGTGCGTTCGTCGGCACCCTGGGCGGCACGGTCGCGAAGCTCGTAATAATGGTGGTCATCGGCGTGATCGTGTTCCCGAGGTTCTTCTCGGGCTGACGCGCCTCGAGGGAAGCGTCGCCGCGTGGACCACGTCGGCCCGCGGCGTTAGGAGTCGCATGGATCCGATCCTCATCCAGTTGGGCCCGCTCGCCATCCGGTGGTACGGGCTGCTCATCGCCCTCGGCGTGCTCGTCGGCTCCGGCCTGGCCCTCCGCCACGCGGAACGCCGCGGCCTCGACCCGGAGAAGCTGCTCGACATGGCCGTCTGGCTCGTCATCGCCGGGATAGTCGGTGCCCGCCTCGTCTACGTGCTCACGAGCCCGTCCGCGTTCTTCGGACCGGGCGGTAGTCCCATCGACGCCTTCAAGGTCTGGGAGGGCGGGATAAGCATCCACGGCGGGATCCTCGGCATCGTCCTCGCCACCTGGTGGTACTGCCGCGCGCACAAGCTCGACATGTGGGCGTACCTGGACGTCATGTCGCCCATCGCCGGTCTCGGCATCATCGGCGGGCGCATCGGGAACTTCATGAACGGCACCGATACGGGCGGGCGCCTCACGAACTGGCCCATCGGCTTCACGTGGCCGGAGCCGGGCACCGAGACCCTGGGGGCCTTCGGCCGCCTCGTGTTCGGCCGCGACCTTTGGAGCGCCTTCCCGGGCGTCTGCTCCGACGGCTCGTACATCCCGCTGTGGCAGTGTGCAGGCCAGATCGTGCGCGGGCCCGTGCATCTCACGCAGGTCTACGGCGTGGTCATAGGGGTGATCGTCCTCCTCGTCACCCTGTGGGCGCTCCGCCGGCGGCGTGCCTCCGGCTTCGTGTTCTGGCAGATGGTCCTCTGGTACTCCGTGCTCCGCTCCGTGCTCGAGGAGACCTTCCGCGACAACCCCCTCACCCTGAACGTCGTGCTCGCCGACGGGCTCGACAAGGCCGGTATCGGGCTCTTCACGATGACCCAGCTGGCTAGCGTGGTCATCATCGCCGTAGCGGTCTACATGCTGCTCCGGCTTCGCGGCACGCCGCCGACCCCCGTCGTCAGGGGCGCTGCCGGTCCCGGCGGGAAGGGTGCGGCCGCCAAGGCGCGCGCGCAGACCTCCCCGAAGCCGGCGGCCGGGCGGAAAGGCGGGGGGAAGTGACGGACGGGCGTACTTCCGGCCGGCCGCCGCTGGCCGTCGTGGTGCTGGCCGCGGGCGAGGGGAAGCGGATGCGCTCCAAGCTCCACAAGGTCTTGCATGAGGCGGCCGGCGCGCCGCTCTTGCGCCACATCCTCGACGCGACGACCCCCCTGGAGCCGAGCCGCACCGTCGTGGTGGTGGGCTTCTCGGGGGAGGCGGTCCGCGAGCGCTTCGAGGGCGCCGGGGTGACGTTCGTGACGCAGGACTTCTCGACCGGTTACGGCACCGGTCACGCTCTACGCGAGAGCCGCAAGGGGTTGGAAGGTTTCAGCGGCAACGTGCTCGTCCTCAACGGCGACGGACCGCTGCTGAGGAGCGAGACGTTGGCTGCCCTCGTCGCCCTGCTGGGCGGCGAGCGGGGCATGGCGCTCCTGACGTGCGTGACCGACGATCCGACCGGACTCGGGCGCATCGTGCGCGGCCCGGACGGCGAGCTGGACGCGATCGTCGAGGAGAAGGACGCGACGCCGGAGCAACGCGCCATCCACGAGATCAACCCCGGCGTCTACCTCTTCGACGACGACGTGTTCAGGCGCGCAGCCGAGCTGCGCAACGACAACGCGGCGGGCGAGTACTACATCACCGACCTGCCGCGAGGCTACCTGGCCGACGGTCTGAGGGTGCGCACGCTGCTCGCGGACGAGCGCGAGCTCCTGGGCGTCAACGACAGGCGGCAGCTCGCCGTCGCCGAGCGGCTGCTCAGGGAGCGCTACGTCGACGCGTGGCTGACTGCCGGCGTGACCATGCTCGACCCCGCGACCACCTATCTCGACGGCACGGTGGAGTTGGCCGCTGACGTCGTGCTGGAGCAGGGCGTGGCGCTGCGCGGCAGCACGCGGGTGGGGGAGGGCGCGCGCGTCGGCGCCTACTCGGTTCTCACGGACGCCGAGGTGCCCGCGGGCGCCTCCGTCCCGCCACACACGGTGAGGACCGGCCGGGACTGGTAGGGTAGTCGCGCGATGTCACTCCTCAACAAGCCCCCCGCGCTCCTCGCCCTCGAGGACGGCACCGTCTACTACGGCTACGCCTTCGGCGCCAACGGCAAGTCCGTCGGCGAGATCGTGTTCAACACCTCTATGACCGGTTACCAGGAGATCCTCACGGACCCCAGCTACCACGGTCAGATCGTGACGATGACGTACCCCCACATCGGCAACTACGGGGTGAGCGTCTACGACATGGAGTCGAACAGGCCGTACGCGCGCGGCTTCATCGTCAGGGAGTTCAGCCGGGTCGCGAGCAACCACCGCGCCAACCAGGACCTCCAGGCGTTCATGGAGCAGCACGGCATCGTCGGCATCGAGGGGATAGACACCCGCGCCCTGACGAGGCGGCTGCGCTCAGGCGGGGTCGTCAAGGGCGTCATCTATCACGGCCACACGGACGACGCACTCGAGGCGCAGCTCGTCCAGGAGGCCAAGGACCACGAGGACATCGACGGGCGCGACATGACGCCGGAGGTCACGACGCCCCTGCCGTACGCCCGTCCCACGTTCCAGGATCACCCGCGCGTCGTCCTCATCGACTTCGGCATCAAGCACTCCATCGTCTACAAGCTCGAGCAGTCCGGCGCGGAGGTCATCGTCGTGCCCGCCCAGACGACGCCGGCGCAGATCATGGCCCTCAACCCGTACGGCCTCGTGCTCTCCAACGGCCCCGGCGACCCGGGCGGCCCTAAGTACGCGCACGACACCGTATGGCAGCTCCTCGGGCTGTTGCCGACCTACGGCATCTGCCTCGGCCACCAGCTCCTCGGGCTCGCCGTCGGAGGCCGCACCCGTAAGCTGGCCTACGGCCACCACGGCGCCAACACGCCCGTCAAGAACCTTGTGACGGGGGAGGTCGAGATCACGAGCCAGAACCATAACTACGTGGTCGACATCGACTCCATCCCTGGCGGTCAGTTCGTCGCCACGCACGTGAACCTGAACGACGGCACCCTCGAGGGCATGGCGCACACCCGCTACCCCGTCTTCAGCATCCAGTACCACCCCGAGGCGAGCCCCGGACCGCACGACTCGTCCTACCTGTTCACGCGCTTCATCGAGGAAGTCAACCTGTTCGAGGGCGCAACGGCGCTCCCCGCAGCCTCACGCGCGGTCGCCCCGGCCGGCTGAGGCCCTTCCCTCGAGGGGCGGGTCTCAAGCCTTGGCGGGGAAGAGTTCGTCGCTGTCGAGCCAGATGGTCGTCGGCCCGGAGTTGACGAGCTCGACCGCCATCATGGCGCCGAACTCGCCCGTCGCCACCGTGACGCCAGCCTTGCGCAGCGCCGCCACGAACTCCAGGTAGAGCGGCTCGGCGACCTCGGGCCGCGCCGCCGTGCCGAAACCGGGGCGGTTGCCGTTGCGGGCGTCGCCGTAGAGGGTGAACTGGCTGATCACCAGGCAGGCGCCGCCGGCGGCCGCCAGGTCGAGGTTCATCTTGCCCGCTTCGTCCTCGAAGACGCGCAACTTCCTGACCTTTTCGGCCAGCCGCTTGGTCACCTCGGCGTCGTCGGAGTGGGTCACGCCCAGGAGCACGAGGAACCCGTGGCCGACCTCGCCGACCAGCCGCTCCGCCACGGTGACGCGTGCGCGTGAGACGCGTTGAACGAGGGCCCTCACGCCGGTTCGTGTTCGCCTTGCGTCGTCAACCCGGTCGCGGTGGCGTCGAGGACGGGCAGCTCGTTCCGGCCGACCTCCTGCAGGCGCTGGCGCAGCGCCCGCAACGCCGACCAGAGCGCGTCGCGCTCGGAGGCGTCCAGGTTGCCTAGCGTCTTGACCTGCAGCATCTCGAGCAGGTCAAGGCTGCGGCGCGCCGCCTTGCGGCCGGCCACCCCGTCCCTGCCGGCCAGGCGCAGCGGGCTGCTGTCGTCGCCCAGCGCCGCCTCGGCCGACGAGAGCAGCGCATGCACCAAGCCCATGAACCTGGTGCTGGCTGCCTCCTGCGCTTCCGCCTCTAGCGGGTCAAGCTCCGGTGCCGGGTCCGAGGCGCTCAGAACAGCCCGCCCTGCTCGGCAGTGTCGAGGTGGAAGGCGGGCTCTTTCGGGGGCAGGGCATCCAGCACGCGCTTGAGCTCCTTCATGTCGTTCCAGGTCACCCACTTGGGCGCGCCGCGCTCGCGGCTGGCGTTACGCAGCAGGTAGGCGGGGTGGAAGAGGGGGAAGACCTTCAGCCCGTGCCAGTCGTGCCATCTCCCGCGCGTCCTCGTTATCCCGTCGGTAGTGCGGAGGAAGTACTGCGTCGGCACGTTGCCGAGCGTCACGAGGATCTGCGGCCTGATGAGCCGGATCTGCTCCAGGATCACCCATTCGCTTGCCGCTACCTCGTCCGGTCGCGGGTTGCGGTTGCCGGGGGGGCGGAACTTGACGATGTTCGTGATGTAGACGGAACCCCGCTCGATGCCGACGGACGCGAGCACCTTGTCGAGCAACTGGCCGGCGCGGCCGACGAACGGCCGCCCCTCCAGGTCCTCGTCCTCCCCCGGCGCTTCGCCGACGAACATCGCCTGGGCGTCTGGGTCGCCTTCTCCGAACACGAGGTTGTCCGACAGGTCCGAGAGCGCGGGGGGCTTCTTCGCGGCCTCGCGCTCGAGCTCTGCAAGCGTCACGTGCTCCGTCATACCATGCGTGCTCGGGCCGCCTACCGGCGCTACTACCGTTCAGCCGGCTTCCAGGCCGCCGGCGGCGTCATCGCCCTGGGCGCCAGACGGGCCGCCTGCGCCCGCCAGGCTGGGGCGCATGCTCCGCGCCTCGCGCCTGACACGCGGCTCGAGTCCGATCATCAGGAAGAAGTTCTCGAGCGCGTTCTCACGCCCTTTGATCTCGGTATGCTCCGGCCTCTCCGAACCCGTGACGAACGGGAGGTCCTTGTATACGCGCAGCGCTTCCTCGGCCACCTCGTCCGGGCTCTTCACCTCGGCGAGCTGGCTGAGCTCCGCGTAGACGCCGCGCCGCGCCTCGGCGTGCTGGCGGAACGCTTCCGGGTCGTCCGTCTCGGGCGCCCGCAACAGGTCCTGCTTCGCGATGCGCCGGTAATGCTTGAGACCGCGGATGATCTCCTCCGAGCTGAGCACGACCTTGACGTCCATGTTCTCTCCTTCCGGGTCCGCTCGCCCACGCGTAAGCGGCGTGACCCTGGTATCCCCGGGCTCGTTGTGGTTGCCGGACCCCGACCGCACCGCTCGCCGCACGACGTTCGCGGGGCGGCCGGTCGGTGAGTTCACGGTTCAGGCCTCTAGGCTTCGCCGTGGGATCGGCGGCAGGTCGTTGGTGGTCGGCTCGCCTTCCGGGAGTCGGTAGCGCGCCCGACCCCCCCGTCCCTCCCGGCCTTCGAGGAGTTGGCCGTCGTAGCGCGTCAGGAGGTCGAGCTCCTCGGCGTCCGACCGGTAGCCGCATGCCGGACACTCGAGCTCCTCGAAGCCCTCGCTGTAGACGTAAGTGATGGTGTCCACCGCGCCGCAACTCGGGCACGGAACCCCTTCGTGATGACCTTCAGCGTCCATCCTCAACCCCGGGCCTGGACGGGTCGACTAGGTCTCATGCCGCTAAGCATATCCCAGCGGCCGGGGACGTTCGTCGCGCCGGGCGCTCATGCGACCCGTCCGCTCCGGCCGCGCCCGCCGTCGTTCGCCACGCCGGCCGCCGCCATCGCCCGCAGCTCCAGCGCGTGCTTCATGGACGTGTCCGTCAGCGTCCCGGAGAGGAGGCGCGCGAGCTCCGCGGTGCGCTCCTCCTCGCCCAGGAGCGCCACGCGCGCCACGGTCCGGTCGTCGACCGTGTGCTTCTCGACCTTGAAGTGGGCGTCCGCGAACGCCGCGACCTGGGCCAGATGGGTGACGACGATCACCTGCCGCGAGGCGGCCAGACGGGCCAGGAGCGCCCCGACACGGTTCGCGGTCTCGCCACCCACCCCCGCGTCGACCTCGTCGAAGACCAGGGTCGGCAGGTCGGAGCCGGTGACGAGGTGCAGCGCGAGCATGATGCGGGAGAGCTCGCCGCCGGAAGCGACCTCGTGCACGGCCCGAGCCGGTTCGCCCGGGTTGGCGCCGAACTCGAAAGCCACGTCGTCGGAGCCGGTACGCGTGCGCCTGGCGGCCCGGGCGAGCGCCACGCCGAAGCGCGCCTGAGGCAGACCGAGCTGGTGCAGCAGCGGCAGCACCTGCTCAGTGAGCGTACGCGCGGCCGAGCGCCTGGCCGCCGTGAGGCGTTCGCCGAGCGCGTCCAGCTCCGCCTCCAGGCTCGCCAGGCGCTCGGTGAGGAGCCCGATCTCCTCGTCCGCCCCTTCCAGACCCGCCGCCTCGGTCAGCGCGAAGTCGCGGTAGGCGATGACGTCGCCAAGGTCGGGGCCGTACTTGCGCTTGAGCGCGTCGAGGGCGGCGAGGCGGGCCTGTACCAGGTCGAGACGGTTGGGGTCGGCCTGGAAGTCGGCGAGGAAGCCTTCCACCTCGCCGCTCACGGCGCCCAGGCCGGAGACGAGCTCCCTGAGGTCGCCTGCCAGGGCGGCGAGCGGGGGAGAGTAGCGACCGGCGCTCTCCAGCTCGCGTAGGGCTTCCGCGGCGAGCGTGAGCGCACTGACCTCGTCGCCCCCGAGCGCCTGCAAGGCCCTGCCGCCGCCGGCGACTATCCGCTCGGCGTGACGCAGTGTGGTGAGCTCGGCCTCCAGCTCCTCGTCCTCGCCGGCGCGCGGCTTGGCCCCGTCGATCTCGCTCAGCTCGAAGCGCAGGCCATCGAGCCGCCGGGAGCGCTCGCGCTCCGAGTCGCGCAGCGCTCCGAGGCGCGCAGCGACGGCCTGCGCCTCGGCGAAGAGCTCCCTGTGGCGGCTCAGATCGGCGCACGCCTCGGGCGCCAGGAGGCGGTCGAGCTGGCTCAGCTGGGTCGCGGGCGCGAGGAGCTGATGGGCCGAATGCTGACCGTAGACCCGGAGAGCGCCGCCGACGGCCTCGCTCAGCTCCGCGACGGTGACGAGCTCGCCGTCCAGCCGCGCGGCGTGCCGCCCGTTGAGGGCCACGCGCCGCCCGGCCGATTCGAACCCGGCGTCCGCGAACGTGCCCTGCACCAGCGCGCTCTGCGCGCCGGCCCGGACCATGGCGAGGTCGGGGCGACCGCCGCCGAGGAGCTCTAGGGCGTCGACGACGATCGACTTGCCCGCGCCCGTCTCGCCCGTGAGCACGTTGAGACCAGCGTGGAGCTCCATCGCCAGCTGGTCCACGATCGCGAAGTCACGCAGTTCCAGCGTGCGCAGCACGTCACCAAGTATAGGGAACGGGGCGCCGTGGGGCCCCATGCGTCGGGGTCGCGGCCTAGGCCCGCTCGGTCGGCGACGGCATGCGGCGGCGCGGCCGGCGGAGTCACCCGGCCGCGCGGGGGTGGTCGCGCGGCCTCTCGACCACTGGAAGGTCTCCACGAGACGCAGTTCCGGGCACGCCCTGGTGCTCGCCCCCTCGGTAGACTCGCCTCGTGCCAACGGAACCGGATCGCGCCGGCGGCCCCTTGGAACGCGTCACCTGGGTCGAGTGCCCGCGCGACGCCTGGCAGGGCCTGCCCGTCGCGCCGTCCACTCCGGACAAGGTGGGCCACCTTCGTGACCTGCTGGCGGCGGGGTTCGACCACCTGGACCTCGGTTCGTTCGTCTCCCCCAGGGCGGTGCCGCATCTGGCCGACACGGAGGCGGTGCTCGCCGCCCTCGAAGCTCCGGGCACGGCCGACCTCCTATGCATCGTGGGGAACGCCAGGGGCTTGGAGCGGGCGAAGCTGGCCGCCGGCGTCAGCAGCGTCGGTTACCCGCTGGCGGTCAGCGACACGTTCCAGCGCCGCAACGTCGGCACTTCGGTGGCCGAGGCCTGGGAGGTGGTGGGGGAGCTGCTCGCCGGGGCCGAGAAGGCGGGCATCGACGTGGTCGTCTACGTCTCTATGGGCTTCGGCAACCCCTACGGGGACCCGTGGGACCCTGAGGTCACGGCCGCGGCCGTCGCGCGGGCCAGGGCCATGGGGGTCAGGCGCGTGGCGTTGGCCGACACCCTGGGCGACGCGGACGCCGAGGCGGTCGGCGCGGTGTTGAGCGCCGTCGACCGGCCGCAGGAACTGGGTCTGCACTTGCATTCACGGCCACGCGCCTGGGCCGCCAAGGTCGAGGTCGCCTTGACCAACGGTGTCAGGTGGTTCGAGGGCGCGCTCGCCGGGGTAGGCGGCTGCCCGTTCGCGGCCGACGAGCTCGTGGGCAACCTGCCGACCGAGTCGGTCCTGCCGTGGCTCGTCGACCAGGGGTTCGCGGTGGCCCCCGACCTCACCCGCCTCGCGCGCCTGGCGCGGGACGCCAGGCGCCTCGCGGGCCTCGCCGACGCGTAGCGCGGTCCTCACGCTGGCGCGGCCGACCCGGCCCTTAGCGCAGCCGGTCGAGCTCCTCACCGACTGCCCGTAGGACGCGCTCTCTCACCTGCTCGACCGTGCCGGGCACCGTCGCGCCGGCCGCCGCCACGTGACCGCCGCCGCCGAGCGCGAGGCAGATGCGCTGCGCCGAGGCCCCGGCCCGCGTACGGACGCTCACCTTGACGACGTCGCCCCGCTCCTTCAGGAGCGCGGCGACCTTGGTGCCCTCCGCGTACCTGATGACGCCAACGAAGTCGTCCGAGTCGTCGTCTGCCTCCCCGCTGCCGCGCCGCATCTCGCTCGTCAGTTCCGCATGGACGAACTGGCCGCCGAAGTCGAACGTCACGGTCGACATCACGCGCCCGAGGAGCGCGAAGTAGCCGGGCGTGCGCCACTGCAGCCTGTCCGTGAGTGCGGGGTAGTCGACGCCTGCCTCGATGAGCTGCCCCGCGGTCGTCAGCGCCTCGCGGTCGGTGTTGCCGAACCGGAAGTTGCCCGTGTCGGTGAGGATGCCGGCCAGGCACGCGGTGGCCAATACGCCCGTCCACGGCACGCCGAGGGCGTCGACGAGCTCCTTGATGATTATCGCCGTCGCCGCCTTGCCCGGCTCGACGACGGCCAGGTCACCGAACCGGGAGTTGGTGCCGTGATGGTCGATGTTGAACACGACCGCTGCGCCTTGCGCCGGCGCACCCGCCATGCGCCCGAGCTCGCCCGCGTCCAGAACGAAGAGGAGCGTGTCGGGCGCGAAGGACGCTAGTGGCGTCGTCAGCTCGCCGTCCTCGGCCAGGAAGGCCAGGTACGAGGGCGGTGCCAGGGGGACGGTAACGCACTTGTCGAGCGCTCGGAGCGCGCGCGCGAGCGTCAGGCTACTGCCAAGCGCGTCTCCGTCGGGGTCCACATGGGCGGTCACGACGATGGGACCGTCCCACGCGCGCGCGCGCGCAGCCATCTCCGCGAGGACCTGGCGGTATCCGGGGTCGCCGCGGTTGTCAAGAAAATGCGACATGCGAGCCATGATACGCAGGCGAGCCTTCTGGCCCGCATAATGGGCACATGCCGCCAGAAGAGGGTCGCGAGGCTCAGGAGCAGTCCGTCAACCAAGCTAGCGCGCCGGACGCCGAGCCTGTGGCCGGGTTCGCCGGTCAGCAGGAGCCGGCCGGGGAGCACGCGCTCCCTACGGAGCACGGGTTCCCGAACGAGCCCCTGCTCGTCCTGCAGCCCACCCAGCCCCGCCCGGGCCTCGGCCTGAGGCGCGTCAGGGCCTTCACATGGCTGCTCCTCGCCCTGCTGGCACTCACCGCCGTGCTCGGCAGCCAGTTGCGGCCGGAACCGCGCCTCGCGCACGTCGCCGGCACCCCGCCGGCCATCGAGGCCCCCACGGGCGCCCTGCTCACGGCTTACGAGAACACCCGCGGCGCTACGGTGCGCATCGAGGCGCGCTGCATAGCGAACCCCCGTGCCGTTCTCGGGATCGGGACCGGCTTCTTCGTGACGGAGGATGGCATCCTCCTCACCGCCCACCACGTGGTCTCCGCCGCCTCCGAAGGGTCGTGCCGCGCGAAGCTCGTCGCCGTGACCACGGACAGGTTGGAGTTCGACGTCCACGTCATCGGGTTCGACGCCTACATGGACCTGGCGGCGCTGCAAGCGGACGTCACCACCCTCGTCCCCTACATCCCCCTCGCCACGCGGCTGCCCAGCCCCGGCACGGGCGTCGTGGCCATCGGCAACAGCCGCAACGACTTCATGGGCGCCAGGTCGGGGCGCGTCACGCGGCTCGGCGTGAGGGCGGGCCGCGCCGACTTCGCCGACGACACCATCGAGCTCACCAACTCCCTCGCGCCTGGCGACTCGGGCGGCCCGGTCGTCAACGCGCGCGGCGAGGCGGTCGGCGTCGTGAGCTACATAAGCTTCAACCCCAGCGCCATGAGCTCGCAGGGCTTCGTGCCGCCGTTCCTCCAGGGGCTCGCGATCAACCGGGACTTCGCCGGCTACGCCATCCCGTTGACGCGTACGAGCGAGCTCGTGGAGGGGGTGCTCGCCGGCGGCAAGCGTGACGTGCCCGTCATCGGGTTCTCGTGGGCGCAGGGGCTCGATTACGATCCGCGCACCAGCCCCCACTACCTGGGCGCCCGGCCCGGACCCATCGTCAGCGAGGTCGCCCCGGGCGGACCGGCCGCCAAGGCCGGCCTGCGGTCGTTGAGCCAGGAGAGCGTCGTGGCCGCCGACGGCACGGTCAGCGTCACCCCGGTCGCGGACGTGATCGTGGCGGTAGACGGCACCCCGACCCCGACGTTCGCGGACCTGCTGGCGGTAGTGCGCGGCAAGAACATCGGCGACGTCGTGACCTTGACGGTGCAGCGCGGCAACGCGACGTTCAGGGTCGAGTTGACGCTCGGCGCGCGCACGTCCGTGTTCGCGGGTAACTGAGTTCGTGACCCTAAGGGGCTTGGCGAGTTATGGGAGGCGCTTGAGGGGGAAGCGTGGTGGGCGATAGTGGACTCGAACCACTGACCTCGTCGTTATCAGCGACGCGCTCTAACCAGCTGAGCTAATCGCCCACGGACCGCTTGGGCACGGCATGTTCGCCCGCGCTCGAGCGAAACGGAGTCTATCATGTCGGCGCGTTCCACGGTCAAGCAGCGCGTGAGGCGCCGTGCGACGCCGAAAGCCCGGCGGCGCAACTAGGCCTCGCGCGCTCGGCGGGCGGCCCCGCCGCGCCGAGCGTCCGCCGTGGTGCGGTAGCGTCGCGTGCGCTCCCGGGAGGCGCGACCGCGCGCTGGCGGCCGGTAGAATGCCAAGCGTGGGCACGTCTGGACCCGTCGCTACCCTCTACCTCGCCAAGCCGCGCGGCTTCTGCGCCGGCGTCGTCATGGCCATCGAGGCCGTGAAGGAGGCCGCCGGCGAGGCCGAGCGTGCCGGCGAGGGTGGCGTGGCCGTGTACCACGACATCGTTCACAACAGGACCGTCGTCGACCGGCTCGAGGACGAGCACGGCGTGACGTTCGTCGAGCGCCTCGACGACCTGGAGAGCGTGAGGGAGCGTGCCGCCGAGGCCGGGCGGTCCGTCGGGCATACCGTCGTGTTCAGCGCGCACGGGGTGAGCCCGGTCGTGCGCGTTCGCGCGGCCCAGCTCGGCCTGGCCACCATCGACGCCACGTGTCCGCTCGTCACCAAGGTCCATAACGAGGCCAAGAAGTACGCCGCCCTCGGTTACCACGTGCTGCTGGTCGGCGACTCGACGAAGCACCAGGAGGTCGTCGGCACGTACGGCGAGGCGCCGGAGGCCACGACGGTCGTGGCCGTGCTCGGCAACCGCAAGCACGACCCGGCCCTGGCCGACCCGCGCACGGTCACCGTGCCGGACCCGGAGAGGGTGGTCGTACTCACGCAGACGACCCTCTCTGTCGACGACACCATGCGCACGGTCGCGCTCCTCAGGGAACGCTTCCCTAAGCTCGTCGTGCCCCCTTCCGACGACCTCTGCTTCGCGACGAAGAACAGGCAGGACGCCGTGAGGGCCATCGCCCCGCACGTCGGCGGTTTCCTCGTCGTGACCAGCGAGGCGAGCTCCAACGGCATGCGCCTCCTGGAGCTGGCCGCCGACCTGACCGGCAACGCCCACCGCATCGAGTCCGTCGCTGACATCAGGCCGGACTGGTTCGCCGGCGTAGAGGCCGTCGGCCTGACCTCCGCCGCCAGCACGCCGGACGACCTCGTCCAGGCCGTCGTCGAGCACTTCAGGGCCGCCAACTCGCTGCTGCGCGTCGTTGAAGAGGGCGAGTGGGAGAACATCACGTTCCGCAAGCCGCGCAAGGTGGCGCCGAACGCGGACCGGGCCCTCGCCGGGAGCGAAGCCTGAGCCGCTCGGTCGCCCAGCCCCTGTCCGTGGCGCCCATGCTGGACCTGACGGACCGGCACTTCCGCTGCCTGCTCAGGCAGATAACGCGGCGCACGCTCCTCTATAGCGAGATGCTCACGGCCGCCGCCGTCGTCCACGGTGACGCCGAGAGGCTGCTCGCCAAGAGCCCCGTCGAGGACCCGGTCGTGCTGCAACTGGGCGGTGACGACCCGGACCTCCTCGCCCGCGCCGCCGCCCTGGGTCACGCCTACGGTTACGCCGAGATCGACCTGAACGTCGGCTGCCCGTCAGAGCGCGTCACGAGCGGCAACTTCGGCGCCTGCCTCATGAAGGACCCCGCCCTGGTGGCCGAAGGCGTCGCGGCACTCCGAGCGGCCGTGCCAGTCCCGGTGACCGTCAAGCACCGCATCGGGGTCGACGACCGCGACTCCTTCCCGGAGCTCCTGGAGTTCGTCGACACCGTGGCGGCGGCGGGGGCCGACCGCTTCGTCGTGCATGCCAGGAAGGCCTGGCTCAAGGGCTTGAGCCCGAAGGAGAACCGCACGGTCCCGCCCCTGCGTTACGACGTCGTGTACCGCCTCAAGGCCGAGCGGCCGGAGCTGCTGGTCGAGCTGAACGGCGGGATCCCCGACCTCGAGGCTGCGGTGGCCCACCTGGCGCGCGTCGACGGCGTGATGCTCGGCCGCGCCGTCTACGAGGACCCGTTCGTGCTCGCCGGCGCGGACGAGCTGCTCCGGTCGCCGGGAGCGCCGCGTCGGGACTGGCGGGCGGCTGCCGACGAGCTGATGGGCGGCCGACCCCCGCTCACGCGTCGGAGCGTCGTGGAAGCCGTGTACCCGTACGTCGAGGAGCAGCTGCTCGCCGGCATGCCCCTCGCCGCCATGTCGCGCCACATGCTGGCGCTCTTCCGTTCCCAGCCAGGGGGAAGGGCGTGGCGGCGGATGATCTCGGAGCGTTCGCACCGGCGTGGCGCCGGGGTCGAGGTCCTCCGGGCGGCGTTGGCCGCCCTGCCGGAGGGCGTGGCGGACGCCCCCGTCGCCTGCTCGGCGACTAGCGGTGCGGACCGTCCGACCACGGCTGCCGGCCGCCTGGCGCCGCACGCGACCTGAGGGCCGCGGGGGCCGCCGTCGGCGGCGCTACTCGAGCTGCCGCAGGTACTCCCGCGCGATGATCAGGTGTTGGATCTCGTCCGTGCCCTCGCCGATGCGGGTGAGCCGGGCGTCGCGCCAGTAGCGCTCGACCTCGTAGTCGCGCAGGTAGCCGTAGCCGCCCAAGACCTGGATGGCGGCGTCGCACGCGTTCACTCCGGCGACGCTCCCCTTCAGCTTCGCCATGGCCGCCGCGAGGGTGTGGTCGCGGCCGGCGTCGCGCAAGGCGGCGGCCTTCATCACGAGCAGCCTGGCGGCCTCCAACTCCGTGGCCATCTCGGCCAGCTTGAACGCGACCGCCTGGTGCCTGGCGAGCGCCTGCCCGAACTGGCGGCGCTCGAGGGCGTAACGACCGGCCTTCTCCAGGGCGGCGCGCCCGAGTCCGATGCCCATGGCGCCGATGCCGATGCGGCCGCCGGACAGCACGCGCGCCACGTCGGCGAAGGCGGCGCCTTCCCGGCCGAGGAGCGCCCCGCCGCCGACGCGCACGCCATCGAAGACCAGGGGCGTCGTGTCGGAGCTGCGCAGCCCGAGCTTCTTCTCAGGCTTGCCGCGCACGAGGCCCGGCGTCTCGCCAGGGAGCACGAAGGCGCTTATGCCGTCGGAACGCGCCGCCCCGTGCGCCGCCTCCGCGGTCCTGGCCATGACTACGTACACGCCGCCGACCGTGCCCTGGGTGATGAACTGCTTGCTGCCCGTTATCTCGTAACCCTCCGACGTGCGTGTCGCCTTCGTCGCCAGCGCCGCGGCGTCGGAGCCGGCCCCCGGCTCGGTCAGTGCCCAAGCGCCGAGCCGCTCGGCCGCGGCCAGTGGTGGCAGCCACTCGCGACGCTGTGCGTCGTCGGCGGCCGCGAGCAGGTGCCCCACGCATAGCGAGTTGTGGGACGCGACCGTCAGCGCGAGCGAGCCGTCTACGGCGGCCACCTCCTCGACGACGAGGGCCGAGGTCGCCGTGTCGAGCCCGGCCCCGCCAAACTCCTCGGGGACCTGGAGTCCGAAGACGCCCATGGCGCCGAGTGCCTTGACGATCGACGCGGGGAACTCCCCGGTCTCGTCGCGCTGCACGGCGCCCGGGGCGACCTCCGCCTTGAGGAACTCCCGTAGCGGGCCTATTAGCGAGCGCTGGTCGGCCGTGAGCTCGAACCACGGTGTGACGGTCTGGGGCATGCCGCACCGTAAAGCATGGGGAGGGAACGCCGCCGCCCACGGGTCACGAGCCTGGTACACTCCCCGCCATGGACGGACGGGACGGGCAGAACCGCGTGCGGGGCATACGGGGAGCGACGACGGTGGAGGCGGACGTGCCGGAGCAGATCCTCTCGGCGACCGCCGAGTTGCTGCAGGCGATGCTCGAGCAGAACGCCATCTCCGACTATGAGGAGATCTCCTCCGTGTTCTTCACCACCACGCCGGACCTCTCGTCGACGTTCCCGGCGGAAGGCGCCCGGGCCATCGGCATGACGATGGTCCCGCTGCTCTGCTTCCAGGAGATCCCCGTCCCGGGCCGGCTGCCCCGCTGCATCCGCGTCATGCTCCTCCTGAACACCACCAAGGGCCAGGAGGAGATGCGTCACGTGTATCTGCGCGAAGCACGGAGCCTCCGGCCGGACCTCGTCAGCGCGCAATAGGGCGCAAGCGCCCGCACGGACGGCTTCGTTCGCCTGATTAACGCTGGTGACCAGCCATCGGCGGCAGCAGGGTTCGCTCCAGCTCGTCGAGTAGTGGGCGCACCGCCTCGGGCTCCAGGCGGTAGTACGAGCGGTTGCCGCACCTCAGGACCGTGACGAGCCCGAGCTCACGCAGGAGCCGGAGGTGGCCGCTGGCCGTCGGCTGGCTCACGCCGAGCTGCTTGGCAAGGTCCCCGACGGTGAGCGGGAAGCGGGAGAGCCTGCTGACGTGGAAGAGCAGCAGGAGCCGCGTCGGATCCGAGAACGCCTTGAGGCGACCGGCGAGGGCGACCACCCCGTCGCGCTGCTCCTCGTAGACGTCCTCCGTACGCGCGCCGTAGCCGATGACGAGTTGGTCGCGCACCCTGAACCGGAAGCCGCCGCGCAGGGCGAAGTAGAGCGGCACGACGAGCGTGCGACCGCGCGCCGACTGCGCCCGGATGGCGGTGACGCTGTCCTCCAACTGCACGAAATGATGGATCGGGAGAGAAGCCAGGAGATCGCCGCCGGTGCCGGTGGCGGCTTGGAGCGCACGCGCTGCGGCCTCGGTCGCACTGCGGCCCGCCCCTTCCCAAGCGGGGCGCAGGTGCTCCCACAGCCACCGCAGCGTCGAGGCCAGGTGCCGGGCCGCGGCCGGCTCGGCGAGCCGTTCGAGCGCCGTGCGGATGGCGGCCGAGCGCTCGGGGAGCAGCTCGTCGCCTTCGGCGCCCTCCGGCTGGACGAAGGCGGCTGGGAACGCTCCGACAGCCGCGGGCGGGAGCTCGGGGAAGTCGGCGAGGAACCGGTCCGGCGTCTCGTCCGCCTCGTAGCCACAAGCGCAAGCGATCAGGAGCGCCTCGTACCCGAGCTCCTCGCTGCGCCTTGCCATGCTCGCGCTCAGCCAGCGCGGCGGGTGGTCGCGCAGCTCGCGCAACCAGGGTAGGGGCGTCTGGCGCCCGTCGAGGTCGGCGAGGCGGAAGTAGGCGTAAGTGAGTTCCAGCACGGGCGCCGGGCGCACGTCGAGCGAGGCGGACGGCGAACCCTTCCCCGTGACGACTGTCCGCCCCCCGGCCACGGTCATTCCCAGTCTCTGGCTGCCAGCAGGCGGCCGCCGTCGACCGTCGCGTTCGTCACCTTGTGGGACCTCGTCATCGTCACCTCGAGCGTGGCGTTGTCTAGGGTCTTGGGGCCCACGAGCGACTTGCGGACGAAGTAGTTGTTGCCCTGGAGGCTCATCTCGCTCGTCTTGGAGAGGCGCACCCGGATGACCTCGCCGTGCCGGTCGGTGCGCACCTGGCATAGCAGGGCGTTGGCCTCCTCGCGGAAGCGCGGATCTTGCCGCCTGAACATCCCGAACATGCCCTATTGTAGCCGGGGTGAGCGCTACGGGAACATCGACGCTGCGCGCGGCCTTGGCCGCGGCGCTCGGCGCGGCAGAGCCGGCTTCCGCCCTGCGCCCATACCTGCCGCCACCGCCGCCGGGTCGGATCGTCGTCGTGGGTGCCGGCAAGGCGGCCGCGGCCATGGCGCGCGCCGTGGAGGACGCGTACGCTCCGGACGTGCCGCTCGGCGGCGTCGTGGTGACGCGGTACGGCCACGCCGCTCCCACCCGTCGCGTCGCGGTGCTGGAGGGCGCCCACCCGGTGCCGGACGCCGCCGGCGCGGCCGCCACGGCCGGTATACGGCGGCTGGTGGCCGGGGCGGGCGCGGACGACCTCGTACTGTTCCTCGTCTCCGGCGGCGGCTCCGCGCTCCTCTGCGCGCCCGAGGGCCTGAGCCTGGAGGAGAAGGCGGAGACGACGGCCGCGCTCCTGCGCGGCGGGGCGGACATCCGTCGCATCAACGCGGTTCGCAAGCACCTCTCGGCGGTCAAGGGCGGGCGGCTTGCCGCGGTGTGCAGGGCGCCGTTGCTCGCCCTCGCGGTCTCGGACGTCGTGGGCGACGACCCGGGGACCATCGCCTCCGGACCGACCGTCGCGGACGCGACCACGTTCGCGGACGCCTTGGCCGCGCTCGACGAGTTCGCGCCCCAGGCCGCCGCCGCCAGGCGGGCCCTCGAGGCCGGCCTGCGGGGCCGACGTCCGGAGACGCCCAAGCCCGGCGACCCCCGCCTGGCCGGAGCCCGCTACGAACTGGTCGCTTCCGGTGCGCTCGCCGTCGCGGCGGCCGCGGCCCGGCTGGAGGCGGAAGGGGTCGCGGTCGCCATGGCGGACGCGACCGTCACGGGCGACTCCACCGCGGTGGCGAGGCGCCAGGCCAGGGAAGTGGCGGCGGCTCTCGCGCTCGGCGGGTGGGACGGACCGGTGGCGTTCGTCTACGGGGGCGAGACGACGGTGGCGCGCGACTCCCGGGAAGCGGCAACGGCCGAGGACGGCGCCCACTCGGTGGGCGCGGCGCGTGGGCCCGTCGCCGGCACTGCGCCCGCCGGCCCCGTCCCGGCTCGGGGCGGGCCGAACGGCGAGTGGGCGCTGGCCTTCGTCGCCGCGCTCGGGCGGAGCGACTACTGGCTCCTTGCCGTCGATACGGACGGGCTGGACGGGGCCTCGGCGGCGGCCGGCGCGCTCCTGACGCCCGAGGCGTTGGCTCGCCTGACACCCGAAGGTATCGAGCGCGCCTTGCGGACGCACGACTCCCACGGTCTGCTGGACGAGGTCGGCGGCCTGCTCGTCACGGGGCCGACGCGCACGAACGTGAACGCCCTGCGCGTGGTGCTGTTCCCGCGCTCGCGCCCCTCTTGAGAGAGGCGCAAGCGGGAGCGACCCTGTGAGGGCCTCGAGACGACCCCGGAACCGGCGGAGTAGGTATGCTCGGTGGCAGTGCGGATACTGCCCCCCACACCAGAGAACGTCGGCTTGGCCGCGGAGCTCCTGGCTGCCGGCCGGCTCGTGGCCATGCCGACGGAGACCGTCTACGGCCTCGCGGCCTCGGCGCGTGACGAGCGCGCGGTCGCGCGGGTCTTCGAGCTCAAGGGCAGGCCGCGCGACCATCCGCTCATCGTCCACCTCGGTTCCGGCGCGGACGCCGGCGGCTGGGTGGAGCACGCTCGGGAGCACGGCGCCCACCGGCGCCTCGAGGCCCTCGCGGCCGCCCTCTGGCCGGGCCCGCTCACGCTCGTGGTGCGCAAGGCGGCCTGGGTGCCGGACGTGCTCACGGGCGGGCAACCCACCGTGGCGCTGCGCGTGCCGGGGCACCCTGTGGCCCTCGCCCTGCTCGACGCCCTCGGGGGCGCCGTCGCGGCCCCGTCCGCGAACCGCTTCGGGCGCATCAGCCCGACGACCGCCGAGCACGTGGCCGCCGAGTTCGGCGCCGCCGACCTCGTCGTGCTGGACGGGGGCGCCTGTCGGGTCGGGCTCGAGTCGACGATCCTCGACCTCACTGGCCCGGTCGCGCGCGTCCTGCGCCCCGGCGGCGTGACCGTCGAGGCCATCGAGGCGGTCGTCGGAGAGCGCGTGGAGGTGAACGGGGACGCGGCCGCTCCCCGCGTGCCTGGCAGCCTGCCGAGCCATTACGCCCCGACGGCGCCCACGCGCCTCGTCGGCCCGGCCGAGCTCGAACGGCGTATCGGCGAGGATGCCGGGATGGCCGTGCTGGCTCGGCGCCACGCCCCCGAGGCCTTCGCGGGCCTCTGGGTGGCGCTGCCCGACGATCCCGTGGCGTTCGGCGCGAGCCTCTACGCCGCGCTAAGGCGGCTGGACTCGGCGGCGCCGAGGGAGATCCTGATCGAACGCGTGCCGCTCACCCCGCCGTGGCTCGCCGTCCGTGACCGCCTCGCGCGCGCGAGTGCCCCACGGCCCGGCGTGGGCGTGCGGGCTCCGGCCGCGGCCGCGGGCGACGTCGGGCGGCGCGCATGAGCGGCGCGGCGGGGGAGGACCGCCCGACCGCCGTCGTCGCCGTCGTGATGGGCTCCACCAGCGACTGGGAGACGTTGCGGCACGCAGCGGAGGTCCTCGAGCGCCTCGGGGTCCCGCACGTCTGCAAGGTCGTCTCCGCCCACCGCACGCCCGACCGCCTGAGCGAGTTCGCCAAGGGCGCAGCCGCTCGGGGGCTGGAGGTGATCGTGGCGGGCGCCGGCGGCGCCGCCCACCTACCCGGCATGATCGCCGCTGGCACCCATCTGCCCGTCCTTGGCGTGCCGGTCATGAGCGAGGCGTTGCGAGGCGTGGACTCGCTGTTGTCGATAGTGCAGATGCCCAAGGGGGTGCCGGTCGGCACCCTCGCCATCGGCGTCGCCGGGGCCGTCAACGCCGGTCTGCTGGCCGCGAGCATCCTCGCGCTGAAGAGCCCCGAGCTGCGCGAGCGCCTCGTGGCGTACCGCGCCGCCCAGACGAGCGCCGCTTCGGCTTCCGTGCTGCCGGGCGCCAGCTTCGAGGAGTAGATGGAGACGTTGTTGCCAGGCGCGCGTCTCGGCGTGCTCGGCGGCGGCCAGCTCGGGCGCATGTTCGCGCTGGCCGCCCGACGGCTGGGGTACGCGGTCGCCGTCTATACCGATCAGGCCGGTTCGCCCGCCGCCCAGGCCGCCGAGCGCGCGGTCGTCGGGAGCTACGAGGACGTCGGCGCCATCGCGGCTTTCGCTGCCGGGGTCGACGCCCTGACGCTCGAGTTCGAGAACCTCGCCGCCGCCGCCATCGCCGCGGCCGAGCGGGTCACGCGCGTGCGCCCCGGTCACCTCGCCCTTCACGTCACGCAACACCGCTTGCGCGAGAAGGAGTTCCTCTCCCGACACGGGTTGCCCGTGGTGCCTTACGTAGCGGTGACGAACGGCTCTCTCTCGGAGCTCGAGGCCGCCGTCGCCGGTTTCGCCGGCGGCTGCCTGGTCAAGACGGCCGGTTTCGGCTACGACGGGAAGGGCCAGGTCGCGCTCGGGCGGGTGCCCGACGCGGAACGCTCGGAAGCGGCCGCGGCGCTCGCCGCCGCCGGGCCGGTCGTGGTCGAGCGGCGGATCGAGCTCGCCGCCGAGCTCTCCGTCGTGGCGGCCAGGGCGGCGGACGGCGGCTTCGCGCCCTACCTCCCCGTCATCAACAGGCACGTGACCCAGGTCCTCGACGTGTCCAGCTCCCCTTGGGGCCCCCGGGCGACCGGCTCGGGGGAGGGCCTTCGCCTCGACGGTCCGGACGACCCGACCGGCGGCCTCCTGACGCCGGCGCTGCTGGCGGCCGCGGCCGAGGCGACCGAGGCGATCTTCTCGGGGCTCAAGTTCGTCGGCCTGGGGTGCGTCGAGTTCTTCGTGGCCACCGACGGCGGTTTGTACGTGAACGAGGTCGCACCGCGCCCGCACAACTCGGGTCACCTGACCATCGAGGCCTGCGCGACGGGCCAGTTCGAGCAGCAGGTGCGCGCCCTATGCGGCCTGCCCCTCGGCAGCCCCGCACCGCTCGCCCCGGCCGCGATGGCGAACCTCTTGGGCGACCTGTGGGGCGGCGGCGAGCCCGATTGGGCCGCCGCGCTGCGCGAGCCGGGCGTGCGCCTGCACCTCTACGGGAAGGCGTCCGCTCGGCCGGGCCGCAAGATGGGTCACCTGACCGCGGTGGCACCGGACGGGGCGACCGCGCTGGCGCGCGTGCAGCGGGCGCGCTCCGCGCTTGCCAAATAGTGGGCGTAGGCGCTATACTGCCTAGGTTTGTCTGCCCTCGGCCCGCAGCGTTGGGTCTAGGGCGAGTTTGTCGTGTGCTGCCGCGAAGGCCGCGAACGACGTCAGGCTAGCCGAGTTCGAGGCCTTTATCGCCGCATCCGAGTTCCCAACGGCTGCGAGACCGCACGAGGGAGTGATCGTTCTGCCGACCGTTAACCAGCTGCTCCGCAAGGGGCGCAGGAAGATCGAGAAGAAGAGCAAGACCCCGGCACTCAAGGGGTCGCCGCAACGCCGTGGCGTTTGCACGGCCGTCAAGACCCAGACCCCGAAGAAGCCGAACTCGGCGCTGCGCAAGATCGCGCGTGTCCGGTTGGCCGGCGGCCAGGAAGTCACGGCCTACATCCCGGGCGAGAAGCACAACCTGCAGGAGCACTCCGTCGTGCTCATCCGCGGCGGCCGCGTGAAGGATCTGCCGGGCGTGCGCTACCACATCGTGCGTGGCACGCTCGACGCGCAGGGCGTTGGCGTCGGCCGTTACGTCCAGCGCAACCAGAGCCGCAGCAAGTACGGCACCAAGAAGCCGAAGGCAGGGAAGAAGTAAGCCATGGGACGCAGAAGACGCGCCGAGATCCGCCCGCTGGAGCCCGATCTTGTCTACTCCGACACGACGGTGACCGCCCTAGTCAACAAGCTGATGCGCGACGGCAAGAAGAACACCGCCAGCCGCATCTTCTACGGCGCTTGCCGCCTCATCCAGGAGCGCACCGGCCAGGAGCCCCTCAAGGTCTTCCGGCAGGCGCTCGACAACATCCGCCCGCGCATCGAGGTGCGTAGCCGTAGGGTCGGCGGTTCCACCTACCAGGTGCCAGTCGAGGTCGCGCCGCGCCGTTCGCAGTCGCTCAGCCTCCGTTGGCTCGTCGCCGCCTGCGACGCCCGCCCAGAGCGCACGGCCGTCGAGCGCGTGGCCGGCGAGCTCCTGGACGCCGCGGCCGGTCGCGGCGGTGCCGTCAAGAAGAAGGAGGACGTCGAGCGGATGGCGGAGGCGAACCGCGCCTACGCCCACTACCGCTGGTGACCCCGGCAAGGGCCTCCAAAGCTATCGACTGATTTATGACTACGACGATCACTGACCTACGCAAGACACGCAACATCGGTATCGCCGCGCACATCGATGCCGGCAAGACCACGCTCACCGAGCGGATCCTCTTCTTCACCGGCCGCATCCACAAGGTAGGCGAGACCCACGAGGGCGCCTCCCAGATGGACTGGATGGCGCAAGAGCGCGAGCGCGGCATCACGATCACGTCCGCCGTCACCCAGGCCTTCTGGGGCGACACGCGCATCAACGTCATCGACACGCCGGGCCACGTGGACTTCACCATGGAGGTCGAGCGCAGCATGCGCGTGCTCGACGGCGCCGTGGCGGTGTTCGACGCCAGCCAGGGCGTAGAGCCCCAGTCGGAGACGGTGTGGCGGCAAGCCGACAAGTACCACGTGCCGCGCATCGCCTTCGCCAACAAGATGGACAAGACGGGCGCCTCCTTCGAGCTCGTGCTCTCCTCCATGGCCGACCGCCTCGGGGCGCTCGCCGTGCCGCTCCAGTGGCCGATCGGCGCCGAGGACACGTTCGAGGGCATGCTCGACCTCATCGAGATGAAGGCCGTCTACTACCACGACGACATCGGCAAGAACATCGAGATCGAGGAGATCCCGGCGAACCTCCTCGCGCTCGCCAAGGAGAAGCGCGAGCTCATGATCGAGCGCGTCGCCGAGTTCGACGACGAAGTCGCCATGCTGTACTTGGAGGGCGAGGACGTCCCCAACGAGCTCCTGCGCGCCGCCATCCGTAAGGGCACGATCGGTCTGAAGTTCTTCCCCGTGTGCTGCGGCTCCGCTCTCAAGAACAAGGGCGTGCAGAGGCTGCTCGACGCGGTCGCTGCCTTCCTGCCGTCGCCGCTCGACATCCCGCCCGTCCCGGGCATCAACCCCGACACGGACGAGCCGGACTCCCGCCCGGCCGACTTCGACGCGCCCACGTCCGCGCTGGCCTTCAAGATCGCCACCGACCCGTACGTTGGTCGCCTCGTGTTCGTCCGCGTCTACTCGGGCTCGCTCAAGGCCGGCACGTACATCTACAACGTGACGAAGGGTCGCCGCGAGCGCATCGGTCGTCTCCTCAAGATGCACGCGAACTCGCGAGAGGAAGTCGAGTCCATCGACGCGGGCTCGCTCGGCGCCGTCGTCGGCCTCAAGGACACGGGTACGGGCGACAGCCTCACCGACCCGGACCACCCCATCCTCCTCGAGTCGATCGAGGTCCCGGAGCCCGTCATCACCGTGGCCATCGAGCCGGCCTCCAAGGCCGACCAGGACAAGCTGTCCAACGGCCTCATCAAGCTGACGGAAGAGGACCCGACCTTCCGGGTCGAGTCCGACCCGGAGACGGGCCAGACCAAGATCTCCGGCATGGGCGAGCTGCACCTTGAGATCATCGTCGACCGCCTCAAGCGCGAGTTCAACGTGAACGCGAACGTCGGCGCCCCGCAGGTCGCCTACCGTGAGACCATCTCGCGGCCGGTCGACGTCGAAGGCAAGTTCGTGCGCCAGTCGGGCGGTCGCGGGCAGTACGGCCACGTCAAGATCAAGGCCGAGCCCAACCCGCGCGGCACCGGCAACGTGTTCGAGAACGCCGTCGTCGGCGGCACCGTGCCGAAGGACTTCATCCCGGCCGTCCAGAAGGGCGTCGAGGAGGCCATGCAGAGCGGTCCGCTCCTCGGCTTCCCGATCGTCGACATGAAGGTCGCGCTCTACGACGGCTCGTACCACGAGGTCGACTCGTCCGAGATGTCCTTCAAGATCGCCGCCTCCATGGCGGTGCGCGAGGCGATGAACCAGGGCGGCGCCCAGGTCCTCGAGCCGATCATGCGCGTCGAGGCGACGACCCCCGACCAGTACATGGGCGACGTCATCGGCAGCCTGAACTCTCGCCGCGGGCAGATCCAAGGCATGACCCCGCGCGGCAACGCGCAGGTGGTCACCGCCAACGTGCCGCTCGCGGAGATGTTCGGCTACGCCACCGACCTGCGCAGCCTGACCCAGGGCCGCGCCACGTTCTCGATGTTCTTCGATCATTACGAGGCGACGCCTCGCGGTGTTCAAGACGAACTACTCAAGAAGTAATCCTAGATACCTACTTAAGGAGCATTGATCATGGCTAAGGGTGTGTTTGAGCGTACGAAGCCGCATGTGAATGTGGGGACGATTGGGCATGTGGATCATGGGAAGACGACGTTGACGGCTGCGATTACGTTTACGGCGGCTTCGGTTGATTCGTCGGTTGAGGTGCAGTCGTATGATCAGATTGATAAGGCGCCTGAGGAGCGGGCGCGTGGGATTACGATTAATACGTCGCATGTTGAGTATCAGACTGCGGCTCGGCATTATTCGCATGTTGATTGTCCGGGGCATGCGGATTATGTGAAGAATATGATTACTGGTGCGGCGCAGATGGATGGTGCGATTTTGGTGGTGTCGGCTGCTGATGGTCCGATGCCGCAGACGCGTGAGCATATTGTGTTGGCGCGTCAGGTGGGGGTGCCGTATATTGTGGTGTTTTTGAATAAGGTGGATATGGTGGAGGATGAGGAGTTGTTGGAGTTGGTGGAGATGGAGGTGCGTGAGTTGTTGTCTTCGTATGAGTTTCCTGGGGATGATTTGCCGGTGGTGCGTGGGTCGGCTTTGCGGGCGTTGGAGGTTTTGCAGGGGGAGCCGAAGGTGGCGCGTGGTGTGAATGAGTGGGTTGATCGGGTGTGGGGGTTGTTGGATGCGGTGGATGCTTATATTCCGACGCCGGTGCGGGATGTTGATCGGGCGTTTTTGATGCCGGTGGAGGATGTGTTTACGATTACGGGTCGTGGGACGGTGGCTACGGGTCGTATTGAGCGTGGTGTGGTGCGGACGGGGGATGAGGTTGAGGTTGTGGGGTTGTCTGATACTCGTAGGAGTGTTGTGACGGGTGTTGAGATGCATCGTAAGACGTTGGATTCGGGGATGGCTGGGGATAATGTTGGGGTGTTGTTGCGTGGGGTGGGGCGTGATGATATTGAGCGGGGTCAGGTGTTGGCTCGGCCGGGTTCGATTACGCCGCATGTGGGGTTTGGTGCGTCTGTGTATATTTTGAGGAAGGAGGAGGGTGGTCGTCACTCTGCTTTTTTCTCGGGGTATCGTCCGCAGTTTTATTTTCGGACGACGGATGTGACGGGTGTGGTGTCGTTGCCGTCTGGGGTGGAGATGGTGATGCCTGGGGATAATGTGGAGTTGTCGGTTGAGTTGATTAAGCCGATTGCGATGGAGGAGGGGTTGCGGTTTGCGATTCGTGAGGGTGGGCGTACGGTTGGTGCTGGGGTTGTGACCAGCATCACGAAGTAACCATATGGCCGCTCCCAAGATCCGCATCAAACTGAAGGCCTTCGATCACCGTAGCCTGGACTCCTCCGCTACGAAGATCGTCGAGACCGTGCGCCGCACCGGCGCCAAGGTCGCCGGCCCCGTGCCGCTCCCGACCCGCATCCGGCGCTTCTGCGTGCTGCGCAGCCCCTTCACCGACAAGGACAGTCGCGAGCATTTCGAGATCCGGACCCATAACCGGCTCATCGACATCAAGTCGCCGACCAAGAGCACCATCGACTCCCTCATGCATCTCGACCTCCCGACCGGGGTCGACATCGAGATCAAGACCGTCGGAGGCCGTTGACAGTGAAAGGAATCCTCGGCACCAAGGTGGGCATGACCCAGGTGTGGCAAGGCGACCGGCTCGTGCCGGTGACCGTCGTGCTCGCCGGGCCCTGCCCCGTGGTGCAACGCAAGACCCCAGCCACCGACGGCTACGCTGCGGTGCAGTTGGGGTGGGACGAGCTCCCGGGCAAGGCGGTCAACAAGCCGCGCGCCGGCCACTTCAAGCGTGCCGCCGTCGCCGCGACCCGCCACCTGGTCGAGTTCCGCGACTACGCGCCTGAGGCCGACGAGGTCAAGGCGGACGTCTTCGCGGCCGGCGAGGCCGTCGACGTCACGGGCACGAGCAAGGGCCGCGGTACCGCCGGCGTCATGAAGCGCTGGAACTTCAGCGGCCTCCCCGCCACCCACGGCGTCAAGAAGAAGCACCGTTCGCCCGGCTCCATCGGCCAGCGCAAGTGGCCGGGCCGCGTCTACAAGGGCAAGCGCATGGCCGGCGTCTACGGTGGCGAGACCGTCACCATCGTCGGTCTCGAGGTCGTCGAGGTGCGCCTGGAGGACAACCTGATCCTCATCAAGGGCGCGCTTCCGGGCCCCAACGGCGGCCTCGTCCAGGTACGCCAGTCGAAGAGGAAGGTGAGCTGATGCCGGTCACCATAGACGTCATCGGCAGTGGGCGTAAGGTCACCCTCGACCTGCCCGAGCCAAAAGAGTCGGTGCTGCATGAAGTCGTCATGTGGCAGCTCGCCAAGCGCCGCCGCGGCACGGCCGCCACGAAGACGCGCGGCATGATGTCGGGCTCCACCGCCAAGATCTACCCGCAGAAGGGGACCGGCCGCGCTCGCCACGGCGACAAGAAGGCCCCCATCTTCGTCGGCGGCGGCACGGCCTTCGGCCCGCAGCCGCGGTCGTACGGCTACACGCTCCCGAAGCGCGTCAGGCGCCTCGGCCTCCAGATGGCCATCGCCAGCCGCGCCCAGGACGGCCGCCTCACGCTCGTCGACTCCTTCGGCGTCGGCGGCAAGACGCGCGAGTTCGTCGCGTGGGCCAAGAGCCACGGCTTCGACGGCAAGGAGCGCGTCCTCCTCGTCACCGACGATGAGCTCGTGCGCCGCGCCGCGCGTAACGTCCCATGGATCGACGTGCTCGCGGGCGCCGGCCTCAACGTCTACGACGTGCTGCGCGCCGACCGCGTCATCGCCGACGCCAAGATCTTCGACGAGCCGGGAGAGAGCGCATGAACGCCTACGACGTCGTCCTCGCCCCCGTGCTGAGCGAGAAGGCCGTGACCGCGATCCAGAGCGGCAAGTACTCCTTCTACGTCCATCCGCACGCCAACCGCGTCCAGATCCGCGAGGCCATCGAGACGGCCTTCAAGGTCGACGTGGTCAAGGTAAACCTGGTCACCGTCAAGGGCAAGATCAAGTCGCTCGGCCGTTTCTCCGGCCGCAGCCCCGAACGGAAGAAGGCCATCGTCACTCTCAAGGCCGGGCAGCGCATAGAGCAGCTCGAAGGCCTGTCGTAAGGAGGAGGTCAGGACATGGCAACCAAGAACTACCGTCCCTACACCCCCTCCCGTCGCAGCATGAGCACGCTGGACTTCGCGGAGATCACGCGCGATGCTCCGGAGAAGTCGTTGGTCCGGCCCCTCAAGAAGACGGGCGGCCGCAACCATCACGGGCGCATCACGTCGCGCTTCCGTGGCGGCGGCCACAAGCGCCGCTACCGCGTCATCGACTTCCGTCGCCGCGACAAGGAGGGCGTGCCCGCCAAGGTCGCCAGCATCGAGTACGACCCGAACCGTAGCGCCAACATCGCGCTGCTGCACTACGTCGACGGCGAGAAGCGCTACGTGCTCGCGCCGGACAAGCTGGCGGTCGGCAGCACCATCGTCGCCGGCGCCGAGGCCGAGCCGGAGCTCGGCAACGCCATGCCGCTGCGGTTCATCCCCGTCGGCGCCGTCGTGCACGCCGTGGAGCTGCTGCCCGGCAAGGGCGCGCAGCTCGCGCGCTCCGCCGGCACGAGCATCCAGATCCAGGGCCGCGACGCCACGTACGTCACCCTGCGGCTGCCGTCGGGTGAACTGCGCAAGGTCCACGGGGAGTGCTACGCCACCATCGGCGTCGTGGGCAACTCGGACCACAAGAACGTCGTCTACGGCAAGGCCGGCCGCACGCGGTGGTATGGGCGCAAGCCGCACCAGCGCGGTCGCGCCATGAACCCGGTCGACCACCCGCACGGCGGTGGCGAGGGACGCTCCACCGGCGGACGCCCGCCCGTCAGCCCGTGGGGTCAGAAGGCCAAGGGCCTCAAGACCCGCGACAAGCGCAAGGGTTCGAGCCGCTTCATCGTGCGGCGCCGGAAGGGAAGCTGACAATGGCGCGTAGCCTCAAGAAGGGACCGTTCGTCGACGGCCACCTGCTCAAGAAGATCGACGCCGCCAACGCCTCCGGCGACCGCCGCGTCATCAAGACCTGGAGCCGCCGCAGCACGGTGGTGCCCGAGATGGTCGGTCACACCATCGGCGTCTACAACGGCAGGCAGCACGTCCCCGTCTTCGTTCAGGAGACCATGGTCGGGCACAAGCTCGGCGAGTTCTCGCCGACCCGTTCGTTCCGCGGCCACTCCGGCTCGCGGAAGGAGTGACCGTGGCTCAGCAAGCCAAGGCCTCGCTGCGCATGCTGCGCGTCACCCCGCGCAAGACGCGCCTCGTGGCCGATCTCATCCGCGGCAAGGACGTGAGCAAGGCGGAGGACATCCTGCGCTTCACGGACAAGCGCTCCGCCAAGCCCATGCTCAAGGTGCTCCAGAGCGCCAAGGCGAACGCGGTCAACAACCACGACATGTTCGAGGACAGCCTCTTCGTCAAGGCGATCGAGGTCAGCGAAGGGCCGACGCTCAAGCGCTTCCTCGCGCGCGCCCGCGGGCGCGCCGACCTGATGCGCAAGCGCACGTGCAGTATCTCGATCACGCTGGAGGAACGTAGTGGGAAATAAGATCAACCCCGTCGGGTTCAGGCTGGGCGTCAACAAGGAGCCGTCCGCTCACTGGTACGCCGCGCCGGCCGACTACCCCCGCCTCCTGCAGGAGGACGAGCTCATCCGCGCGACGGTGCTCAAGGACGTCGGCCACTCCGGCGTCTCGCGCATCGACATCGAGCGGGCGGCTCACAACATCAACGTCACCATCCATACGGCCAAGCCGGGCGTGGTCATCGGGCGCGGCGGCGAGGCCATCAAGGCCCTGCGCACCAAGCTGAGCGCGAAGATCCCGGGCACCATCGGCGTCAACGTGCAGGAGGTCGCCAACCCCAACACGAACGCCGCGCTCATCGCCCAGCGCATCGCCGAGCAGCTCGAGCGCCGCTTCGCGTTCCGCAGGGCCATGAAGCAGGCCGTGCAGCGCACGATGGAGTCCGGCGCCAGGGGCGTCAAGGTCCGGTGCTCCGGTCGCCTCGGCGGCACCGAGCAGGCCCGCCCGGAATGGTACGCGGACGGCCGGGTGCCGCTGCAGACCTTGCGCGCCGACATCGATTACGGCACCGCGCGCGCCAACACCACGTACGGCGTCATCGGCGTGAAGGCGTGGGTCTTCCACGGCGAGATCGTCGGCGACAAGCAGCGCAAGGCCGCCGTCCTCCCGCGACCGAAGGTCGACGACGACAAGAAGCGCCGTCGCCGCCCCGCCGGTCCGCGCCGCCGCGACGGCGCCGGTCGCCCGGGCGCCCCAGCCGGTGCGCGCGACGCGCGCCCGCGCGCCAGGAAGGAGCGTGGCTGAGCCATGTTGCTACCGAAGCGCGTCAAGTACCGCAAGCAGATGCGCGGCCGGATGACGGGCGCCACCAAGGGTGGCGACTACGTCGCTTTCGGCGACTACGGCCTCGTGGCCCTGGAGCCGGCCTGGATCAAGTCCAACCAGATCGAGGCCGTGCGCGTGACCATGAGCCGCTTCTTCCGCCGTGGTGGTAAGATCTACGTTCGCATCTTCCCTGACAAGCCCGTCACGAAGAAGCCGCAGGAAGTTCGAATGGGTAAGGGGAAGGGCGCGGTGGAGTACTGGGTCAGCGTGGTGAAGCCGGGCCGGGTCATGTTCGAGGTCGCCAACGTGACCGAGGAGCAGGCCAAGGAGGCTTTCCGTCTCGCCGCCCACAAGCTCCCCATCAAGGTGAAGATGGTGAAGCGGGAGATCTACGATGAAGCCCAGTGACGTCCGCAACATGAGCGCGGGCGAGATCGAGGCCGAGGTCGAGAAGCGCCGTGAGGAGCTCTTCGACCTGCGCATCCAGTCCGCCGTCGGCCACACCAGCAACCCGCGCAGGGCACGGGTGGCCAAGCGGGAGATCGCACGCCTCCTGACCATCGCCAAGGAGAAGGCCGAGGGAACACGGTGAAGGTTACGAAGACCATGCAGGGCCGCGTCGTCAGCGACAAGGCCGACAAGACGGTGACGGTCAACGTGGAGCGGCGCTTCAAGCACCCCCTCTACGGCAAGGTCGTCACGGTCTCCAAGCGCTACCTGGCGCACGACGAGAAGAACACCTACCAGGTAGGCGACCTCGTCGAGATCGCGGCCAGCCGGCCCATCAGCCGCCGCAAGCGCTTCGTCGTCTCGCGCTTGATCGAGAAGGCGCGCGCGTAAGCGGGAGTGAGCTGACATGATCCAACAGGAAACCTTCCTCGACGTGGCCGACAACTCCGGCGCTCGCACCATCCAGTGCATCCGCGTGCTCGGCACCGGTCAGCAGTGGGTCGGCTCGGTCGGCGACGTGATCGTGGCGGCCGTCAAGGACGCCATCCCCCACGCCGCCGTGAAGAAGGGCGACGTCGTCAAGGCCGTCATCGTGCGCACGAAGAAGGAAGTCAACCGCAAGGACGGCTCCTCGATCCGCTTCGACACGAACGCCGCCGTGATCCTCAACGCTCAGAACGAGCCGCGCGGCACCCGCGTCTTCGGACCCGTCGCGCGCGAGCTGCGCGAGAAGAAGTTCATGCGCATCGTGTCCCTCGCCCCGGAGGTGCTGTGAATGTCACGCGTCAAGACGCGTATCAAGAAGGGCGATAACGTCAAGGTGATCGCCGGCAAGCACAAGGGCTCGAGCGGCGAGGTCATCTCGGTCGACCGCGAGGCCGGTCGCGTCCTCGTCAAGAACGTCAACATCATCCGCAAGGCCCAGCGTCCCACCCAGGAGAACCCGCGCGGGGGCTTCGTCGAGCAGGAAGCGTCGCTCCATCTGAGCAACGTCCAGCTCCTCGACCCCAAGACGGGCACCCCGACCCGCATCGCGTACCGCCTGCAGGACGACGGCACCAAGGTGCGCGTGGCCGTCAAGTCCGGCGCGCAGCTGGACGAGTGAGAGTAATGGAGAAGATAGAACTCCCCATCAAGAAGCGTTACGCCGCCATCCGGCCCCAGCTCGAGGAGCGGCACGGCTACCAGAACCCGATGGCCGTTCCGCGCATCGAGAAGATCGTCGTCAACATGGGCGTCGGCGAGGCCCGCGAGGACTCCAAGGTCATCGACAAGGCCTCCAAGGAGATCGCGGCCATCACGCTGCAGCGTCCGGCCGTCACCCGCGCCAAGAAGTCGGTCTCGAACTTCAAGGTCAGGGCAGGCATGCCCGTTGGCCTGCGCGTCACGCTGCGCGGCGTGCGCATGTGGTCGTTCCTCGACCGCCTCGTCAACATCGCGCTCCCCCGCGTCCGCGACTTCCGCGGCGTGCCGACGAACAGCTTCGACGGGCGCGGCAACTACAGCCTAGGGATCCGGGAGCAGATGGTGTTCCCAGAGATCAGCTACGACCAGGTCGACGCGACCCGCGGGTTCGACGTCACCATCGTCACGACGGCCAAGACCGACGAGGAAGCGCGTTCGCTCCTCGAACTCCTCGGCATGCCGTTCAGGAAGTAAGGGAGGAGGGAAGAGTGGCAACCAAGGCTCACGTAGCCAAGTCCAAGCGCACCCCGAAGTTCTCCGTCCGCGCCGGCAACCGTTGTTCGCGTTGCGGCCGTTCGCGCGCCTACCTGCGCGACTTCGGCGTATGCCGCATCTGCATGCGCGAGATGGCGCATCTCGGGCATCTGCCCGGCGTCGTCAAGGCGAGCTGGTGACGGGAGTGGCTGCGTCGCCAAGCAGCGCAGCCACGCGGACGACCGGTTGCGGCGACGGGCCGCGACCGACCGGCGCCGGTCGGCGCCTGGCACAGGTCAGGACCAAGCGAGAAGAAGCAATCCCGGGGAAGAGGTCTGCGCGCACGCGCCGAAACCGCCCCCACGGAGGAAGGTAAATGCAGACGGATCCAATCGCAGACATGCTCACGCGCATCCGCAACGCCGTGGCCAAGGCCGAAGCGAGCGTCGATGTGCCGGCGAGCAAGTTCAAGCTGGCCCTCGGCCGGCTCCTGGTGGCGGAGGGCTACCTCAAGTCGATCGATGCGGTAGACGTCGAGGGCAAGCCCTACTTGCGCATCGGCCTCAAGTACGGCCACAAGCGCTCGCCCGTCATCCACTCCATCAAGCGCGTCTCCACCCCCGGCCGTCGCGCCTACGCCAAGGCCGAGCACGTCCCGGTCGTCCGCGGCGGCCTCGGCCTCGCCGTCATCTCCACCTCGCGCGGCCTCCTCGCCGACCGCGAAGCTCGCCGCAACAACGTCGGTGGCGAGATCGTCTGTGAGGTGTGGTGATGTCGCGCATCGGCCGCTCGCCCATCCGCCTGCCCAAAGGCGTCGAGACCAGGCTCACGGAGCCGGGCAAGGTGTCGGTCAAGGGCCCCAAGGGCAGCCTCGAGGTCGTCTTCAGCCCGCGCCTTGAAGTCAAGGAAGAGGCCGGCGCCCTCAACGTCGCGCGTCCGAGCGACAACCGCGACGACCGCGCCCAGCACGGCCTCGCGCGCACGCTGATCGCCAACGCCGTCACCGGCGTGACGGAAGGGTACGAGAAGAAGCTCGAGATCCACGGCGTCGGCTTCCGCTGCGCCAACAAGGGCTCGAACCTGGAGCTGACCATCGGCTACTCGCACCCGGTCGTCGTCGAGGCCCCCAAGGGCATCACCATCCAGGCGACGGAGCCGACGCGCATCACCGTGAGCGGCATCGACAAGCAGCTCGTCGGCCAGGTGGCCGCCAACATCCGCGCCCTGCGCCCGCCCGACTCCTATCACGGCAAGGGCATCAGGTACGCGGGTGAAACCGTCCGACTCAAGCCCGGCAAGTCCGCGGCGCGCTGAAGCGGGGCAGGGTAGATCATGAGCATGAACGTATCCGTACGCAAGGAACGCCGCGCCAACCGCACCCGCAGGCGGCTCAAGCGCCCGGTGCACACCGAGCGCCTGCGCCTCTCCGTGTTCCGCAGCGCCAAGCACATCTACGCCCAAGTGATCGACGACGAGCAGGGCCGCACCGTGGCGGAAGCCAACAGCAAGGCGCTCGCCCCTCAGGGCAACAAGACGGAGCAGGCCAAGGCAGTCGGCAAGCTCCTCGCGGAGCGCGCCGTCGCTGCCGGTGTCAAGAGCGTCGTCTTCGACCGCGGTTCCTTCAGGTACCACGGTCGCGTCAAGGCCCTCGCTGAAGGGGCCCGTGAAGGAGGCCTCGAGTTCTGATGGCTGATACCGACTTCGAAGACAAGGTCATCTTCATCCGGCGCACCGCCAAGACGTACAAGGGCGGCAGGCGGTTCCGGTTCGGCGCCATGGTCGTCATCGGCGACCGCAACGGTCGCGTCGGCGTCGGCCTCGGGAAGGCCAGGGAAGTCCCGGTGGCCGTTCAGAAGGGCCAGTACGTCGCGCGCCGCAACATCATCAACGTGCCCATCGAGGAGCCGGGCACCGTGCCGCACGAGGTCCTGGGCGAGCACGGCACCAGCCGCGTGATGCTCAAGCCCGCGGGCGCCGGCACCGGCGTCATCGCCGGCAGCGTGCCGCGCGCCATCGTCGAGCTGGCCGGCTACAGCAACCTCCTCACGAAGGAGCTCGGCAGCCGCAACCAGACCAACGTGGCCTACGCGGTCATCGACGGCCTCAAGCAGCTCCGTACCTTCGACGAGGCCAAGCGCATCAGGGAGTCGGCGGAATGAAGGTCAAGCTCGTCCGCAGCCTGATCGGCACGACCAAGGCCCAGCGCGGCACGGCCAACGCCCTCGGGCTGAGGAAGATCGGCGACGTGCGCGAGATCGTCGACAACGAGTCGACGCGCGGCATGGTCAAGAAGGTCGAACACCTGCTCGCCATCGAAGGGGAGAAGCGGTGAAGCTCAACGAACTAAGCCCGGCACCGGGCTCGAAGAAGACGCGCAAGCGCGTCGGTCGCGGCCTCGGGAGCGGCCGCGGCAAGACGGCCGGTCGCGGCCAGAAGGGTCAGACCAGCCGCTCAGGCCATAGCCAAGGGGCGGGCTGGGAAGGCGGGCGCTCGCGCCTGATCATGCGGCTGCCGAAGCGCGGCTTCACGCGCGTGAAGGAGCCCCTCCAGCTCGTCAACCTCCGCGATCTCAACGCCTTCGCGGCCGGCGAGTCCATCGACGCCGCCAAGCTCGTCGCGTCCGGCCTCGTGCGCCGTGTCGACCACCGCGTCAAGCTCCTGGCCGACGGCGAGCTCGAGGTCAAGGGCCTCACCATCACCGTCGACGCCGCCTCGAAGGGCGCGCTCGCCGCGGTGGAAGCCGCCGGCGGCAAGGTCGTCCTGACCTCGACCGGCGAGGGAGCCTAAACATGCTTAAGGCTTTCCGCAATGCTCTGGTCATCCCGGACTTGCGGGCCAAGCTGCTCGTCACCATAGGCCTGCTGGCCGCTTACCGCCTGATGGTCCACATCCCGACGCCGGGCGTGGACGTCCAGGCGCTCAAGGCCGGCGCCCTAGGCGGCGGCGTCTTCTCCCTGCTCAACTTCATCTCGGGCGGCAACTTCGAGGTCTTCTCGATCGCCGCGCTCGGCGTGATCCCCTACATCACGGCGAGCATCATCATCCAGCTCCTCCAGAGCACGTACCCGCCCCTCGAGAAGCTCTCGAAGGAAGGGGAAGAAGGCCGGCGCAAGATCACGCAGTACACGCGCCTCGGCGCCACCGCGCTCGGCGCCATCCAGGCGCTCTTCCTCGCGATCGCCCTGATCGGACCGTCCGGCGCGCTCAAGGTCGGCTGGAGCAACGGGCCGTTCTTCTGGTTCGTGGTCCTCGTCACGCAGGTAGCCGGCATCACCGTCGTCATGTGGCTTGGCGAGAAGATCACGGAGTACGGCATCGGCAACGGCATCTCGCTGATCATCTACGCCGGCATCGTGGCCGCCTTCCCCGGCGCGCTCGGTCAGCAGTTCGCCCTCATCGGCGCCGGCGAGGCCAACGTCTTCGGCCTCCTCTTCTACGTCGTCCTCCTCGTGGTCGCCATCGCCGGCATGGTGCTGGTGCAGCAGGCCGAACGGCGCATCCCGGTCCAGTACGCCCGCAAGGTCGTTGGGCGCAAGGTCATGGGCGGTCAGACGACGTACATCCCCTTGCGGCTCAACGCGGCCGGCGTCATCCCGATCATCTTCGCCGTGGCCATCCTCGTGCTGCCGCAGACGATCCTCGGGGCCTTCCCCGAGATCGCCTGGATGCAGTCGCTCGCCAGCTGGTTCAACCCGAGCCAGTGGCAGGGCCTGCTCCTCAGCACGCTCCTGATCGTCGGGTTCACGTACTTCTACACCCAGATCTCGTTCGATCCGAGGCGCATCAGCGAGAACCTCCGCGAGTACGGCGGCTTCGTGCCGGGCGTGCGCCCCGGCCAGCAGACGACCGAGCACCTGACCCGCATCACCAACCGCATCACCCTCTGGGGCGCGCTGTTCCTCGGTCTGGTCAACGCCCTGCCGCAGGCCTTCTCCTGGCTCACGGGCCAGCAGCAGCTCTCGTTCGTCTTCTCCGGCACCGGCCTCCTGATCATGGTGGGCGTCGCCCTGGACACGTTGCGGCAGCTCGAGTCGCAGCTCATGATGCGCCACTACGAGGGCTTCGTGGCCAAGGGTCGCATCCGGGGCCGCGGGAGGCGCTTCTAGGTGCCTAGCCAAGACCACGAGGTCGTGCTGCTCATGGGCCCTCCCGGGGCGGGGAAGGGCACGCAGGCCAACCTGCTCGCCTCCGAGCGCGGCCTCGAGCAGCTCTCGACGGGCGCCATGCTTCGCGCCCACGTGCAAGGCGGCACGGAGCTCGGTAAGCGCGCCAAGGTCATCATGGACTCCGGCGCCCTCGTCCCCGACGACATCATCATCGGCATGGTGAGGGCCGAGCTCGACCGCATGCGACCCATCCGGGTCCTGCTGGACGGCTTCCCGCGCACCACCGTGCAAGCCGAGGCCTTGGACGACCTGCTGGCCAGCTACGGCGCGGGCATCGATTCCGCCATCGAGCTGGTCGTCCCGGAGTCGGAGCTCGTCAGGCGCCTCCTCGGCCGCGCCGCGGCCGAAGGCCGTTCGGACGACAACGAGGACACCATCCGTACGCGGATGCGGGTATACCTCGACCAGACGCGACCGCTCCTCGACTACTACGCTGCGCAAGGCAAGCTCAGGAGCGTCGACGGCATCGGCACTACCGGTGAGGTCTTCGACCGGGTCGTCGGCGCCCTCGGAGCGGAGCGGGCATGATAGTCAAGCGCCGCAGCGAGCTCGAGGTCATGGCCGAAGCCGCGGTGATCAACCGCGAGGCCCTCGAGGTCGTCGAGCGTGCCGTGACGCCTGGCGTCACGACGCGCGAGTTGAACGCGCTTGCTGAAGATGCTATCCTCTCGCGCGGTGGTAAGCCGGCGTTCAAGGGTTACAACGGCTTCCCCGCCACGATCTGCGCCAGCCCCAACGAGGTCGTCGTCCACGGTTTCCCGGACGACCGGCCGTTGGCGGAGGGCGACATAATCTCGATCGACATCGGGACGTTCTATCGCGGGTACGCGGCCGACATGGCCCGCACCTACCCCGTTGGCAACGTCTCGGTCGATGCCGAACGGCTCCTCGCTGTCACCCAGCGGTCCTTGACCGCCGGCATCGAGCGGGCCCAAGCAGGCGGCCGACTAGGCGACGTATCCGCGGCCATACAGGACGTCGTCGAAGCGGCAGGTTTCTGGGTAGTACGGGAGTTCGTAGGTCACGGCATCGGTCGCGACTTCCACGAAGGCCCCGAGGTGCCCAACTTCGGTCGTGCCGGTACCGGACCTGTTCTCCGTCCCGGCCTCGTCCTCGCGATAGAGCCCATGGTGGCTCAGCGGCGCGCACGCGTCGTGATCGCGGACGACGGCTGGACGGCCTCCACCGAGAACAGGTGCCTCGCGGCACATTTCGAGCACACCGTAGCCATCACGGAAGATGGTCCTTGGGTGCTTACGGCAAGCGGCAGTGGGACGAAGGTCATGCCCACCGCCAGGGGAGGTGTGCATGGCGCGTAAGAGTTCGGGTCCGCCCAGAAGGCCACGCGTTGAACGTCAGGAAGAGACGACGCAAGACACTATCCGCACCGAAGGCGTGGTACTTGAAGCGCGCCCCAACACGACCTTCTTGGTCCAGTTGGACGCAGGGCCCGAGATCCTTGCCCACGTTGGTGGCAAGATGCGCCGTCACTACATCCGCATCCTTCCCGGCGATCGCGTCGTGTTGGAGATCAGCACCTACGACCCCGAGAAGGGTCGCATCGTCTACCGCAAGTAGGAGAGTTGGAGCATGAAAGTCAGGGCTTCAGTGAAACCAATGTGTGATAAGTGCAAGGTCATCCGTCGGCACGGCCGGGTCTACGTCATCTGCCCGAGCAACCCGACGCATAAGCAAAGGCAGGGCTGAGAGTGGCGCGTATCGCGGGCGTAGACCTGCCTAGGGACAAGCGCATCGAAGCGGCCCTCCCGTACATCTACGGTATCGGCTGGAGCCGGTCCGTCGAGATCCTCACCAAGGCCGAGGTCGATCCGAGCACGCGCGTCAAGGACCTCACCGAGACCGAGGTCAGCCGCCTTCGCGAGATCGTCGACCGCGACTACAAGGTCGAGGGCGACCTGCGCCGCGAGGTGCAGCTGAACATCAAGCGCCTCATGGACATCGGCTGCTACCGCGGGCTCAGGCACCGCCGCGGCCTGCCGGTCCGTGGGCAGTCGACGAAGACGAACGCGCGTACCCGCAAGGGCCCGCGTCGCACCGTGGCCGGCAAGAAGAAGGCCCCGAAGAAGTAAGGACGCGCTGACTAATGGCCAAGCCGACTACCAAGAACACGAAGAAGCGGGTCAAGCGCTCCATCTCGGAGGGCAAGGCGTTCATCCACGCTTCCTACAACAACACCATCGTGACCATCACGGACATGGACGGCAACACCGTGGCGTGGTCCTCCTCGGGCTCCATCGGTTACAAGGGCTCGAAGAAGGGCACGCCGTACGCCGCCCAGCTCGCCGCCGCCGACGCGACCCGCAAGGCTCAGAACATGGGCGTCTCGCAGGTCGACATCGTCATCCGTGGCACGGGCTCCGGCCGTGAGCAGGCCATCCGCTCCATCCAGGCCACGGGCGTGAACGTCCGCACCATCATCGACGACACCCCCACCCCCCACAACGGCTGCCGCCCGCGCAAGCGGAAGCGCCCCTGAGTCTAGGGCGCGGCCCCGTGCTGGGGGCCTAGGAGAAACATGGGTCGATACAGAGGACCGATAGTCAAGATCTGCAGGCGCGAAGGCGCCAACCTGGTGGAGACGCCCAAGGTGCAGCGCTACATGGAGAAGCACCCCTACCCGCCCGGCCAGCACGGCCAGCGCCGTCGCCGCAAGCCGAGCGACTACGGGGTGCGCCTGCGCGAGAAGCAGAAGCTGCGCTTCTACTACAACATGAGCGAGAGGCAGTTCCACAACCTCTTCGAGGAGGCCAACCGCGCCGAAGGCTCGACGGGCACCGTCTTCCTCCAGCTCCTCGAGTCGCGCCTCGACAACGTGGTCTACCGCCTCGGCATCGCCTACACGCGGCGCCAGGCGCGCCAGTTCGTCGCTCACGGGCACATCCTCGTGAACGGCAAGCGCGTCGACGTCCCGTCTTACAGCGTGCGCCCCGGCGACACCATCGAGGTCTCCGCCAAGGCGAAGAAGAACGGCGTCATCCAGGCCAACATCGAGGACCGCAAGCGGGGCAAGCTGAACCCCTGGCTGGAGTTCGACTCGGAGACCATGAAGGGCCGCTTCCTGCACCGCCCTTCCCGCGAGGACATCATGGTTCCGGTCAACGAGCTCCAGGTCATCGAGTACTACTCGCGCTGAGCGGCGAGCGCACCAACTAAGTCGCTACCGAGGAGGTACCGGTGCACATCATCCCAGAGTTCAAAGCCAAGGTCTCGGGCAGCTACGGCGAGTTCGTCGTCGAGCCGCTACCGCGCGGCTACGGCGTCACGCTCGGCAACCCGCTCAGGCGCATCCTGCTCTCGTCCGTGCCTGGCACGGCGGTCACGAGCGTCTACATCGAGGACGTCCTGCACGAGTTCTCGACCATCGACGGGGTCAAGGAGGATGTCATGCAGATCATCCTCAACCTCAAGGACCTGGTCGTGAAGATGCACGACGAGGACCCCGTCACGCTCACGCTGCGCGCCGACCAGCCCGGCGCGGTCACGGCCGCCATGTTCGACGTGCCCTCGACCGCGGAGGTCGTGAACCCCGACCTGCACATCGCCACCCTCTCGAAGGGCGGCCGGCTCGTCATGGAAGTACGCGTCGAGCGGGGCGTCGGGTACGTGCCCGCCGAGGTGCACGGCACCAAGGACCGCATCAACTCCATCCCCGTCGACGCCATCTACACGCCTGTCCGGCGTGTGGCCTACCGCGTCGAGGACACCCGCGTCGGCCAGAAGACCGACCTTGACCGCCTCACCCTGCGCGTCTGGACCGACGGTAGCGTCGACCCGCGCGACGCGCTCGACGTCGCGGTCGAGACGCTGCGCGCCCAGCTCAACGTGTTCAGCGGCGACGGCGGCCTCGAGGAAGAGCCGGCCCCCGTACTGGTCATCCCCAACGGCAAGGTGGAAGAGCAGAGCACGCCGGTCGAGGAGGTCACGATCAGCTTGGAGAGCCTCGACCTGTCCAGCCGCGTCCTGCACTCGCTGCAAGAAGAGGGGATCGACTCCGTCAACGCCCTCCTCGCGCTCTCCGAGCGCGACCTGAAGAAGGTCGGCGGCGTCGGCGAGAAGTCGCTCGAAGAGATCAAGGAGCGCCTTGCGGCGCGCGGATACAACCTAAAGGAGTGACCTAGATGCGCCATATGATGCGCGGCCGCAAGTTGAGCCGCTCCAGCAGCCACCGTTCCGCCCTGGCCCGCAGCCAGGCGACGGCGCTGTTGCGGCACGGCCGGATCAAGACCACGGTGACGAAGGCGAAGAGCCTCCAGCCGTTCGTGGAGAAGCTCATCACGACCGCGCGCGGCGGCGACCTGCACGCTCGCCGGCTCGTGGCACGCGAGATCCACGATCTCGACGTCCAACGCAAGCTCATGCAGGAGATCGCCCCCCGCTACGCGCAGCGCGCGGGCGGCTACACGCGCATCTACCGCCTCACCACCAGGCGTGGCGACGGCGTGCAGGAAGCGTTCATCGAACTCGTCAACGACTGAGGCGCTTCCGAGCGCTCGAGTGAGTGCGCCCCCGGCATCCGCATGCCGGGGGCGTTGCTTTGCCGCCGCGCCTCTGCGGCGGCCGGCCGGGCCCCCGGGGCAGCGCGGTCGCTAACGCGCGAAGCTCGTGCCGACGCCCGCCCAGGGCACCCGCAGTAGGTCCGCCACGCTCGCCCCCACGTCGGCGAAGGTCTCGCGCGTGCCGAGGTCCCGCGCCGCGACCCCCGGGCGGTAGTAGAGGAGCAGACCGTACTCGCGCGTGTGGTCGGTCCCGTGCCACGTCGGGTCGTTGCCGTGGTCGCTCACGAACAGCAGGGCGTCATCAGGCCCGGTGGCGGCGAGGAAGTCCGGGATGCGCTCGTCGAGCTCGCGCAGGGCGGCCGCGTACCCGGCCGGGTCGCGACGGTGACCGTAGAGCGAGTCGAACTCCACCAGGTTGGTGAACACGAGCCCGGCCGGCCGCGCGCGCATCAGCTCGAGCGTCCGCTCGATGCCGAGGGCGTTGGTGCCGGCCGCGACCTCGCGCGTGAAGCCGCGATGGGCGTAGATGTCGGGGATCTTGCCGACCCCGATCACCTCGCGGCCCGCCGCCTTCAACGCGTCGAGAACGTTCGGCGGCGGCGCCACGGAGTAGTCGTGACGCTTGTCGCCCAGGCGCACGAACGCGCCCGGCTCGCCCGCGAAGGGCCGCGCGATCACTCGGGCGACCGCGTTCTCGCCCTGCAGGATGGCCCTGGCCCGCCGGCACCACTCGTAGAGCGTCTCGAGCGGCACCACCCCTACGTGTGCGGCCACCTGGAAGACGCTGTCAGCGCTCGTGTACACGATGGGGTAGCCCGTGCGCAGGTGCTCGGGGCCGAGCTCGTCGAGGATCGTCGTGCCAGAGGCGGGGTAGTTGCCGAGGTGGCCGCGGCCCGTCGCGGCGTCGAACTCGCGCATGACGGCGTCCGGGAAGCGCTCGAACGTGCGGAACGGGTGTTCGAGCACGGTGCTCATGAACTCCCAGTGGCCCGTCGTCGTGTCCTTACCCACCGACAGCTCGGCCAGGCGACCGTGGCTCGCGAGCGGCGCAGCGCCGCGCGGCAGGCTTTCCACCCCGGCGATGTTCGCGAGGCCGAGCGCGGCCAGGCGCGGCAACGCCACGCCGGTCGCGCCGACGACGTGGTCGAGGGTATGGGCCCCGGCGTCGTCCCCGCCGGGGCCGCCGAAGTCGGCCGCGTCCGGTAGGGCGCCGACGCCGACGGAGTCGAGTACGACTAACGTCACGGTCATGGCGCGAGTATATGAGCCCGCCACCCGGGCCGCGGCGCGCCGCCGCGCGAGGACACGGGATCGTCGCGGGCGATAATGCGAGCGTGACGGAGCCGGCAGACCTCGGTGCTCGCGTGGACGCTGAACTGACGCGGCTGGCGCCGGCCGCCAAGCGCGTCGTGGTGGCCGTGTCGGGCGGCGCTGACTCGGTGGCTGCGGCGCGCCTCCTCGCCGCGGCCGGTCGCGACCTGGTCATCGCCCACTTCGATCACCGCCTGAGGCCGGACTCGGGAGGGGACGCCGAGTTCGTGCGCGCCTTGAGCGCCCGGCTCGGAGCGGAGTTCCGCCTCGGCGGCGCCGACGTGCTGGCCGTCGCCAGCGCCAGGCGGTGGAACCTGGAGGACGCCGCGAGGCGGCTACGCTACGCCTTCTTGCACGACGTGCTGCGCGCCACGGCCGCGCGAGACGGCGCGATCGTCGTGGCCCACACGCTGGACGACCAGGCGGAGACGTTCCTGCTCCAGCTCCTGCGTGGCGCGGCTTTCCCGGGCGGCATGGCGGCCAGGCGCGGGAGCGTCGTCAGGCCGCTCCTCGGCGTCAGGCGCGAGGAGCTGCGCGCCCACTTGCGCCTCCTGACGCAGGCGTGGCGGGAGGACGCCACGAACGACGACCTGAGCAGGAACCGCGCCTGGGTCCGCGCCGAGCTGCTGCCGGCGTTGGAGAGCCGCTTCCCGGGCGTGGCGGAGCGCATCGATCACACGGCGTCCCAGCTGGCCGCGGCGCGCGCGGCGTTGGAGCGGCTCGCGCGCGAGCGGTTCGGGGAGGCGGACATCGACGTCGGGCGGCTGGCCGGCGCGGAGCCCGCGCTGCGCCGCGCGGTCATCGCGGCGCGGCTGCGTGCCTTGGGCGTGCCGGCCACACGCGCGGTCGTTGCGGACCTCGAGGCGGCACTCGGCGAGGCGGCGCGGCTGGGCTCGGCCGCGCCGCCCTGGCGCCGCGACCTGCCCAGGGGCGCGAGCGCGACGCTCGCCTACGGACGGTTCGCCATCGGGCGCTCCACCAGCGCGGCGCCGGCACCCGAGGCGCCGCGCGCCGTGAGCACCCTAGCCGACCTGCCGGCCGGCGCTCCCGCGGCGGTCCTCGCCGGCCGCTCCGGCCTCGTCGTGCGCCGGCGCCTGCCGGGCGACCGCATCAGGCTGCCGGGCGGCACCAAGCTCGTCAGCGACCTCCTCATCGACCGCAAGGTACCGAGGGCCGAGCGCGACCGTCTCCGAGTGATCGCCGACGGCCCGGAGGTCCTGTGGGTCGAGGGGGTGGCCGTCGCCGCCGCGCTCGGGGCGGGTGCGGCCGGCGTGAGCCCCGAGGCGCTCGGTGCCCCCGCGCGGGGCTCTTCTCCTCCGGCCGCTAACGGCGACCCCCTCGCGCCTGACACCCGACCGACGCCCGACCGGGACGCCCGCCTCATGCGCCTGGCCCTCGCGCAGGCGCGCCTGGCCCTCGCCGAGGGGGAGGTCCCCGTCGGCGCCCTGGTGGCCAGGGGCGACGAGGTCCTGGCCGTCGGGCGCAACCGCACGCGCGCCACGGGCGACCCCACCGCGCACGCCGAGATCGTCGCCATGCGCGCCGCAGCGGAGCGGCTCGGCGGTTGGCGGCTCACGGGCTGCACGCTCTACGTGACGCTCGAACCGTGCCCGATGTGCTTCGGCGCCGTGCTCCAGTCGCACGTTGCGCGCGTCGTCTTCGGCGCCCCCAACCTCAGGGACGGCGCGCTCGGAGGCGTCGCCGACGTCTCGCTCGCGCCTTGGAAGCGGGTCCCGGCGATCCTTGGGGGCGTCGAGGGTGGCGCGGCGGCACGGCTCCTCAAGGACGCCTTCGCGGCGGCCAGGGGCGCAGACGCCCCGGAAGGCGGCACCGATGACCCCCGCCAGGACGGCATGAACTGAACGCTTGGGGTTACGCTAGACTACCCGGGTGGAGATCCGCAACTTCTCGATCATCGCTCACGTCGACCACGGCAAGTCGACGCTGGCCGACCGGATCCTGGAACTGACCGAGAGCGTCTCGGAGCGCGACAGGCGCGACCAGATGCTCGACTCCCTAGAGCTCGAGCGCGAGCGCGGCATCACGATCAAAGCCACGCCCATGCGCCTCTACTACCGGTCCGACGCCGGCGCGACGTACCAGTTCAACCTCATAGACACGCCCGGGCACGTCGACTTCAACTATGAGGTCTCGCGTGCCCTCGGCGCCTGCGAGGGTGTCCTGCTCGTGATCGACGCCGCCCAGGGCGTCGAGGCCCAGACCATCCAGAACGCCTACCTGGCCGCCGACAACGGCCTCGAGATCCTCCCGGTCATCAACAAGATCGACCTACCGGCCGCCGACGTGCCTGGGGCGATCGAGGAGCTGGAGGAGATCATCGGCGTGCCGGGCGACCACGCCGTGCCCGTCTCCGCCAAGACGGGGGAGAACGTGCGCGCGGTCCTCGAGGCCGTCGTCCAGCATCTGCCCGGACCGACGGGCGAGCGCGACGCGCCGCTGCGCGCCCTCATCTTCGACGCCGTCTACGACGCCTACCAGGGGGTCATCGCCTTCATCCGCGTCTTCGACGGGGCGATCAAGGCGAAGGACCGCGTGCTCATCCACTCGACCGGGAAGGTCATGGAGGTCGAACGGGTCGGCTTCTTCCGTCCCGAGCCCACCGTGGCGGCCGAGCTGAGCGTCGGCGAGGTCGGCTGGTTCACCGCCGGCATCAAGGAGATCGCGGACACGCAGATCGGCGACACGGTCACGAGCGCCGACCGTCCGACGGACCGTCCCGTGCCGGGGTTCAAGCCGGCCATGCCCGTCGTATTCTCCGGCCTCTACCCGACGGATACCGAGGACTACCCGCGCCTGCGCGAGGCGCTCGAGAAGCTGCGCCTCAACGACGCGGCGTTCTCGTTCGAGCCCGAGACGTCGGAGGCCCTCGGCTTCGGCTTCCGGTGCGGCTTCCTCGGCCTCCTGCACGCCGACATCGTGCAAGCTCGCCTGGAGCGCGAGTTCGACCTGTCGCTCATCGCGACGGCGCCCGGGGTCGTCTACAAGGTGGTGACCACGGACGGTGCGGCGTTCGACGTGCAGAACCCCAGCGAGCTGCCGACCCCGGACAGGCTCGAGTCGATCGCGGAGCCGTTCGTCGCCCTGTCGGTCTTCCTGCCCGAGGAGTACGTCGGGTCCGCGATGGGCCTGCTGCAGGAGAAGCGCGGCGAGATGAAGGACATGATCTACCACGGCCACCGCGTCGAGCTGCGCTACGAAGTGCCCTTCGGCGAGATCCTGTACGACTTCCACGACCGCCTGAAGTCGCTCTCGCGCGGCTACGCCTCGATGGACTATCAGTTCCTCGAGTACCGCGCGGGCGACCTGGTGAAGATAGACGTGCTCGTCAACGAGGAGAAGGTCGATGCCCTCTCGATCATCGCGCATCGCGACAAGGCTTACGACGTTGGCAGGCGGATGGTCGACCGGATGGCGGAGGTCATCCCGCGGCAGATGTTCGCCATCCCCGTGCAGGCCGCCATCGGCGGCAAGATCCTGGCGCGCGCCACCGTGAAGGCGTTCCGCAAGGACGTGCTCGCCAAGTGCTACGGCGGCGACATCACGCGCAAGAAGAAGCTCCTGGAGAAACAGAAGAAGGGCAAGGCGCGCATGAAGCAGATCGGCACCGTCGAGGTGCCGCAGGAAGCGTTCCTCGCCGTCCTGAGCACGGAGGAGTGACCTAGGGTGGAAGGGGCTGCGAGCGCTGGCGGCGGGCAGGACGAGGTCCGCGGCAGGCGCGCCGCGCCCCTCAAGCTCCGCACGCAGGTCGCCCTCGTCATCGCCCTCCTCTCGGCGTTGCCGAACGTCATCCTCATCGTCGCCGTGCTCCTGCCCGAGTACCGACGCGCTGGGGGCGCCTGGCTCGACGGCGGCGCGTGGCCCATCCTCCTCTGGCTCGTGGCCATCGTGGCCCTCTCCGCCCTGGTCGGCTACTTCCTCTCAGGGCAGCTCCTCGCGCCCCTGCTCAAGGCCGAGCGCGAGGTGCAGGCGTTGCCGCGTGCTGCGGAGCGACTGGCCACCGCCAGGCTGCCGCGGCACCCAGACGACCCGCCGGAAGTGGCGGCGCTCAAGGGGTCGTTCAACGCCCTCCTCGCCCAAGTGGAGGTGCAGGAGGCCCGCCGCGACGCGTTCACGGCCGCCCTCATGCACGACCTGAAGACCCCGCTCATCGCGGCCAACAACCTGCTCGGCGTTGTCCGCGAGGACGATTCGCTCGACCGCGCCAGCCGCGTCGAGCTCGTCGGGCGCCTCGGCCAAGAGATGGAGGCGCTCATAGACCTCGTCCAGAAGCTCGTCGACGCGCACCGGTTCGAACGCGCCAGCGTCCTCCTCACGCGCAGGAGCGCGAGCCTGGCCCGGATAGCCGACCAGGTGGTGGCGCGCCTCGCACCGCTCCTCGCCGAGCGCGGCGTCGCCCTCCGCGTGAGGGGCGAGGGGAGCGCCGTCGTCGACGCGCGCGAGGCCGAGCGGGCGCTATACAACCTCGTGAGCAACGCGGGGCGCTACGCGCGCTCGGAGGTGCGCCTCGAGGTCTTCAACAACATGGTGCGGGTGCAGGACGACGGTCCAGGTCTGCCCGCCCCCCTGGAGCAGCTCGCCCAGCCGTTCGTCGGGCGCACGGTCGAGATAGCCGGCAAGGAGTACGCGGGCGGCACGGGTGGGCTCGGGCTCTTCATCGCCAGGCGCGTCCTGGAAGCCCACGGCGGTAGGCTCGTGTGCGAGGCGAGCGGTCCGAGCGGTACCGTCCTGCTCGCCTACTTCGGCAAGTAGAGGAGGGAGCGACATGCCGTCTGACGGACCACGAGGGGGCGCGGCGCCGGTGAGGGTGCTGATAGCGGACGACCACCCGCTCTTCCGCATGGGCCTCTCCCTGGCCCTCAAGGCCGACGGTTTCGAGGTCGTGGCCGAGGCCGAGAACGGCAGGCAGGCCGTGGAGCGCGCGCGGCAGCTCCAGCCGGACGTCGTGCTGCTCGACGTCAGGATGCCCGAGCAGGACGGCATCGCGGCCTGCAGGGCCATCACGACCGCCGCCGGCGCGCCTGTCGTAGTGATGCTCACGACCTTCGAGGAGCCCGCGGTGGTGGAGGCGGCCAGGTCGGCGGGCGCGCGCGCCTACCTGTCGAAGGAGACGAGCCCACGCGAGCTGGCGCGCATGCTGCGCAACATCCTCGCCGAGCCGCAGCGCGATTGGCTCCCGGAGGTGGCCCTGCCGGAGCTGACGCCGCGCGAGTCGCAGGCCCTCGCGCTGATGGCGCGCGGCTTGAGCAACAAGGCGATCGCCGCGGAACTAGGCATCAGCCCGGACACGGTCAAGGACTACCTCGAGAACGTCTACCGCAAGCTCGACGTGCGCGACCGCGTCAGCGCCGTCAGGCGCGCGGCCGAGCTCGGGCTCGTGGACCGCTGAGCGCCTGGCCGGCGCTGGCCGGCGGGGCGCGGTGGTCGTGACCGCCATCACCCCGCCCGCTGTCACTCCGCCCGCCGCCGCCCGGCCCGCGCCGGCGACCGGGGCCGCGCTCGCTCCCTGCGACCGGCGACCGGCCCAGGACGCCTGGGCTCTGGCCTAGCTCGGCGTCGGCCAGGCGTCCGCGCGGGGCTAGCGTGGCGCCATGAGCTTCCTGGTAGGGCAAGTCGCGGGGCAAGAGGGGCGAGGGCGCGGTGGGCGGCCGGGGCCGGCCCGTGCGACCGGCGGCGTGCTACCACCTGCCGGCCGCACCGGGGCGGTCCGGGCGGGCGCCATCAGGGCGGGTGCCATCCGGGCGGGCGCCACGCCTGCCTACGCAGCCCGGACGGGCGCCACGTTGGCGGAGCTCCTGCTGGTGATCGCGGTCCTCGGGGCGCTCGCCTCCGTCGCCCTCGCCGTGAGCCGCCCGAGCCACACTACGCGCGCCGCCAGGGCCGTGCGCTCGGCGCTCCTGTTCGGGCGCGCGGAGGCCATGTGGCGCGGCGCGGCCGTCAGCGTCACGGAGCTGCCTGGCGCGGCCGGGCTGGTCGTGCGTGCGGCAGCGTCGGAGGCCGCGCCTTGCGGGGCCGGGGACGAGCTCTTCCGCGTGTCGCTCGCCGAGCACGCCGGCGTGCGGCTGAGCCGAGGCCTGCCGCGCGGCATCGTCTGGCTGCCGAGCGGCTCCGGCCGCAGCTGTGAGGGCGGCGGCGTCATCTCCGCCACGCTCGAGCTGACCGACGGCAGGTCCACCGTGGCCGTTGTCGTCTCGGCGCTCGGCAGGGCGCGCCTGGAGCCGCGATGACTCGGGAGGCGCTCGCGGCCCCGGCTCGCACGACCGTCGCAGGAGCCCGGGCGAAGCCGGAGGCGGCCAAGGCGTTGCCTGCGGGCCGTGCTGCCGGGTTCACCCTCGTCGAGGTGCTCGTAGCCTTCGCCGTCATGGCCGCGGCGGGCGGGGCGTTGCTTGGCCTGCAGGCCGGCTCCTCCAGGGCGTTACGGGCCGCCGAGCAGCTCCACGTCGCGGTCGCGCTCGCTCGCAACGAACTCGCTCTGCAGCGCCTGCTCGTGGGTGCCGAGAGCGGACCGTGCAGTACCGCCGTAGCCGGTCCCGGGTGGGTCTGCGAGGTCGAGCGCACCTGCGCGGCCGGGCCCCTCGGGCCGTGCGCGCTGCTGGGGTTGCGGGTCGTGGTCGGTGCGTCTGGCGGCCGGGAGTACGAGCTACGCGGCGTAGCGTTCCCGGCGTTGGAGGGGCTGCCGTGAGTCTCCCGGCGCTCGGCCACGGCTGGCCCGCCGGGCGCGGACGCTTGGGAGGGGCCGCCGCCACGCCGCGCCGGCCACGCCCGACCCTAGAGGGCGGTTTCACCCTCGTCGAGATGCTCGTGGCACTGGCGCTCGGCGCGCTCCTCCTCGGACTGGTCGGCGCGCTGCTGACGGGAGGGAGGCGCCACGGCGCCGCTACCGAGGCCGCGGTGGACGCGGCCGCCACGCTACGGTTGGCCGCCGAGCTGCTCCGCGAGGAGCTCCGCCTCACGGGCGCCGCGCCGTGGCCCACCCCGGGGGCCGTGCCGGACGTCCCGGATGTCGAGGGTTGGCTCGCCACCCCGCTCACGCTCGTCGTGTCGGCGGCCGGTAGCGTCGTAGGCGCGCGCTACGTCGACCACCGCCTGGCCGACGGCCCCGTGGCCCGCGACCTCACCTTCGAGGCCGCGCCCGACGGAGCCGGCGAACCGCAGCTATACCGGCGCCAGGCCGGCTCGCCGCGCCAACCGCTCGTGGCCGGGATCGACCGGTTGACGGTGCTCGAGGTCATCGCTGCCTCGGGAGTCGGTCTGCCGCCCGAGGCAGCCGACGGGGGGGAGGTGGCCGCTCTACTCATCGAGCTCGGTGTCGGTCATGTCAGCGCCCGGGTCGTCGTGGAGCTGCCGGCCAAGCCGTTGGTCGCGGTGGTGGCGCGGTGAACGGCGCTCGGGCGGAAGGTAGCGTGCTCGTCACCGTCCTGGGCGGGCTCCTGCTCGTCGGCGCGATCACGTTCGCCGCGGTCTTCTCCGTCACGCTCGATACGCTGACCGCCAGGAGCGCGGCGCGCGGGGCGGCGGAGGCGGCCGCGCTGGAGGGCGCGCTGCATGTGGCCGCGGCGGAGCTGGCGGCTCTGCCCGAGCCGGCCGCGCTCCCCATCACCGTAGGGCCGTGGCCGAGCCTCGGCGTCGCCGCGCGTGTGCGGCTCTCCGACGTCGGCGGTGGCGGGGTGCTGCTCGAGGCGACCCTGCCCGACGGGACGCGCGCGAGCGCGAGCATGATCGTAGTGCTCGAACCGGAGTTGCGGGCCGTATGGCGGCCTTGACACTGCCCGCGCCTGCTGAAACGATACGGCGTGAGCGCAAGCGCAAGCCAAACGCACGCCCTCCTGTGCGCCGCCCTGTTGGCCACGGGTCGGCCCGTCGCCGTACGCGAACTGAAGACCCTCCTGGGCCTCAGCGAGGAGGCCGTGGAGCGCGAGGTGAACGGCTTGCGGGAGGCCCTGGCGCGAGCCGGTCTCGGGCTCGTCGTCGAGCACGTCGCCGGCGGTTACCGGCTGGTCGTCGACCCGGCGCTCGTGCCTGCGCTGGCGAGCCTCCTCTCGCCGCCTCCGCTGCCCCAACTCAGTCAGGCGGCGCTCGAGACGCTGGCGCTCGTCGCGTACCACCAGCCCGTGACGAGGGGGGAGCTGGAGGCCGCGCGCGGCGCGTCGTGCTCCTCGACCCTAGAGACGCTGCAGGAGCGCGAGCTCGTCCACGTGATCGGACAGAAGGATGTCGTCGGCAAGCCGCTCCTGTACGCCACGACCCCGCGGTTCCTGCTCGAGTTCGGCCTGGGGTCGCTCGCCGACCTGCCGCCCGTGGAGGAGAACGCGCCGAGCAACTTCCTGCGCGGCTGAGGCGCCGCGCCCCAAGGCGCGCCTAGCCGGCGTGACGCTCGGCCAGGAAGCGGATGGCGAGCCCGTAGCCGGCGACGCCCAGGCCGACGATGCTGCCGGCGCACACGGCGGCGACCAGGCTGCGGTGCCTGAACTCCTCGCGCGCGGCCGTGTTGCTCAGGTGCACTTCGACGACGGGCACGGCGATCGCGGCGATGGCGTCGCGCAGCGCGACGCTCGTATGCGTGAACCCGCCCGGGTTGAGGACGACGCCCGTAGCCCCGGCGTCGGCTGCGCCGTGCAGCCAGTCGATGAGCTGCCCCTCGTGATTGCTCTGCCGGCAGACGGCCGCCGTGCCGAGCTCGGCGGCGACGGCCGAGCAGCGGGCCTCGAGGTCGGCGAGCGTCGAGCGGCCGTACACGTCGGGCTCGCGCTTCCCGAGGAGGTTGAGGTTCGGACCGTTCAGCACCAGGATCATGCCGTGACCTCCAGCAACTCGTTCCAGGCGGCTGCGAGCTCGCCTTCCCGCAGGTCGGCGACCACCACGGCTCGCCCGACTTCCTCGAGGAGCACCATCCGCAGTCGGCCGTCCACTACCTTCTTGTCGCGCGCCATGAACGGACGGACCTCGCCGAAGGCACGGTTGGGGAGCGGCGCGGGCGCGACCCAGCCGAGGAGGTCCAGGGTGGGGCGTAGCACGTCGGCGAAACCTCGCGCGCGCGCGACGAGCGCGGCGAAGACGAGCCCGTAGGCCACCGCGTCCCCGTGCTGGAACGTGTGTCCGCTCGCGGCCTCGAGGGCGTGCGCGAGCGTGTGACCGAGGTTGAGATGGGCGCGCACGCCCTGTTCCCGTTCGTCGGCCGCGACGACGGCGGCCTTGACGGCCACGTTGCGCGCCACGACCTCGGTGAGGACGCTTGTCGCCGCGTCAGTCCCCCAACCGGCGGTCAAGGCTGGGAGGAGGTCGGGCGCGGCGAGAAGGGCGTGCTTGAACGCCTCGACGGTGCCCTGGCGGAACTCGCGCTCGGGTAGCGTGGCGAGCGTACCGACGTCCGCGATCACGGTCCGCGGCTGCCAGAAGGCGCCGACGAGGTTCTTGCCTTGCGGCAAGTCGATCCCGGTCTTACCGCCAACGCTCGCGTCCACCATGGCGAGGAGCGAGGTCGGCGCCTGATAGAAGGCGACGCCGCGCATGTAGCTCGCCGCCACGAAGCCGCCGAGGTCGCCCACCACGCCGCCGCCGAGCGCGACGACGGCACCGTCGCGCGGGAAGGCCACGCTCGCGAGCTCCCCGAGGAGCCGGGCGTACTCCCCGAGGGACTTGCTCGCCTCGCCCGCCGGGACGACGAGCTCTAGCACGTCCTTGCCGGCCGCGGCCAGGGCGGTGGAGACGCGCCGGGCGTGATGAGCGGCCACGCGCGCGTCGGTCACGAGCGCCACGCGCCGCTCGCCGACGCGCGCGGGGAGGAGGGAGGTGAGGAGGTCGGGGCCGACGCTGACAGTGTAGTGAGGCGCGACCGCCACGACGACCTCGAGGCTGCCTGCCACGCCGCCCGCGCGCACGGGCGCGGGGCTCGGCGTCGGGGTCCGGTCGGGGGCGGCGCCAGGTGCCGCGCCGCCGCCTGCCGGCCCGCTTCGCGCGGCCGTACCGCCTCGGGGATCGCTCATGCTCCTTCCTCCCTGCCGTCGGCGTCGCCGTCCTCGGCCGCCCCGTCGTGCGCGCTCTTCCACTCCTGCAGCCGCGCGACGATCTCCTCGACGACCTCGGCCGACGGACGCCCGTCCGTGGAGACCTCGAACGACGCGGCGTCCTGGTAGGCGGCCGAGCGCGCCGCCATGAGCTCGCTGATGCGCTTCATCGGGTCCTCGTGCTGGAGCAGCGGACGGTGGCTGCGCTTCGTGCGCCGGTAGACGGTCTCGGGGCTGGCGGTCAGCAGGACGACCGGCCCGCGCGCCTTGAGCGCCGCGCGGTTCTCGGGCCGCACCACCGTGCCGCCGCCAGTCGAGATGACTACCTCGTCGAGGCGCACGCACCGGCGCACCACCTCGGTCTCGTAGTCCCTGAACACCTTCTCGCCGTAGAGCTCGAACAGGTCCGGGATGCGCATGCAACTGACGCGCTCTATGACCCGGTCGGTGTCGATGAAGGTGAGTTGCAGCCGCCGCGACAGCTCCCAGCCGATGCGGCTCTTGCCGGTCCCCATGAAGCCGGCCATGGCCAGCCAGGTCACGACGCGCTCCGGCGGGAGGTGGCGATGGCCGTTCGGCATTGGGGAGCCGCTCTCAGTACGCGGCTGCGTAAGCCCGGTGAGCGGCGAGCCTCTCGCGCAGCTCGTCCAGGGTGTCGCCACCGAACTTGTCGATGAAGGCGTCCGCCAAGGTCAGGGCCGCCATGGCGAGGACCACGATCGACGCGGCCGGCACGGCCGTGACGTCCGAGCGTTCGCGCGCGGCGTCGGCCGGCTCGTGGGTGAGCACGTCGACGGTCGGCAGGGGTTTCATGAGCGTGGCGATGGGCTTCACGGCGGCGCGTACGACGAGCTCCTCGCCGTTCGTCATGCCCCCCTCGAGCCCGCCGGCGCGGTTGGAGGCGCGGCCGTAACGCTCGGCTCCGCCTGTCATGGCGTCGTGCACCTGGCTGCCGGGCAGGCCGGACGCGCGCCACCCGTCGCCGACCTCGAACCCCTTGACGGAGTGGATGCTCATCACGGCTTGCGCGAGCTTGCCGTCCAGCTTGCGGTCCCACTGCATGACGCTTCCCAGACCGATGGGCACGCCCTTGAAGCGCGCCTCGACCACGCCGCCGAGCGTGTCGCCGTTCTCCTTGGCGGAGTCGATGAGGTCGATGATGCGCTCCTCGGCGCTCTGGTCGAAGGTCCGCAGCGGGCTGGCGTCGAGGTCGGCCAGGCGGTCCCAACGCATGCCGCCATCGCACTCCACGCCGCCCAGGCTCACGACGCGCGCGCACGCCTCGACGCCGAGCTCCTCCAGGAGCCGCATCGAGACGGCGCCGGCTGCTACCCGGGAGGCGGTCTCGCGCGCCGAGGCGCGCTCCAACACGTCGCGCAGGTCCTTGTGGTGGTACTTGACGCCACCCGCGAGGTCGGCATGCCCGGGGCGCGGCTGGGTGAGGGCCCGCTTCCGCGGCTCGTTGCCCGGCTCGGCGCCCATGACGTCCTGCCAGTTGGCCCAGTCGCGGTTGAGGATCTCGATGGAGAGGGGACCGCCCGTCGTGCGACCGGCCCTGACGCCGCCCCGGAAGGTGGCGTGGTCCTGCTCGATGAGCATACGCTGCCCGCGGCCGTAACCGGCCTGCCTGCGGCGCAGCCAAGGGTCTACGTGGTCCGCCGCCACGAGGGGCAGCCCAGCAGGGACCCCGTCCAGGAGGACCGTGAGTGCCGGGCCGTGGGTCTCGCCTGCGCTTAGGTACCTGAGCATCGGGTTAGGGTAGCACGCGCTCGAGCGAGCACCGTTCAGCCGACCCGCATGCGGACGCTCTTGAGCTGCAAGTAGTTGTCGACCGCTTGCTGCCCCTCCTCGCGACCGAAGCCGCTGAGCTTGTAGCCGCCCGCCGGGCACGAGACGTCGCCGCAGAACCACTCGTTCACGTAGACCTGGCCGGACTGCAGCCGTGCCGCCACGCGGTGGGCCCGTGCGAGGTCGTTCGTCCACATGCCGTTCGCCAGGCCGTACTCGGTGTCGTTGGCCAGCGCCACGGCCTCGTCCTCCGTCGCGAACCCCTGGATGGTGACCACGGGGCCGAAGACCTCCTCGCGGGCGATGCGCATACGGCTGTCGACGCGGTCGAAGACCGTCGGCGCCACGAAGTAGCCGTTCGCCAGCGCACCGTCCGTGACGCGGGCGCCGCCCGTCAGCAACCTCGCGCCCTCGGCCCTGCCCGCCGAGATCATGTCGAGGACGTAGCGCATGTGGCGCTCGGAGACCACCGGCGTGATGTCGTGGTCTTCCAGGCCGGGTCCGACGCTGAGCCGCGCGACGCTCTCGAGGAACAGCTCCGTGAACTCGGGCAGGACGTCCTCGTGCACGAGGAGGCGCGGTCCCGCTACGCAGATCTGGCCGGCGTTGGAGAAGGCCGCTGCGATGCTGCCGGCAACGGCCGCGTCAAGGTCGGCGTCGGGGAAGACGATGTTCGCGGCGTTGCCGCCGAGCTCGAGCACGAGCCGCTTGAGGGTCCCTGCGGCGCGCTCCATGACCCTTCGCCCAACGGCGACGGAGCCGGTGAACGTGACGCCGTGGACGCCCGGGTGAGCGAGCAGGGCCTCCCCGACGGTCGCGCCGGGGCCCGGCACGACGTTGACGAGACCGTCGGGCAGTCCGGCCGCCTTCGCGATCTCGCCGAGCCTCATGGCGCCCAGCAGGGCGTCCTGGGCGGGTTTGATGATCGCGGCATTGCCGGCCGCGAGCGCCGGCGCCAGGCTTCGCGACGCCTCCCAGAGCGGACCGTTCCAAGGCACGATGTGGGCGGTGACCCCGAGCGGCTCGCGCACCGTGTAGACGTGGTAGCCGTCCCTCACGGGGAGCTGCTCGCCCGTCAGCTTGTCGGCGAGGCCGGCGAAGTACTCGAAGCGCCGTGCCGCGATGTCGCGGACCGTGATCACGGAGTACGCGAGGGTGCCGCCCGCGTCGAGGGTCTCGAGCCTGGCCAGGTCGTCCGTCTCGGCCAGGAGGGCGTCCGCCATGCGGCGCAGTGCCGCGGCGCGTTCGCGTGGCGCCAGTGCCTGCCACTCCTTGGTAGCCGCCGCCGCCGCGGCTACCGCCAGGTCGACGTCTTCGGGCGTGCCGAGCGCGACGGTGGCCACCGCCTGCCCCGAAGCGGGGTCGATGGCGTCGAAGTGGCCGCCGCCGGTCGCTTCCCGCCACCGGCCTCCGATGTACAGTCCGAACTCTCTCATGGCTTGGCTTGGTCTCCTATCGCGCCGGTGGCGTCGCGCCGCTACCGGCGTCTGAACTGCGCCAGGCGGCCGAACGCGCCCGTCAGCGCCGGGTACAGTTCCCGGAACACCGGATAGAGGTCGTCGTACACGGCCGCGTCGGCCCGGTTCGGTTCGTAGGTGCGCTCGAAGCGCACGAGGGCTCGCGCGACGGCGGCCAACGGCGCGCCCGTGTCCGCCGCCTTGGCGAGGATGGCGGCGCCCATGACCCCTGAGTCCTTCACCCGCGGCACGAGCACGGGTCGGCCCGTGACATCGGCCTTGATCTGGTTCCAGACCCCGACGCGCGCCGTGCCGCCGCTGGTCGCCAGCGAGTCGACAGAGGCGCCGAGCTCCTCCAACACGTCGATCACGCCGCGGATCCCGAAGGCGACGCCCTCCAACACGGCGCGCGTGACGTGCTCGCCGCGGTGCTGGCTGCCCAGCCCCACGAGCGCACCTCTGGCGTCCGCCGAGTAGACGGGCGTGCGCTCGCCGAGCAGGTAGGGGAGCATGACGAGGCCCTCGGCACCGGGCGGCACCGACGCGACGGCGCCGAGCAGGGTCTCGCGGTCCGCGCCCGGCTGCCACGCGGCCAGCGCCCAGTCGAGGGCGCTGCCGCCGTTGGACATCGAGCCGCCGACCAGCCAACCGTTGCCGAAGGGACTGGGGATGCCGAACACCCGGAAGCGCGGGTCGGGGATCGGGTCGGGCCAGCAGAGCGACACCCCTTCCGAGGTGCCGCCGATGTTGCACAACCGGCCCTGCTCGGTGGCGTCGACGCCGATCCAGTGGGCGAAGGCGTCCACCGTGCCCGACGCCACCAGGCAGCCTGGCGCCAGGCCTAGCTCGGCGCAGACCAGCGGCGCGACCTGACCCACGATCACGCCGGGTGGGACGGCCGTGGCTGGGAACTTCGCCTGGTCGAGCTCCGCGGCCTCGAGCCGCTCCGGCGTCCACTGCCGGAGGCGCGGGTGCGGGTAGGCGGTGACGGCCGAGCCCGTCAGACGGAACGGCAGGTAGTCGTAGGCCTGCAGGAACGCGGCGGTCCGCTCGTACACTTCCGGCTCGTTGCGCTTGAGCCACATGATGCGCGGGAGCGCTTCGAACTCCACCCTGACGGGCGTGCCCACTTTGTCGCCGAGCCAGGCCGCCTCGGCGGTCGCTCTGCGGTCGGCCCACGTGATGGCCGGCCTGAGAGCCCGACCCTCGGCGTCAACGGGCACGACGGTGGGGCTCTGCGCCACGACGCAGACGGCGCGCACCCGCGCCAGGTCGACGGCCCGTCGCGCCTGAGCGAGGGCGTCCTCGAACGCGCGCCACCAGTCGTCCGCGCTCTGCTCGGCCCAACCCGGCCTGGCCGACAGCAGGGGGTAGGTCGCCCTGCCGCCGGCCAACTCGGCGCCGGAGGCGTCGAAGACGCCGAGCTTGAGGCTACTCGTCCCCAGGTCGACACCGAGGTAGAGATCGCCGGTCACGGGCGTCCTGACGGTTACAGCTCGGTCAGGGCCTGGTCGACGGTGGCGTCTTCGTGGATGATGCGCGCGAGCGCGCGCACGATGCCCCGCGTGTTCGCGTGGCGCCACACGTTGCGCCCGACGGCGACGCCGGAGGCGCCGCCACGGACGGCGTCGTGGACCATGCCGAGGAGGTCGGCGTCGCTCTCCTGCTTGCTGCCGCCGAGCACGACGACGGGGGCGAAGACGCCCGACGTCAGGGAGGAGAAGGAGGAGACGTCGCCCGTGTAGAGCGTCTTGATGATGTCGGCCCCGACCTCCGCGCCTATGCGGCTGGCGAGGGTGATGTTCTCGGGGGTGTGCACCGACTTGTCGAACCCGCCCGGCATCATCTCCGCGAGGAGCGGCATGTTCCAGGCGATGCACTGGCCGGCGATGCGAGCGAGGTTGTGCAGCGTCTGGCCTTGGTTGACGCCGGGGAAGCCCATGGCCGCTACGGCGTCCGCACCGAGGCGGAGAGCGTCCTCGACCGTGTAGCGCTGCTCGAAGACCAGCGAGTTGTCGAGGTTGGAGCCGGCGCCGTCGACACGCATGATGAGGCTCATGCGGCCGAAACGGTCGGCGAACGTCGACGCGATCCCCATGGTGGTGAGGATGGCGTCGGCGCCGCCCTCGCGGACCTCGTCGAGGATGCGGCCCGGGTCGGCGGCGTGGGGGAGAACGTTCATGAACGACCCGTGGTCCATCGCCACGATCAACGAACGGCCGTTATCGCGGAAGATCCGCTGCATCCTGCGTCTCTTGGCCAGCTTGCTCTGCACTTTTGTCCTCCGGTGCGGGGAAGGCCCGCGGGTAGTCCTAGGGGTTGCGATCGATCTGGGATAGGGTGCCGCGGGCTCGAGCGCCCTAGGCTCCCTACGCCATGCTCACGACGACGCGCTGCGTCGCGCCGCGCGGCACGCCGAGGGCGAGCTCGCCGGGAAGGTCGTCCAGCCCGATGCGGCGCGAGACGAGCGGCTCGAGGTCGAGCCCCGGCAGGAGCTGGACCGCCCTGCGCACGTCGTCGCGCGTGCGCGACTCGGTGCCGTCGATACGGATCTCGTTGTAGTGGATACGGTTCCAGTCGACCGCGATCTTCGCCGGCGGGTAGCTGGCCGCGTAGAGCACGACGGTGCCGTACTTGCCGGTCATCTCGATGGCCTGCTCGGCGGCGGCTCCCACCCCGGCCGTCACGAACACGGCGTTCACCCCGCGCCCCGCCGTGAGCTCCTTGGCGGCCTCGACGGGGTCGTGCGTGGTCGGGTCGACGGCCGCCGTGGCGCCGAGCCGCTCCACGGCGAACGCGCGGCGCTCGGCGTCCGGGTCGCTGACCAGCACCTTGCAGCCTTGCAGCTTGGCGAGGACGACGTGCAGCGAGCCCATGGTGCCGGCGCCGATGACGGCCACGGCGTCGCCGAGCCCGACCGTCGTCTTGCCGAAGCTGTGCAGCACGCAGCCGAGAGGCTCCGCGAGGGCCGCGATGTGATCGGGCACGGACTCGTCGACCTTGAACACCTTGGCCGGATCGACCGAGACGTACTCGCCGAAGCCACCCCCCATCAGGTGCCTGCCTTCCCAGGTCAGACCCTCCTTGAAGAGCCTCACGCACTGGTTGTCCATGCCGCGGACGCAGTAGTAGCAGCGGCCGCACCGGTATACGAGGTCGAGGGCGACCTTGTCGCCTTCGCCGAGGCCGGTGTCCGCCGGAGCGGCGACGACGCGGCCGGCGACCTCGTGCCCCGCGATGACCGGCATCGGGATGTGCTTCTGCGCGCCGCTGAAGATGCGGCGTTCGAACGTGCAGATGCCCGTGCTCGTGACCTTGACGAGGACCTTGCCGGGCTCCGGCTCCGGGCGCCTGAGCTCCTCGAGGCGGATATCCTCGGCGCCGTAGAAGGTCGCCGTTCTCATAGAAGCGTTCACTTGCTTCCCTCCTCGCGTTCGTCCTGCGCGTGGTCGGCTCGGCCCGCCTCGGCTCGCACGGCGCCCTGCTGCCAAGGCTCCTGACCGAAGTCGAAGCGTTGGTCGGGCCTGCCGAGCTTCTGAAGCAGGATGCGGTTGTACTTGGTGAAGGCGGAGCGGAAGCGCTCCGGGTCGGCAGCGAACAGCCGGATGAACAGGAGGTCGACCACGAGGAGCTGGGCGATGCGTCCGCCCAGGCTGCCGTCCGGCAGCAGGTGCTGCGTCACTGACGTGGGCACCACGATGTCGGCCACTTGGACGATCGTCGAGTCGCGGAAGTTCGTGAGCGCGATGGTCAGGGCTCCCTGGTCGCGCGCCATGGCCAGGTTCTCGACCACGCCGCGCGTCTCGCCGGAGTAGGTGACGGCCACGGCGACGTCGCCCGCGCTCAGGCTGGCCGACGAGATGGCCTGCGTGTAGGCGTTGTCGAAGCTCGACGCGTAGATGCCGAGCCGCTTCAGCTTCTCCACCAGGTCCCTGCCGACGAGGTACGACGTGCTCACACCGTAGACGTCGACGTGCCTCGCGTTGCTCAGGGCGCGCGCGGCGGCGTCGAGGGCCGTGAAGTCCATGCCGGCGATCGTCTCGCGCAGGCCGAGCACGGTGTTGTCGAGGAGCGTGCCAGCGTAGCCTTCGTCCTCGAGCGTCGCCGTGGCGTCGAACTGCGGCAGGAGGGTGCCGACCTCCTGGGCCAACGCGATCTTCATCTCCTTGAGGCCGTCGAAGCCTATGTCCTTCGCGAGCCGCACGACGGTGCTCGGGCTGGTATGACAACGGGAAGCAAGCTCTTGCACCGAGCAGCTCAGGGCCTGGCTCGGCTGCTGCAAGATGAACTCTGCCACCCGCTGCTGCGCCGCCGAGAGGCTCGTGAAGCTCTGGCGGAGCCGCTGAAGGCAGTGGCGCGAGGGACGGGCGTTCGCCATGACGTTCTCACGATAGTCCCGCGAGGCGCTACCTGTCAAGATAAAATTCGGCGAGACGGTACTTTGTACCATCGGTCACTCGACTGCGCGACGGCCGCATGCTAGAAGTGACCGACATGGAACTAGACGTGGCCTTCCTACCAGCCGGCGACCCGACCGACGTTGCCGTCGTCATCGACGTCTTGCGCATGACCACGACCGCGGCCGCCCTGCTGGCGGGCGGGATGCGGCGCCTGACCATCGTGGCCGAGACGGACGCGGCGTTGGCGCACGCCGCCAGCTCCGGCGCGCTGCTCTTCGGCGAGCGCATGGGGCTGCCTTACCCCGGCTTCGACGGGGGCAACTCGCCGGTCGAGCATGCCAAGCGCGACTACGGCGGCAGGTCGGCCATCCTCTGCACCACTAACGGCTCGAAGGCGGTCGGGTTGGTGGCAGGCGCCAGGCACGTGCTGCTCGGCGCCATCGTCAACGCCCCCGCCGTCGCGCGCCTCGCCGCGCGGCTGGCTAGCGAGCGCGTCACCCTCGTCTGCGCCGGCACGGACGGTGAGGTCTCGCTCGACGACGTGCTCGGAGCCGGCTGTATCGCGACGGAGGTCGCGCGGCTCGGCGGCTTCGAGCCGACGGACGCCGCTCGGATCGCCATGGCCGTGGCCGCCGACCGAGCGGGTGTGGGCGCCACGCTGGCCTCCGCGCGTCACGCGCATACGTTGAGCGAGCTGGGGTTCGCGGAGGACGTCGAGTACGCCGCCACGCTCGGCAGCGTCGGCGGGGTCGCGCGGCTCGTCGGCCGTGCGCCGTTCGAGTTCGAGGCCGTCACGGCGAGCTGAGTGTGGCGCCGGTCTCCTGCGACGAGGTGGGCTAGTAGAAACTTTCTTTCGCGGCCTGGTATAACAGTTCACGAACGCCACCGAGGGTTGGAGCGAGCACGCCGAGCATGCATCACTTCGTCGTAAAACGCCTACTACGGGGGATCGCGACCGTCTGGTTCGTGCTCACCGCCGTGTTCCTCGCCTCCCGGGTGGCCGGCGACCCGGTCACCTTCCTCCTGCCGGACAACGCCACGCCTGACCAACGCGCGGAGCTGCGCCAACGGCTCGGGCTCGACAAGTCGGTGGTGGAGCAGTACGCGCTCTACCTACGGGGCGTGCTCGCGGGCGACTTCGGCGACAGCTTCAGGGAGCGCCGGCCGGTCACGCAGGCCTTCGTGGAGCGCCTGCCCGCCACGCTCGAGTTGGCGGCCGCCTCGCTCGCGCTGGCCGTCGTTCTCGGGGCGGGGGCAGGCATCCTCGCCGCCCTGAACCGCAACCGGCCACTGGACCGCCTCATAATGTCCCTCACCTTCATAGGCCAGGCCCTGCCGAACTTCGTGCTCGGGATCGCCATGATCCTCGTCTTCAGCCTGCTCCTGCGCTGGTTGCCGAGCGGCGGCTACGGCGACTGGCGCAGCTTCGTCATGCCGGTCATCACGCTCGGCACGAGCTCCGCCTCCAGCATCGCCAGGCTCACCCGCAGCGGCATGCTCGACGTCCTGAAGCAGGATTACGTCAGGACCGCGCGGGCCAAGGGGCTGGTCGGCGCCGCGATCGTCCTCAGGCACGCGCTGCGCAACGCCGCGCTGCCGGTCGTCACCCTCCTCGGCATGCAGGCCGGAGTCCTCATCGCGGGCTCGGTCATCGTCGAGACGGTGTTCGCGTGGCCGGGCGTCGGCCGGCTCATCGTCACGGCCGTGACCTTCGGCGACTTCCCCGTGCTGCAGTTCGCCATCGTGATCGTGTCCGCCAGCGTGGTGCTCGCCAACAGCCTGACGGACGCGCTCTACACGGTCCTCGACCCTAGGGTGCGTGTGGCGTGACGTCGAGGAGAGCGCGGCGCGAGGCGGGGGAGCCCGCGAGGCGGACACGCCGACGGGGGGTCCCGCCGCTCATCGTGGCCTGCTGGGTCATCCTCGGCCTCCTCGTGGCGCTGGCCGTCCTGGCGCCCGTCATCGCGCCTTACGACCTACGCACGCAGAGCCTCCTGCAGCGCCTCAAGCCGCCGGTCTTCCTGGGCGGCTCGACCGACCACCTCCTCGGCACCGACCAGCTCGGTCGCGACATGCTGACGCGGCTCCTCTACGGTCTACGGACCACGCTGGGCATCGCGGCGATCGGCACCATGATAGGCATGGCCCTCGGCGTGACCCTCGGCGTCCTGTCCGGCATGCTCGGCGGCTGGCTCGACGACGTCGTGATGTTCCTCGTTGACGTGCAGATGTCGTTGCCGTTCGTGCTCGTGGCGCTCACGGTCATCGCCATGCTCGACACGAGCCTCGTCGTGCTCGTGCTGGTGGTCGGCATCGCCGGCTGGGAGATCCACGCGCGCGTCGTCCGCGGTCAGGTGCTGGCCGTCAAGGGCCTCCCGTTCGTCGAGGCGACGCAGGCGCTCGGGGCACGGCTGCAGCGCGTGGCGCTCAGGCACGTCCTGCCGAACGTCATCTCGCCGATCATCGTGCTGACGACCGTCAACTTCAGCTACGTCGTGCTCCTCGAGTCCGCGCTCTCCTTCCTCGGCCTCGGCGTGCAGCCCCCCAACACGTCGCTCGGCGCGCTGCTAGGCGCCGGCCGCGACTACATGATGTCGAACTGGACCCTGCCCGCCATCCCTGGCCTGGTGATAGTCACGATCACCATGGTCGTCTCGCTCATCGGCGACTGGCTGCGCGACGTGCTCGACCCGCGCCAGCGCGACTGAGGGGGTCGCCGTGGAACGCCTGACCATCGCGGAAGCGTCCGAGCTGCTTCGGGCCAGGACCGTGTCGCCCGTGGAGCTGATCGAGACGCACGCGCGCCGTATCGAGCGGCTCGACGGCGTCCTGAACGCCTTCGTGACTACCACCCTCGACGAGGCCAGGGCGGCCGCGCTCGCGGCGGAAGCCACCTTCGCGCGCGGCGGCGCGCGCGGCCCGCTGCACGCGGTCCCCGTGGCACACAAGGACATCTACTTCACCCGCGGGGTGAGGACGACCGCGGGCAGCCGCGCCCTGGCCGACCACGTCCCCGATCACGACGCGACCGTCGTAGAGCTCCTCGCCGCCGCCGGCGCGATCAGCCTCGGCAAGGCCAACTGCCACGAGCTCGCCTGCGGCGCCATGCAGGGCTTCGGCGTCACGCGCAACCCGTGGGACCCGGCCAGGGCGGCCGGCGGCTCGAGCTCGGGCTCGGCTGCGGCGGTGGCGGCGGGTCTCGTCATGGCGGCCACCGCGAGCGACACCGGCGGCTCCGTCAGGGTGCCGGCGTCCTTCACCGGCACCGTCGGTCTCAAGCCGACGTTCGGGCGGGTAAGCCGGCACGGCCTGTTCCCGATCAGCTACACGCTCGACCATCCGGCGCTGCTCACCGCGTGCGTGGCGGACGCCGAAACGGTGCTAGGGGCTATGACTGCTCCCGACCCCAAGGACAGGACGACGGTCGCGATGCGCGACGCGGAGAGCCGGCCGGCCTTCTACGACGACCTGGCGGGCTTGCGGCTGGGCGTCCCCACCGCGCTGCTCGCCTCCGGGCTCGACCCCGAGGTGGAGGCGGCGCTAGCCGCCGCCGTCGCGCGCTTCGAGGAGCTCGGCGCTACCTGCGTGCCCGTGGACGTGGCGGGGTTCGACCTCGTCGCTACCACGCACTCCGTCATCTGGCTGGCGGAAGGGGCGAGCAGGCTGCGGGGGCTCATCGCGGGCCGGAGGGAGAGCGTCGGGGCTGTGGTCGCGCGGCGGATGCTGCCCGGCCTCCTGCTCTCCGCGAACGACTACTTCCTCGCCATGCACGTCAGGGAGCGCTTGAGGGAGTCGATGGGCAGGCTCTTCGCTACCGTCGACGCCCTGGTGCTGCCGACCACGCCGTTCGCCGCTCACGCGATCGACGACCTGGCCGCGGCGCGGAGCGACGTGTCGCGCTTCAACCGTCTCGCCGACCTGACCGGTGAACCGGCCTTGGCCCTGCCGTGCGGTTTCACGGCCGGAGGCCTCCCCATCGGCATGCAGCTGATGGGGAGGGCGTGGAGCGAGGGGCTCCTGCTCCGCGTGGCGGGGGTCTACGAGCGGGCCACGCGCTGGAGCGAGCGGACGCCGAACGAGCGCGCCCTGACCGAGTGGCGCGACGACGGGCGGGCGGAGGCGTACCTGCGCCGACTGGAAGGCCTCGCGGCGGACTTCGGCCTGGTGGACGGCGGCGAGCCGAACGAGGCCGGGGCCGCGGACTGGGTGAGACGACGGGCGGCGGCGGCAGGGCTAGCGCTCGCCGAAGCCGACGTCGACGGCTTGAGCGGACAGGCGCGCGACCTGATGAGCGCGCTGGCGGGCATGCGCGCCTCCGTCGATCTCGCCGCGACGACCTCGGCCCTCGACTACCTGGTCTAGCGGCCCCTTCGACCATCCGGAACAGCTACCTCTTCGCTCGCAGCGCCCGGCGGGTCTGGCGAGCGCGCCTCCCGATGCTCCGGGAACCCCGATGCTCCGGGAACGGCGAAGTGGGTGGCGGCGACCCCAAGGGCCACCGCCACCCACGTGCTCGCGCTACCTGACCGTAATGCCTAGTCGAACGACAGGTTCGAGGGCCTCAGGTCCATGTAGAAGTCGCTGTACGGCTGCCAGTTCACGCCGTCGCGCACGCCGTAGAACTCCACGGAGTAGTAGAGGGTCGTACCCGGCGCCTCGTCCTCCCAGATGTCGAGCATGCGCCAGTAGTCGGCGCGGCGGGTGTCGCGGTCGGTCGTCTGGAGGGCCTCGGCGCCGAGGCGGTTGAACTCCTCGGGGGCGTTCCAGTAGCCGCTCGCCTGGGGCGGGCCCGACGGGCTCCAGTTGGCCCAGAGGCCGCCGGCCGGGTCGGCGTAGCGCATGGAGTTCGACCACGTGTTCACCATGGCCATCGGATCGTCCGCCGCCAGGCCGAAGAGCTCGGCCGGACCGGACACGACCCGCACCTGGGCGTCGATGCCGATGGCGCGCCACATCTCGACGATGGCCTCGGAGGCCGCCATGAAGTTCACGTACCAGGTCGGGTGGGCGTTCAGGTAGATCGTCTGGCCCGTGTAGTTCGACTCGGCGAGCAGCTCGCGGGCGCGCTGCGGGTCGTAGACGTCGACCGGCCGATCGGCGTCGTACATGTCGCCGAAGGCCTTGAACTGGTGGCTGCGCGGTACCTCTGCGGCGCCGCCCCAGAGGGCGTCTGACAGAAGCTGGCGGTCGATGGCGAGGTTCATGGCTTGCCGGAGGAGCTTGTCTGACAGCGCCGGGTTGTTCGTGTTGTAGCGGAGCAGGTGGATGTTGTCGAGAACGGCCTCGCGGACCGCGACGCCCGAGAACCTGCGGATGGTGTCGAGCTGGTCCGGCGGTACGGCCGTGATGATGTCGACCTCGCCGTTGACGAGCGCCGTGATGCGCGCGGCCGTCTCGGGGATCACCCGGAACACGACCTCCTTGGCCGTAGGCTGGCCTTCCCAGTAGGCGTCGAACGCCGTGAGGGTCAGCTGGTCGCCCGTGGAGAACGACGTCACCTTGTACGGCCCGGTGCCGACGGGCAGCTGGTTGAACCGCGAGGCGTCCTCCGGCGTGGCGTAGGCGCCGGCCGGCAGGATGGCCGTCTCCTGCATGGTCAGGACCTGTTCCAGCACGGGGTCGGGGGTGTTGGTGTGGATCCGCACCGTGTACTCGTCGACGGCCTCGACTTGCGCGACGTTCTTGAGGGTGCCGCGCGCGGTCACGAAGTCCGACGCGGGATCGATGATCCGTTCGAACGTGTAGACGACGTCGTCGCTGCCGAAGTCGCTGCCGTCGTGGAACTTCACGCCCTGGCGGAGCTCGAGCTCGAGCGTCGTGTCGTCGACCCAGTGCCAGGCGGTGGCCAGACCGGGTTGGAGGCCGCCCGCGAGGAAGTCACGGTGGATGAGACGGTCGAAGACGGAGTAGAGGGTACGGAAGCCGTTGGCCCCGATGTTGATGTTGACCGCGGGGTCCAGGCCGTCGGGCAGACCGGTGACCCCGATCCTCAAGGCCGGCCTCGCGTCCTGGGCCCAGGCGATGCCGGCCAAGGCTATGACGAGTGCGACGAGCGCTCTGCGCATTGTCTAGTCTCCTAACTACATGGGTGGTGCTGCTTGGTTGCGGTCTCGGGTCTCGTTCTCGACGACGCGGTCACTGGGTCAACTCGGTCACCTCACAAGCTGCACGGCGGCCAGCCCGACTACCCTGCAAGGCTTCGGCCCCACCCCTGCCTCTCGCTGAACTACGCGAACAATGTATCATGACGGGGCAATAAGTTCCATGAGCCGGTTCGCGGGGGTCCGGCCGCATGTTAGAAGGTGCGTATGCAAGGTTCCGAAGCCCACGGACGCCGGCGGGTGCTGATCATCGGGGCGGACGGCCTGAGGCCGGACCTGGTGAGCCGCGAGCGGATGCCCACCTACCACGCGCTCATCGGTCGGGGCTCCCTGTACACCGCGTTCCACTCAGCGTTCCCCACCCATACGCGCGTGAACATGACGACGTTGACCACGGGTACCAGGCCCGGCAGGCACGGTGTCATCAACAACACGATGTACGTGGCGGGGGCTGCGGCGCCCATCGACACGGCCGACCCCAAACAGCTCCTCGAGTTCGAGAGGCTGAGCGGTGAGAGCGTGGTACTGACGCCGACGCTGGGGGACCGGCTCCGCAAGCAGGGGGAGCGCCTGGCCGTGGCGGCGTGCAGTACACCCGGCGCCTCACTGCTCTGGAACCCCAGGAACCCGCAGCGCGTCCTCAACGCCGCCACCGACTACGGCGACGCCGACCTCGCGGCCGTACGCGACAAGCTCGGCCCGGCCGAGCCTGACGCCGGGCGCACCAAGTACAACGCCTGCCGCTGGGCGGCGCGGGCCCTCATCGACGTGCTGCTCGACCAACCGGAGAACCGGGTCATCACCCTGTGGCTCACGGAGCCAGACGCCAGCCAGCACTTCTACGGCCTCGGCTCGCCGGAGGCGCTCAAAGCCATGCAGGTGGTCGACGAGTGCGTAGCCACCGTGCTGGACGCGCTCGCCGCCAAGGGGCTCGCCGACGAGTTCGACCTGCTGCTCGTGAGCGACCACGGTCACTCTTCCGTTCGCCACTCCGGTTCGCTGGCCGAACACCTGGTCGAGGCGCGCGAGGAGCTGGACCTCGGCGACCTGATCGCCGTGGCGGACTTCGTCTACTCGCCGAACGGCGCGTACGACCCGGCCGCGCTCCCGCGGCTGGCCGACTGGCTGCTGGAGCGCCCTTGGTGCGGGCTCCTGTTCTCGCCCGTCCCGTCCATGCACGGCCACCGAGGCGTGTTGCCGCTCGAGCTGGCGACCGGCCCGCTGTCGCACGACAGGGCGCCCCTGCTGGCCGTCAGTCCGACCTGGAGCCACGCCACCAACACCTTCGGGGTGCCGGGCAGCGTCGACACGTTGACGTCGTACTCGCCCCTGAAATCCACCCACGGCACCGCCTCGCCCTACGACATGCGCGCGTTCTGCCTGGGTGTCGGACCGGGGTTCGCGCCCGGCGTTCGCGTCGACGAGCCCTGCGGCACGGTCGACGTCGCTCCGACGGTATGGGACCTCCTCGGCCACGACGGACCTTCGGCGAGCTACGGCTTCGACGGCGGCTCGCTCCTCACCCTCGGGGCCGATACGTCGGTGCGGCGCGAGCGGTTCGCGGCCGAGTCGAGCCGGGAGGGCGTCGAGATCGCGCACGTCGACGGGCGCAGCTACTTCCTCGGGAGCGTGGCGCGCTGACTTCGTAGCCGCCCGGGGCAACGCGAACGCCGGGGCCCCGTAACGAAGACCCCGGCGTCAGGCGGTGGGCTTGGTACTGCTAGACCCTCAGTCGATGACCTGCGCGGTGACCACGAGGAGCAGGTCGGTGGTCTCGTCTTCCGAGGTCGTCGACCCGAACAACTCGCCGATGATCGGGATGTAGCCGAGGACCGGCACGCGCTTCTTCGTCAGCTTGTACTGGTTCTGCATCAGCCCGCCGAGGAGGGCCGTCTGGCCGGGCTGCAGGTTGACGGTGGAGGAGACGGAGCGGTTGGACAGGTTGAGGAAGCTCGGGTCGTTGGTGGTGGAGATGACGTCCTCGACCTTGGCCACGATGTTGAGCGTGACGCTGCCGTCCTTGGCCACGCGCGGCGTGATCTCGATCTGCACGCCGTAGGGGATCTCGCGCTCGATGTTCTCGCTGGCGCCCGGGATGCTGATGAAGATGGTGCCGCCGGACTGGATGTAGCCGCGCTGGTTGTCGAGGACCGTGATGTTGCCGTCGTCGACGCGGCGGGCTAGGCCTTGGGTCTCGAGGGCGTCGAGCACGGCGTTGATGTTGAACGAGGAGACGGCGGCCGCCGTGTCGAAGATGAACTTCAGGCCCGTGTCGAGGATGTTCGCCGTCATCTGCCCGAAGCCGCCGGCGAGGTCGAGGCCGAGGTCGTAGCTGACGCTATGCGCCACTTCCTGGATGCGGACCTGGACGTTCACCTGCTGGCGCGCCTCGTCCAGCTGCGGGATGAGCTGGGCGAGGCTCGCCTGGACGGCGGACGTACCCGTGACGATGAGGGCGTTCGTGCGCGGCTCGGCCACGACCGTGAAGTCGGTGCCTGCGGCCTCCTGGCCGGCCGGGACGACGCCCGTCGATTGGAGCACGGTCGCGAGGTCGCTCGCTACCGCGTTGTTCAGGAAGTAGGTGCGCTGCTCGAGCTGCACCTGCTCCGCAGCCGTGTCGAACTGGTCGAGGAGCCGCCGGACGCGGTCGTGATCGGCCTCGTTGGCGACGACCATGATGCTGCTGACGCCGGGCAGGGCCTGGATGTCCGTGGTGGGCATGGCGCGGTGCAGGATCTCGACGACCTGCTCCGGATCGGTGTTGACGCGGTAGAAGCGCTGCTCGAGGTCGGACGCCTCCGGCTGGGCTACGACCGTCTCGACCGGCGTCCGGAGCCTGCTGACGGAAGCGGGCGTGCCGACGACCACGATGTCGTTGTCGAGGAGCACGTAGTCGAGGTCGTTGAGCGTCAGGACGATGTTCCAGACCTGCCTGAACGGCTTCGGGTCGCCGATGTCGTAGACGATGGTCTTGTCGGGGACGTCGTCGGTGATGGCCGTGAGCCCGATGGCCTTGGCCAACGCGGTGATCATGACGGGCAGCTGCTCGCCGTTACTTCCCGTGCTGAACTCGACCGGCGCGTCGTAACGTTCCGCTTCGGGCAAGGGAGTGAGCTTCCCTTGAGCGAACGCGACGGCCAAGGTCGCGAGGAGGCTTAGGAGTAGGATCGTCCGCTTCATGATCACCGCCTGAGGTCCAGAGAGAGGACCTGGGTACTGTCACCCAGTGAGAACTTCGCTTCGTAACCGCGCAAGTCAGCCAACACGATATCAGTGTCCGGCAACGACTGGCCCAAGGTCAGCACTACGGGCTGCTCGAAGTGGTTGGCGCGGAAGACGCCCACGCTCAGCGGTCCGAGGGCCGTGCCCGTGAACCGCACGTCGTTGTCCCGGAGGTAGCGGCTGAGCGTGTCGATGCCGGCCACCAGCGGGAGCTTCTGAACGTTCGTCGGAGCGCTCGGCTCCGTCGCCACCACGGGTTCGGTAGGTTCGGCCGGCTCCGAGGCCGCCTCGTTCGGCTGGCCGGGGCCGAGGACTTCGACGGGAGCGGCCAGGTCCTCCGCCGGCCCGTCGCCTACGGGCGGCAACTCGCTCTGGGCCGTCTCGATGGGCTCGACGAGCGCCGCGACCGGCGTCTCGGCCTGCGTCGGCGACTGCACGGGCGAGGCCGTGCGGGCGTCGCGCAGGATGTCGGGGGTGATGGGCAGCGTGCCGGAAGGGAGTGGCCGCGGTAGCTCGCCGACGCCTCCCGATGCCGGGGCAAGTGCCCGCGGCGCCGGCGCCTGCGCCGGTTGCGCCGCCACGACGGTGGTGCTCGGCTGGCTGCTCGTCGCGCTCGCGCCCGCCGGGGGCGTGCCGTCGTTGTTGACGACGATGACGGTCGGCTCCGGGCTGCTGGTCGGCGCCTCGGCGAAGACGGGCTCCGGTTGCGTCTGGGCGGTCTGAACGAGGACGGGGGAGAACGGGTTGATGTTCCCACGGCGGCCGGCTTGCGGCCGGGTCGCGCCGCCGCCATCCTCCTCCGCCTCGGCGGTCTCGACCGCGGGTGGCGAGGTGACGAGGAAGGGCAGGTCGTCGACCACCAGGTCGCGCAGGACGACCGTGGGTGGGGCTACCACGGCGGCCGGCACGGCGATCGGGCTCGGCTGGTCGGTCGTGCCCGCGGCGGAGCCGGCCGAAGCCGGGTCGGTGCCGGCGGCGGGCCCGCTCGTGGCGGGCGTGCCCGCCGGAGCCCCGACGATCGCTTCCGAGCTCGGCGCGAGGAGCGGAGCCGCCGTGGCGGTCGGCGAGTTGGCCGCTGCGTCCGCCGCGGCCGCCCCCGGCACGACGGTCGGGGTGCCCGCCAAGGTCGTCTGCGGTTCGGCGTTCCTCAAGTAGCTCACCCAGACGAACGCCGCCGCCGCCACGAGCAGTAGCGCGATGAGGATGCGAGCGGTTCTAGAAAGAGACATGGCCTATTGCTCCCCTGGGTCGCTACCCGTGAAGACGTAGACGGTGAAAGCGAAGGAGGCGTTGAGGTTCGGGTCGCTGGACGTGTTGTCCTCGATGTCGAGGCTCACGCGGCCGATCTTCGCGAAGCGGCGCATGGCCTCGAGGCGAGAGAGGTAGTCCATCGTCTCCCCGTACGTGCCCTGGGTATCGATGGTGAACCCGATGGGGCGGACGTCCTGTATCGACTCCTGGGCCGAGCCTTGGCTGAACGACCTGATCACCACGTCCGACTGTTGGGCGTTGGCGCGCAAGGAGTCTATGAGGCCGGCTATGTCGCTCTCCCTGGGCAGCTGGGAGAGGAAGTCGCGACGGTCCGCCTCCAGCTCCGCCACGGCGAGCCGCAGGTTGGGGAGGTTCCGCCGCGCGTCCTCGCCGCGTCGGATGTCAGCGTCGAGGCGCGTGATGTCGGATTCGAGCTGGGCGATGCGCTCCTGGGTGGGGCCGTACATGTAGAAGTACCAGAGGATAGCCGCCACGATGGAGAGGACGATGCAGACGATGGCCCAGTCACGCTGCTTGAGCTTGCGGAGGCTGAACGACTTGGTCATCGCGCCCCCTCCTGGATGCTCCCGACCGTCAGCGAGTACTGGTAGACGCCGTCCTCGTCGGAGCGCTGCGCGTTCTGGAACGTCACCCCGTAGTCGTCGCTGCGCTCCAGGGCGCGGATGAACTCGGCGAGCACCTCGGTGTTGACGACCGTGCCGGAGACGTTCATCTCGGCCGTCACGGGCCTACCCTCGTAACGTTCCGCGTCCGCCCGGGGCGGGAAGACGCTCTGCATGGACAGCGAGCGGAAGTCGATGGCCGGGCGCGTGTCGCCGCCCACGGGCAGGTTCTCGAGGAGGCCCGCGATCTCGCCCGTCCATACGATCGTGTTCTCGCGCACCGACTGGGCCACGGCGATGAGCTGGTTGAGCTGCTGCTGCCGGGAGACGAGGTCGCGCTGCTCGCGCAGGAACGGCTGCAGGAGCGCGAGCTGGTCCTCGCGGGCGAGCTTCTCGCGTTGCAGGTTGGCGGACGTCGCGTTGGCCGTGTACTGCATGATCCCCGCGACGACGAGCACGAGCAGCGGGAACGCCACGGCCAGCAGCCGCCAGTAGCCCGGCTCGCGGACGCGCCTGAGGTTCTTGGGAAGTAGGTTGATGTTAATCAACGCCGGCCACCCCCCTCAACGCCAGACCCAACGGGACCGCGAACTCCGGGGCGATCTTCTTGAGGTACTGCGAGTCGAAGCGACCCTCGTCGAACGTGACGGCCAGCCAGGGGTCGCCGAGCTCCACCTTGATGCCGAGGGCGTCGCCGATGGCGTCCGGCAGACCGCGCAGCTTGGCGCCGCCGCCCGTGACGAGCATGCGGCTGATGGTGGCGTCGCCGGACTGCACGCGGAAGAACTCCAGCGACCGCCGGATCTCGGTCGTCAGCTCGACGAGCACGGGCCGCAAGGCGTCGTACACGCGGCTGGGGGAGAACTGCTCGCGCTTGGCGTCGAAGTTGAGGAGGTCCTCCTCGTCTTCCGTTGGGATCGTGGCGGTGCCGTACTCGAGCTTGACCTCCTCCGCGCTATCGAAGTCGAGCCCGAAGGCGCGCTGGATGGCGGTCGTGAAGTCGTCGCTGCTGACGTTGATGTTGCGGTTCATGAGCACGCGCTGGCCGCGCACGAGCGTGACGGTCGAGGTGCTCGCGGCGATCTCGAGGACCACGCCGATCTCGTTGCCCTCGGTGAAGTTCTGGCCCGACAGGGTCGCCTTGGTGAGGTGCTCACCGTGGAGCGAGCCGCGCAGCGCCCGGAGGAGGGAGAACGGCTTGACGTCGATGACGTGGGGCTCCAGCCCGGCGTGCTTCAGGTAGTCGACCTGCTGCGAGACCTCGTCGAGGCGCGCGGCCGCGATCACGACCTCGAGCTGCTCGCCCTCGGCCACGTCCTCCGGGTTGTCGAGGACGAAGTAGTCGAGGACGACCTCGTCGATGGGGAAAGGGATGTAGCGCTCGGCCTCCCAGCGGATGGCCTCGTCCAACTCCGCCACCGACATGCGGGGCACGTGGATGTTACGCGTGATGGCCTGCCGGTTGCTGACCGCCGTGACCGTGAAGCGCTTCTGGATGCCCGCCTCCTGGAAGAGCGCCTTGATCTCCTCGGCCAGTCCCTGCTGATCGGTGACCTCGTCCTCGCTGACGAGGCCTGCGGGCATGGGCCTGACCGCCAGCGCGCTCAGCGTCGGCGGGTTGCCGGCGCGAAGCTCAACCACCTTGAGTGCGCTGGTCCCGACCTCGAGGCCGACCGCTTCGATCTTGGGACTTAGCATGCGAGCGAAACGCTCGCGAAATGAGACCATGGCGTCTCCTCCTAGTAAAGCTGGGGGAGTCTATCACGCGACCTTCGCGCCACCACGTGAAAAAATGCCGTACGGACCAAGACGCCTTGGGCTCCGGCCGGGGCGCTACTCAACCGTGGCCGCCCTTGGCCAGGTCGTTGAACCGCACGTGCGCGTTGTGGAACTGCAGCTCCAGGCTGCCCGTCGGACCGTTGCGCTGCTTGCCGATGATGATCTCGGCGATGCCGTGCTTCTCGCTATGCGGGTCGTAGTACTCGTCGCGGTAGATGAACATCACGAGGTCGGCGTCCTGCTCTATCGCGCCCGAGTTATGCATGACGACGCCGTCCGCGAGCCACGACGCCGGACCCGGAACCGTCAGGTCGTAGGCCTGGTGCATACCGACGCTGCGCACGCTGACGATCTCGTCCCAGTACAGGTCCGGAGAGTAAGTTGACGCCGCGTCGGCCATGGTTGCCGACGGCTCTACCGCCGGCAGGCGCCGCGCGATCGCGACCCGGTCACCCGGCCCTAGTCGTTCTAGCCGCTTCCAGCCGTCGAAGCTGTACCAGAGGTGCCGGGCGGTCGTCCGCCTGACCCGGCCGCTGGCGAGGCGCACCTCGAACAGCTCCTTCTCACCGACCGGCCACACCTTGTCGCTCTTCGCGGTGACGACCTTGCCGCGCTCGTCGACCGCGAAGAGCTCCGGTTGCAGGCCGACGAGGTCCGCGATCGGCATACGCCTGCCGTCGGCGAGGTCGACGAGGGTATCGCCGCCGACGCATTCGCGCAGGTCGGAGAGCATCGGCCGCTTGTTCGGCCTGGCCTCCACGGCGCGCGACAGCTGGCTGAGGACGAGGACGGGGACGTCGAGCTCGCGCGCCAGGCCCTTGAGGCCGCGCGAGATGGCCGAGATCTCCTGCTGTCGGTTCTCGCTCTGGCTCCGGCTGCTGCCCGACATGAGCTGCAAGTAGTCGATTATCAGGAGATCGAGCCCGTGCTCGGCCTGCAGGCGCCGGGCGCGTGAGCGTAGCTCCATGACCGTCATGTCGGCGTGGTCGTCGATGAAGACGCGGGCCTCGGACATGCGGCCGGCGGTGTCGGCGAGGCGCTGGAAGTCGCGATCGGAGAGCTGACCTGACCTCACCCTGGACATGTCGACCCTGGCCTCGGCGCAGAGCATGCGCGTCACGAGCTGCACGGCCGACATCTCGAGCGAGAAGATGCCGACTGAAGCGGCCTCTTTCAGGGCGGCGTTCAGGCCGATGGTGAGGGCGAAGGCCGTCTTGCCCATCGAGGGGCGCGCCGCCAGGACGTTGAGGCTGGCCGGCTGCAGGCCGCCCGTCAGGCCGTCGAGGTCGCGGAAGCCGGCGCGGAGGCCGGAGACGGGGTTCGGGTTGGCGAAGCGCTCGTTGATGTCCTGGAACGTCTCGGTGACGAGGGTGCGCATGCCCTCGAAGTTCGTGCGGCGCTTGCGGGTCGTGAGGTCGAAGATGGCCTTCTCGGCCTGGTCGAGCACCTCCTCGAGCGGCCCGGACTGATCGTACGCGGTCTGCATGATGCGTCCGCCCGCCCCGATGAGGTCGCGCAGCGTCGCCTTCTCCTGCACGATGCGCGCGTAGCTCTCGGCGTATGCGGCGGTGGGCACCATGTCCACGAGGCCGACGAGGTACGCGACGCTGCCGACCCCTTCCAGGTCGCCCGCCACCCTGAGCTCCTCCGCGAGCGTGACCAGGTCGAGCGGCTCGCCGCGCCGGTGCAGCTTCTCCATGGCGCGGAAGACCTTGCGGTGGGCTTCCTTGTAGAACTGCTCGGCGTGCAGGGTGCCCTCGAGGTTGGCGAACACCTCGTTGTCGAGGAGGATGCTGCCTAGAACGCTCTGTTCTGCCTCGAGGTTGTGCGGCGGGGTCCTGCTCTCCACCCCGTCATCTTACCGGCCGGCCTGACGGTCCGTGACCGCGCGTCGGTTGACCGCCCTGGCCGGCGCGTGGTCCTCGCGGGCCCGTTGGGTCGTCGGCCGCTGTCACGACGCCGTGGTCGCCCCGCGACCAGGGGGGGGCGAGGACCCGGGCGAGCGGGGTCGCGACACGTGTCGTGGTCGCCCCGCGACCAGGGGGGTCGCCCGCGGAGCGGACCGCGCGCTCGAGCGGCGGGTAGAATGGCGCCGTTCATGGACCTCCTGACGACATGGGCGTTGCCGCTGCTGAGTGCCTACCTGATCGGTTCGCTGCCGTTCGGCGCCTGGCTCGTCCAGGCCGCGTCCGGCTTCGACCCGCGCGATGTCAACCCGCACCTCCTCGGCGTCGAGAACGTCTACAAGCTCGTCGGGCCGTGGGTGGCGGTCAGCTCGTTCGTGCTGGACGTCATCAAGGGCGCGCTGGCCGTCATCCTCGGCGCGCTGCTCATGGTCGCCGTGCAAGGCGCGGCCGGGCTCCTCCTCGACCCCGTCCTCGGGCTGCGGGTGGAGTCGCCGTGGTCGTTGACGGGCTTCGACGGCTTCCTCGCCGCCGCGGCCACCGCGCCCCTCGACCTCGGCATCGCGGCCGGCTGCTCCTTCCTCGGGGTGCTCTTAGGCCACCTCTACCCGCTGCCCTTCAAGCGCCTCGCCTCGACGCCCCGCGGCCGCGGCAACGGCGTGGTGATCGGCGGTCTCGCCGCACTCTTCGGACTCGGGGTCGTGCCCTTCTGGTTGCCGGCCGTCGCCGTCGCCGCGTACGCCGCCGCGCTCGCCCTCAGCGGTTACGTCGCCCTGGCGAGCGTCGCGGGGCTGGCGACCCTCGCACTGTTCTGGGCGTTGGCCGCCGGCTCCGGCCTCGTGGCGTGGCGGCCCTTCCTACCGGCGCTGCTCGCCGCGCTCGTGCTCCTGTGGCGGCACAAGGCGGCCCTCATGCGCATCGGGGACGGCACCGAGGCCCGCCTCGGCGCGCCCCCGCCCGTGCGCGGTCTCGACCCGAACACGGTGCTCTGCGCCTTCATGGTCCACCCCCTCACGTACGACGACGTGTGGCAACCGCGCTCGAGCCGGTGGCTGCGGTGGGTCGTCGAGACGCTGGTGCGGCCGGGCATCCTGCCGGAGGCATGGCTCAAGCGGCTCTTCCTCAGCATCCGCCCGCAGTTCCACGGCGTCATCGAGGGCATAACCCTGGCCGACGGCCGCAACCTGCGCGTGCTCCTCATCTCGGCCCCACTCATGCCCGACCAGTTCCGCTCGAACCCGGACGACGCCTTGCGCACGGCCATCCTCGGCGCCAGGTTCGCGCGGCGGCTCGGCGCGGAGGTCGTCGGCCTCGGCGCCTTCTGGTCCACGGTGGGGGAGAAGGGACAGGCCGTGCAGGAGGCCGTGCCGGAGATCGTGGTCACGAACGGCGGAGCTTACACGGCCGCCACCGTCAAGGCCGCCGTTCCGGGGCTGCTGCGGCGCTTCAAGGCGCAGGGCGGCAACCTCCGCACCGCCAGCGCGGCCGTGGTCGGCGCCAACGGCGTCGTCGCGTTCGGGGTGGCGCGGATGATCGCGCCCGAGGTCGGCGAACTCGTGCTCGTCGGCCGCGACCGGGAGCGCCTTAACCGCTCGGCCGACAGCCTGCGCAAGAAGTACCCGCACACGCGCATCCTCGCGACGACCGACGTCGAGGCGGTCGCCGGCTCCGACCTGATCTTCACGGCGACTTCGGACCCGGAGCCCGTCATCTACGCGCACCACGTCAAGCCGGGCGCATGGATCTACGACCTCGGCCGCCCCGTTGACGTCGACGAGAGCGTGCGCACCGTGCCCGGCGTCGAACTCGTGCCCGGCGGCGTCGTCAGGCCGCCCGGCAACATGCGCAGCCGTATCGACCTGCGCTTCGGTGACGGCAACGTGCCGGCCTGCCTCGCCGAGACCATGATCCTGACCGCCACGCGCGCGTACGACAGGCGGAGCCTCGGGAGCGCCACCCGCTCCGCGGACATCGAGTTCTACCTCCTGGAAGGCGAGCGCCTGGGCTTCGAGATCGTCACGCGCGACGCGCGCCTCTCCCCGGTAGCGGTCACCGCTTGAAGGCCTACCGGGTGCCGGGGCTGACGGGCGAGTCGCCCGAGACGGCGCTCCTCTGGGACCTCGGCTGCCTCGGCCTGCAGGAGGAGGAGGGCATCGACGGCGTCGGGGTCCTCGCGTACTTCGCCGCGGAGGTGGACGTGCCGCTGCCGGGCGCGTGGGTGGAGCTGCCCGATATCGACCACGTCGGGGCCTACCTGGCGAGCCTCGCGCCGGTGCGCTGCGGCACGGTCGTCGTGGCGCCGAGCCACAGGCAGGCCGTGCTCGAGCGGGGCGAGACCGTCGTCTGGCTCGATCCGGGTACGGCGTTCGGCACCGGCCACCACGAGACGACCGCGATGGCCCTCGAGGCGCTATGCGGCCTGGAGCTGCGCGGCAGGACGGTCCTCGACCTCGGCACCGGCAGCGGGCTGCTAGCCATCGGGGCCGACCGCCTCGGGGCGGAGCGGACCTACGGCCTCGACATCGACCCGGAGGCGGTCAGGGTGGCGCGCGAGAACGCGGCGCTCAACCGGTCGCGCGCCCGGTTCGCCCTCGGCACGCTCGGCGCCGCCCCGGTGGGGGTCGCGGGCGACGAGTGGGCCGAAGCCGCCGGCGCCCACGCCGGTTCCGCCCCCCTGGCCGGCCTGCCCGGCCGGTTCGACGTCATCGTGGCGAACCTCTTCGCCGAGCTGCACGCTGCCCTGTTCGGCGAGTACGTCGCCAGGCTCCTGCCTGACGGCGCGCTCGTGCTGACCGGCATCCTCGTCACCCACCGTACGCTGGTCACGCGCGCCGCGCCGCGCCGCTTGCGCTTGATGCGAGAAGAGGCCCGTGGCGACTGGCTGCTGCTCGAGTACCGGCTCACGGAGACGCCTTGAGGCTGAGCCGCGTCCTGGTGCCGGGCCTCGTGGAGGCGGCGCGGGGCGGGGAGGCACGAGCGACCGGCCCGATGCCGGAGGCCGTGACCGGCGCCGCGCGCGAGGCCTTCACCGTCGTGCTGCGCGGGCAGGAAGCCCACCACCTGCGCGACGTGCTCCGGCTCGGCGGCGGCGCCCCTGTCGAGGCCTTCGACGGGCTGGGCAACGTGGCGCGGGGCGAGGTAGCGAAGGCCGATCGCGACGGCGTCGTGCTGAAGTTGGGGCCGTTGGCGAGGAGCGATGCCGAGGCCGGTCTACGCCTCACCGTCGCCGTCGCACTGCTCAAGGGGGACAAGCTGAGCGACGTCGTCAGGCAGTGCACGGAGCTGGGGGCCTCGGCCTTCACCCTCACGCTCACCCGCCAGGCCGACGTCGGCGAGCTGTCCGTGGCCAAGCTCCAGCGCCTCGGTCGCGTCGCGGAGGAGGCCGCGCGGCAGTGCGGCAGGGCTACGGTGCCCGAGCTCCGCGGCCCGCTGCCCCTCGCGGAGTTGGCGTGGCGCGGTGCGGCGTTCGTGGCCGACCCGCGGGCGGACGTGCCGCTCAGAGACGCCGTTGCGGCCACCGAGCATGGAGACGTCACCGTCGTGACGGGCCCGGAGGGTGGCTTCACCCCGACCGAGGTCGCCGGGCTCGTCGCCAGGGGAGCCATGGCCGTCGGCCTCGGCCCGCGCGTGCTCAGGGCGGAGACGGCGCCGACGGCCATGGCGGCCGCGCTCATGCTGGGTGCAGGCGGGTCCGCCGCCGACAACGGTGAGGCTCGCAGGGGCGAAGCTGACGAACGCGAAGCCGGCAGCCGCGAGGCGGCCGGCCGAGGGCGCGACGAGCGGGGGACCGACTATGCGTGACGACGAGCAGCCGAGGCACGGGGCTTTGCGACTAGCTAGAACGGTCGGTACGGCGGCGGCGCTGGCGTTGATCGGGCTCACGGCGTGCAGGCCGCTCTACTTCCCGCCCGTGCCGAGCGACCGGCTCCCCGAGCCGAGCCCCGTGCGTCTCTCGAGCGAGAGCGGGCTCACGGTGGGTGTGGGCGGACGCCCGACGCTCGACGTCGAGGTCGTCGACTTGCCGGCAGCAGGTTGGCTAGCCGTCCAATGGTTCGGACCCAAAGGGAGCGAGGTCGCTTCAGAGAGCGCCTGGCTCGAGCCGGACGCGCCGAGCGCCGAGTTCGTGCTGCCCGCCGACGTGAGCCCGGTGAGCGGGGAGTGGCGCGCCGTCGTGTCGTTCGGTGGCCGGCTGTTGCGCCAGTACGTGCTCAGCCTGCCGTGAAGTGACCTTGCTGCGAAGGCCAGCTCTTACGCGCACCGCGCCCGTATCTGCCGGCCCTGACGTGACATGAAGCGACGCGCGGGGCGCCCACCTTCTCAGGTGGGCGCCCCGCGCGTGAGGTGAAGCGGCTCTGGCGAGCCCGGTTGCCGTGTGACACCGCGCCAGGCTCAGGCGTTCGCCGAGCGCGTAGCGCTCGGCTTCTTGCCGGAGCCGGCCTGCGCCTGCTGCCACTCGCGCGCCCACACGAGCATAGGCGAGAGCAGAAAGATCGAGGAGAAGGTGCCGACGGCGATGCCGACCAACAGCGTCACGCTGAAGCCGTTCAGCGTCGACCCGCCGAAGATGAGGAGGGCGATGACCGGAAGCAGGGTGGTGCCTGCGGTCGCGACCGTGCGCGTCAAGGTCTGATTGACGGCCAGGTTGACGAGTTCACGGTACGGCCTGTCGCGTACGGTCCGCACGTTCTCGCGGATGCGGTCCGCGATGATGATGGAGTCGTTCAGCGAGTAGCCGACCACGAACAGGAGCGCGGCGAGCACCGGGATGGAGAACTCGATCCCGAAGAGCGCCTGGATACCGAGCGTGATGGCGACGTCGTGCGCGGTCGCGACCACGACGGCGAGGGCCACCATCCAGTTCGGCCAGAAGCGCCACGCCAGGTAGAGGAGCACGAGTAGTAGCGACATGAAGACGGACATGAGCGCGCCCCTGCGCAGGTCGGCGCCGACGGAAGGACCGACGAAGTCCGACGCCAGCTTGGTGCCTCCGACGGCCGTCGCGAGGCGCTCGGCGAAGTCGTCCGTTGACGTCTGGGACTCGTTGCCGAGGCCGATGCGCACGGAGACTTGTCGCGTGCCTCCGGCCGTCACCTCTGCGTCCTCAACGATTGCGGCGCCTTCGCCCGTGACACCTGGGAAGCCGAGGTCGTCGATGGCAGCGCGGATGTCCGCCGTGGACTCGGTGACGGGCACCTCAAGCTGCACGCTTGAGCCGCCCGTGAAGTCGGTCGACATCTTCAGGCCGACGACGCCGACGTAGATGAGCGAGGCGATGGCGAGTAACGCCGTGACGGACACGAAGAAGCGCGCGTTCTCGACGAACTTGATGCCACGCACCGTGAAGCCGCGCCACATGTAGGTGCGGTTGCCGTTGCCGGCCAGGAGACCCAGGACGTACGGCACCACGATGACGTTGACGAACACGGAGGCCACGATGCCGATGGCGAGCGTGATGGCGAAGCCGCGCACGGGGCCCGTCGTGTACTGGTAGAGGGCGAGCGCGGCGAGGACGGTGGTGACGTTGGCGTCGATGATGGCCGAGAGCGAATGCTCGAAGCCGCGCTTCATGGCGGCCTTGAGGCCGCGCCCGCCGCGCAGCTCCTCGCGGATGCGCTCGAACGAGATCACGTTGCCGTCGACCGCGGAGCCGATGGTCAGCACGAGGCCGGCGAGGCCGGGGAGCGTGAGGGCCGCGCCCAGGCCGGCGAGCACGCCGAAGATGAAGAGCATGGCGAGGATGACGCCGAACGCGAGCACCCCGCCGAAGAGGGGGCCGTAGTAGATGAGGACGGCGAGGATCACGAGCGCGCCGCCGACGATGGCGGCGGTGGTGCCCTTGGTGATGGAGTCCTGGCCGAGCGTCGGGCCGATGGAGCGGACCTCGTCCACCTTCAGGCTGATGGGCAGGCTGCCGGTGCGGAGCACGACTGCGATGTCGCTCGCCTCGTCCAGCGTGCCGATGCCCGTGATCTGCCCGGAGTCGGAGATGCGCGACTGGAGCGTGGGCGCCGTGATGATGCGACCGTCGAGTACGATCGCCATGCGCCTGCTGACGTTGCTGCCCGTGAAGTTGCCGAACGCCTGCGCGTCGCCCGGGCGGATCTCGAAGACGACGACCGGGCCGGTCGGCGCGCCGGGCACCTGCTGGAACTGAGCGCTGGCGGTCGACACGATCTCACCGGTGAAGGCCACCGGTTCCAGATCATCGAGTGTGAGGGCCTCCGTCGGGAGGGCGTTGGACGCGGACTTGACGATGCGGAACTCGAGCACGGCCTGCTGGCCGATGAGGTCGAGCGCGCGCTGCTGGTCGTCCGTCGTGAGGCCGGGGAGCTCGACGACGACCTTGTCGTTGCCCGCCGTCGAGACGACGGCCTCGGACACGCCGAACTGGTTCACGCGGTTCTCGACGATGTTGCGGGCGGTGGCCAGGTCCTCGCTCGCGGGGTTTGGCGTGTCGGAGACGAGGGTGACGCGCAGGCCGCCCTGCAGGTCGAGGCCCAGCCTCAAGGCGGGCTCGGTGGTGTTCCAGGGTTTCCACAGGTAGAGGACCGACGCGACGATCAGCGCCAGGATGACTATGCCAGTGAACGGGTTGCGACTCATGCGACTCCAAAGGTTTGCTCGGGTGAGATGGGTGGTCGGTTGCGAATACTGCCGGCGGAGCTCGGCGGCTCAACCGCCGTCGAGCAGGAGCCGGCCGAGGCCGACCAGCCTCTCACCGGTCCGCACCTCGGTGGTCGGGCGGAGCGTGGCGAGCGGCGCTACGGGGCGCGGCCCGGCGAGGCGGGACGGGGCGGGCGGCAGCACGAGCTGCAGCCCGAGGTTCGGCGCCGGCACCCGCGCGTTCCCTTCGACGATGATGAGGGGAACGGGCGAGCCCATGCTCGGCGTGGCGGCGTCCGCGGTGGTCCGCCCGGCGAGCGCGTGAACCGGCAGCGGCAGGAGGGCGAGCGCGCACGCGAGTACCAGGCGCCCGCAAGCGAGCCGCCGGTCACCAGCGTGGCGCGCCGCCCCGAAGAGCCGCATCAGACCGCCGGCACCTCGACCATCTCGTAGACCTCGATGAGGTCGCCTTCCTGGACGTTGTCGTAGTTCTGGAGGCTGATTCCGCACTCGTAGCCGGTGCCGACCTCGCGCACGTCGTCCTTGAAGCGGCGCAGGCCCGAGATGCTGCCCTTGTAGACCTCTTTGCCCGCGCGCGTGATGCGGGCCTTGGCGCCGCGCTTGATGATGCCGTCCGTGACGTAGGAGCCGGCGATGTTGCCGCTGCGCGGGACGTGGATGACCTGCCGCACCTCGGCGTGGCCGAGGATCTTCTCCTCGAACTCCGGCTCGAGCTGGCCGCGCACCATGCGCTCGACGTCCTCGACGAGCTCGTAGATGATCCGGTACGTCTTGACGGGGATGCCGAGGCGCTCGGCGGACTTCAGCACGCTGCCGGGGGCGTTGACACCGAAGGCGAGCACCGAGGCGCCCGCGGTGCTCGCGAGGAGCAGGTCGGACTCGGTGGGCGCGCCGACCTCGGCGAGCATCACGTTGATGTCCACGTCCTCCGTAGCCTCGGACTCCTTCTGGATCACGCCCTTGAGGGCCTCGAGGGTGCCCTGGGTGTCCGCGCGCAGGAGGATGCTGATCGTCTTCTTGGTGGGCTTGCCGAACAGGTCGGCGAGCGTTATGCCCTTCTTGCCGATGGCCTCGCGCTCGAGGTCCTTGCGCGCCTCGCGGCGCTCGGACGCGATGGCCTTGGCCTCGGCCTCGCCCGACACGACCTCGACCGTGCTGCCCGCCACGGGCTGCTCGGAGAAGCCGAGGATCTGGACGGGCATCGCCGGCCCGGCCTTGTCGATGGTGGCGCCCGTGTAGTCGGTCAGGCGACGGACCTTCGCCCACGCCTCACCCGAAACGATGTAGTCGGCGACCTTGAGCTCGCCTTCCTGGACGATCACGGTGACGAGCACGCCCGCCCGCTTGTCCAGGACCGACTCGATGATGACGGCCTTGGCAGGTCCCTCGTCGCGGGCACGGAGGTCCTCGACCTCGGCGACGAGCGAGAGCATCTCGAGGAGGTCGTCTATGCCCTTGCCGGAGCGCGCGGACAGCTCGACGGTGATGACGTCGCCGCCGTACTCCTCGGGGATGAGGCCGACCTGCATGAGGTCCTGCTTCACCTTCTCGGGGTTCGCCTGCGCCAGGTCGACCTTGTTGATGGCGACCACGATGGGGACGCCGGCGGCCTTGGCGTGCGCGATGGCCTCGCGCGTCTGCGGCATGACGGAGTCGTCGGCCGCCACCACGATCACGGCGATGTCGGTGGCGTTGGCGCCGCGCTGGCGGATGCTCGTGAACGCCTCGTGGCCGGGCGTGTCGATGAACGTGACCGTCCCCGACGGCGTCTGGGCCTGGTAGGCGCCGATGTGCTGCGTGATGCCGCCGGCCTCGCGCTCGGCGACGCTCGACTTGCGGATGGCGTCGAGGAGCGACGTCTTGCCGTGGTCGACGTGACCCATGACCGTGACGACCGGCGCGCGGCGTGGCAGGGAAGCCTTGTCGGCGGGGGCCGCATCGTCGCCCTTGCCCGGCTTGCCCTTGGGCGCGACCTTGCCCGGCTTCTCGGCCAGCACGGACTTCTCGGCGGCCGTGAGCGTGGTCTTGTCGGCGCCCTCACCCTCCACGGCCGAACCGGCCGCGGAGGCGCCCTGGAGGAGCTGGCGCACCGTGTCGGCCGTCTCGGCGTCCAGGGTGCTCGAGTGCGACTTGTACTCCACGCCGATGTCGTCGAGCACGGCGAGGAGCTCCTTGTTCTCTACGCCCAAGTCTCTAGCTAGTTGATAGATCCTGACCTTCTCCGTCATTCAAGCCTCCGAGGCGGGGTCCCCGCGGCGCCGGCGGCGGTGGGGGGAACATGAGCGAGGGCCGCGTCGAGCAGCTCGCGCACCTGCTGCGCGCTGCCCTTGAAGGCGTGGCGCAAGCGTTTCTCGTTGGAAGAGGCGGCGCAAGCGGCACAGATCCATGTGCCGCGGCCGCCGAGCCTGCGTGTGAGGTCCAGGCGGTAGCCGGCGTCGCCCTTGACCAGGCGCAGCAACTCCGCCTGGGGCGCCTGCGCGCGGCAGACCGCGCAGCGGCGTAGCGGGACGTGCCTGACTCTCACCGTGGACGTCATCAGGAGGCCTTGTCCTCGCCTTCGGACCCTTCGCTCTTGCTCGGTTGCTGGGCGGAGTCTTTGAAGAGCGCGTCGAACGCGGAGTGCGTGCGCTCGGGCTGGGCGGCGGCGTCGCCGAGGCGCGAGGCCGCGGCCTGGAAGGCGGCGTCGAAGTCGGAGACGGTCTCGGAGGGCTGGAGGTCGAGCTTGTAGCCGGTCAGCTTGGCGGCGAGGCGGACGTTCTGGCCCGACTTGCCGATGGCGAGCGAGAGCTGATCGGAGCCGACAGTGATGCGCGCCGACTTGTTCTCCGTGTCGAGCTCGATGTTGCCGACCTTCGCGGGGGAGAGGGCGTTGCGGATGAACTCGCGCGGGTTGGCGTCCCACTGGATGATGTCGACGCGCTCGCGCTGCAGCTCGCCCGTCACGGCCTGGATGCGGCTGCCGCGGTGACCGATGCACGCGCCGATGGGGTCGACGTTCGGGTTGTTGGAGCTGACCGCGACCTTGGAGCGCTGCCCTGCCTCCCTGGCGATGGCCTTGAGCTCCACCGTGCCGTCGGCGACCTCGGGGATCTCCTGGCGCATGAGGTACTCGAGGAGCTCAGGCGCGGCGCGAGAGACGTGGATCGACGGCCCGCGCGGGCTCAGCTCCACGTTCTGCACGTAGACCTTGATGCGCATGCCGACCATGTAGCGCTCGCCGGTGATCTGCTCCTTGGCGGGCATGATCGCCTCGCCGCGGCCTAGGTCCACGAACACGTTGCGCTTGTTGTCCGTACGCGCGACGACGCCGGTCATGATGTCGCCGGCACGGTCCTTGTACTCCTCGAAGACGTAGGCCCGCTCCGCCTCGCGGATCTTCTGGGTGATGACCTGCTTGGTCGTCTGCACGGCGATGCGCGTGAACTTCTCCGGGTCTACCGGGAACTCCATCTCCATGCCGACCTCGACCTCCTCGTCGAGGTCCAGCGCGTCGGCGAGGGAGATCTCCGTGGTGGGGTCCTCGACCGCCTCGACGACCCGCCGGATCACCATGATGTCCATCTCGCCCGACTCGGGGTCGAGCTCGACGTCGATCTGGTGGCCCGGCATGACGTTGCGCTCGAACGCCTGGCCCAGGGCGTCCTCGAGGTCCGCTAGCAGCTGCTCCTTGTCGAGGTTGCGCTCGGCGGCCAGCAGGTTGAGCGCGTCAACGAACTCCTTGTTCATCTAGTCCAACTCCCTACCTATTCGGTTGTGGCCACTACCGCGACCTTGCAGGGGCGGCGTGGCGGTGTTCTCGCACCGTGCGTGAGCGGCGCGATACGTCAGCGTGGAGAGTCCGGCCATTCGGCCAGACGCGCCGACACTACGTCGGCGATCCTCACCACGCGCTCGGTGCCGTCGACCTCGACGGTTACGGTGCCCTCCGCGACACCCTTGATCCGCCCCTTGAACGTCTCCCCGCCCACCCTGAACTTGACGAGCAGGTCGTGGAAGCGTTCGAAATGCCGGGCGCGCCGCAACGGGCGCTCGGCGCCCGGAGACTCGACGTCGAGCCGGTAACCCGTCGGGAACGGGTCCAGCCGGTCCAGCTCCAGACCGAACACCTCGGACGCCCTGGCGACGTCCTCGATGCCGACGATGGCCTCGTCGAGCCGATCGATGCGAAGCAGAACACGACGCGACCGCCCGGAAGTGCTGACGGTTACCTCCAGCACCTCGTACCCGAGGGGTTCAAGCACCTCGGTGGCTGCACGCTCGAGTTCCACGCCACCTCCCATGGTCGGCACGGCCCACTCGCTCCCCCTACACCCGTAGCTCTCGAGTCTAGGGGTGCGCTGGGAGCCGGACCTGAGGCTCGGACGTCCTGCATGGAAAAGGCGGTGGGCGCGAACCCATCCGCCGTTCCCGCCGGGACGTTGTCCGCTCGCTAGTCTACTTCCGCGGGTATGGGCGCTGCAACCGCCAGCATGCGTTCAGGCCTTGAGACCCCCCGTGGACCGGGAGGTCGCCCGGGTTCACGGGGCCAGCTTCCCGACCAGGGCGCTGCCGGACGCGCTGCCACCGTCCTCGAGGGTGGCGTCGGAGAAACCCGAGAACAGCACGTTCCTTGCGCTATCGACCGCGACCCCCGCCGCCGCGCTGAAGGTGCCAGCGGCGGGCTGGCGCGTCCATGCCACCATGCCGTCCGGACCGTACTTCCTCACGAAGGCATGGACGGCGCCGTCGGCGTCGCCGGCCAGGTTGCCGAACGTGTAACCGGCGACGAGCACGTTGCCGGCGGCGTCCACCGCGGCCGCGAGCGCGTAGTCGTCGCTGTTGGTGCCGAACTGGCGCGTCCAGACCTCATCGCCGCCGGCGGTGTACTTGCTCACGAACGCGTCGAGGCCGCCCGCGTTGTCGCTCGCGAGGGCGCCCTCCGTGATCCCGACGACCAGCACGCTCCCTGCCGCTTCCACGGCGACGCCCAGCCCCTTCTCGTCGGCTCCCGTGTCGAGCTCGATGAACGACACGAAGTCGCCGTTCTGGTCGTACTTCCGTATGAACGCGTTCGCCGTGCTCACGTCCGTGTTACTGGGCTCCGTGTAGCCCACCACGATGACGTTCCCGGCGGCGTCGGCGGCGACCCCGTTGGCGTAGTAACGGTCCACGCCGCCGAACTGGCGCGTCCAGACGATGTCGCCGTTGGGGTCGTACTTCCTCACGAAGGCGTCGACCAGGCCGCCGGCATCGTCGGTCAGGCTGCCGAACGTGTAACCGGCGACGAGCACGTTACCGGCGGCGTCCAGCGTCACGGCTCGCGCCGCATCGGCGTCCGCGGTGCCGAACTGGCGCGTCCAGAGCACGCCGCCGTCGGGGCCGTACTTCCTCACGAACGCGTCTTCACCGCCGGCGTTGGCACCCGCGAGCGCGCCGTCCGTGGTACCCGCGACCAGCACGTTCCCGCCCGCGTCCGCCGCGACGCCGTACGCGCCTTCGTTGGCGCTGGTGCCGAACTGCCTGGTCCAGAGTACGTCGCCGTCCGCGGCGCGCTTCTGGACGTACGCGTCCGACTCGCCCGCGTTCTCGCCCTCCAACGCGCCTTCCGTGTAGCCGACGGCGATGACGTTCCCGTCGAGGTCCACCGCCACCGCCAGCGCGGCTTCTGTGGAGTCCGTGCCGAACGGCCGGAGCCACAGGGTGCCGCCAGGCGTCACCACCGTGACCGCGGCGGCTGCCTGCCTCGTCGGGTCCGCGACGCTCGTGGCCTTGACCTCGTAGCTGCCCGGCGCGACGGGGGCGTGGTAGGTGACCGTGCCGCCCACCCCCTCGACGGTGCCGCCCGTCACGCTCCAGGAGACCGCCGTGTCCGCGGCTCCGGTCACCTGCGCTGTGAACGTCTGGTCCGCGCCCGGCGGCAGCGCGACCTCCGCAGGCGCGACGGTGACGACGACGCCGGGACCGGAGCCCTGGCACGCGCCCAGAAGGCCGCCTACGAGGAGTAAGGCCAGCGGAAGCTTGACGGGCCTGGGGTCGCGCATCGGTTACCTCTCTACATCGGAGGACCGGCAGCGGGCGTGCGGCGGGGAAGGTGACGGGGTGGCGGCCTGCCGGCGTCCCCGGCTCCATGAAGACCGTGGAACGGGCTGGACGGATTCTATCGCCGGCCGAGCCGGGGGGCCGTACGGCGCGCACGCGTCCCGCGGCGCATACACGGCCCCAAACGCATACACTGCTCCAAGTGAACGACGGAGAGGCCCGGGCGGAGCTGCCGCCGGAAGACGAGGTCAGGTTCGCCGAGGCGCTGCGGGTGAGCCCGGAGGCGGCCGAGCTCGCCGCCTCGTTGCTGCTGGCGCTGTTCCCGAACCGGTCGTGGGCGCGCGCGCACGTCGGTCGCCTCACGGCCTACTCCGCGCGACCGCCGCTCGACCAGACCGGGGCGCGGCGGCTCTTCGACAAGCTCTTCGAGCTCAGCGAACGCCAGGAGTGGCGTGCTCGGCATGCGGTGGCCCGCGAGGTCACGGACGTGGCCGGCCGGCGGTTGGAGTTGCTCGTGCCCGTTCCCCCCGAGGAGTACGAGGGCGGCGAGGGCCTGGTCGGCCCGTTCGCGACCTTCGAGGACGCGAACGCTTGGGGCATGGGCGTCCAGGCGCGCGAGCTGGCGGCCGACGCCTTGCAGGCGGGCGACGCCTGGCTCTGCGAGCTGTTCCGCCTCGGCGAGTTGCTCGAGGACTGAAGGTTCGCGGGCGAGCGCGCGGGTCGGGGCGGCTGCGGGTCTCGCGCGCAGGACGTGCCGAGATGGGCCGTCGCGCTCCCGTTCGCGCCGTGCCCCGGGCTGCGCCGGCCTTCGTTGACACGTCCCGCGCGCGCAACTTACACTCACGGCCATGAGAAGCCCGCTGGCTTCGGAGTCGTTTACTCGCTGAGCGCAGGACCTCGGCTGGTCTTGCGCGGTTGACGCCACTGCCCAGAGAGGCGGTGGTGTTTTCGTTGGGCTAAGGCCCGGCGGGTGGAACGGAACGTCGGGTGCCAGCGAGCGCCGACGAGCCTCGGCGCGGACGGCGAGGCCGGTGGCCGAGCAGGTGACGGCGCCAGGGCAACGAGAGGTGAAGGTACATGGCGGCAGAGCACGAGACGACAGGGCTGCATGGAGCCCAGCGCAACCAGGGCGCGCGCGCGGACCTGCCCGGGGAGGCCGTCGACTGGCTCGGGCGCATCGGCGAGGCGCCGGACCTGGCCGCCCTGCAGCAGTTGCGGGTCACCTACCTCGGCAAGAAGGGCGAGCTCACGCAGCGCCTCAAGGCCCTCGGGTCACTGAGCGTCGAGGAGCGGCGCGAGGTCGGCGGCCGCGTCAACGCGCTGAAGCAGGCCGTCGAGGCCGCCATCGAGGAGCGCAAGGCCGCCCTCGAGCAGGCGCTCCTCGCCGCCCAGCTGGCGGGCGAGCGCGTCGACGTGACGCTACCCGGCACGCGGCCGCCCCAGGGCGGGCTGCACCTCCTCACGCTCGTGACGAACCGCCTCCTGGACGTCTTCACGAGCCTGGGCTACGAGGTCGTGACTGGCCCGGAGCTCGAGACGGACCACTACAACTTCGCCTCGCTGAACTTCCCGCCCGACCACCCGGCGCGCGATACCCAGGACACGTTCTGGACGACGGACGGCCGCCTCCTGCGCACACACACGAGCCCCATGCAGGTCCGCTACATGGAGACGCACGAGCCGCCCTTCAAGGTCGTCGTGCCCGGCAAGGTGTTCCGCAACGAGGCCGTCGACGTGACGCACGAGGCACAGTTCCACCAGCTCGAGGCCCTCGTGGTAGGTGAGCGCGTGACCATGGCCGACCTCAAGGGCGCCATCAACGAGATGGCCCAGGCGCTCATCGGCCCCGGCACGCGCACGCGGCTGCAGCCGACGTACTTCCCCTTCGTGGAGCCGGGCGCCGAGTTCGCCATCTGGTGGACGAACCCCCGCTCCGGCCGCGAGGAGTGGCTCGAGCTCGGCGGGTGCGGCATGGTGCATCCGAAGGTCTTCGAGGCCGTCGGCTACGAGGGCGTGACGGGCTTCGCCTTCGGCTTCGGCATCGAGCGCCTGGCGCTCGTGCCGTACGCCATCCCCGACATCCGCTACTTCTACCAGGGCGACCTGCGCGTCCTCGAGCAGTTCAGGGGCACGCTGTGAAGGTCCCGTACTCCTGGTTGCGCACGTTCTTCGAGCCTGCCGGCGTGCCCGGCGGCGCGGCGGTCGGGAACGCGGCCCCGTTCCCGGAGCCTCGGCGCCTGGCGGAGCTGCTCGACGGCCTGGGCCTGGCCGTCGAGTCCGTGACCGAGGTGCCGGGCGCGCCGGGGGGCGCGATCGTGGTGGACGTCCGGTCGGTGACGCCGATCGAGGGCTCCGACCACCTGGCGCGCACGGTCGTGTTCGACGGGAGCGCGGAGCACGTCGTGGTCTGCGGCGACCCGAACATCGCGGTCGGCATGCGTACGGCGCTCGTGCTGCCCGGCACGTACCTGCCGGCCGTCGACCTGACGGTGCTGGCGCGGGAGATCAGGGGCGTGCCGAGCGGCGGCATGCTTGCAAGCGCCAGGGAGCTCGGGCTCTTCGAGCACGGCGCCGGCGTTCTGGCGCTCGGCCCCGACGCGCCCTTGGGCGCGAAGCTCGCGGACCTGTGGCCCCCCGAGACCGTGCTCGAGCTCGAGCTCACCCCAAACCGGGCGGACGCCTTCAACCTCCTGGGGGTGGCGCGCGACGTCGGTGCCAAGCTCGGCTTGAGCTTGCGCCACCCGGCCGCCGGCCTGGCCCTCGCCGACCCCGCCCAAGACGACGGCCTCACGCTCGACGTCCAGGACCCCGCCGCCGCGCCGCGCTTCACCCTGCGCAGGCTCAGCGGCGTCACCGTCCGCCCGAGCCCCGTCTGGCTGCAGCGCCGCATCGCGGCCGTCGGGCTGCGGCCGCGCAACAACGTGGTCGACGCCACGAACCTCATCACCTTCGAGCTCGGCCAGCCGAACCACGCTTACGACGCGTCCGTCTTCGAGCGCGGCCACATGGTCGTGCGGCGCGCGCGCGCGGGCGAGCGGCTGACGCTCCTCAACGACGAGGAGCTGGCGCTCGACCCGGCCGACCTCCTCATCACGACGACCGGGCCGTCGGGTGACGTGCCCCTCGGCCTCGCCGGGGTCATGGGCGGCGCGTACGGCGGCGTCGAGCCGTCCACCACCGACCTCGTGCTCGAGGCGGCGCTCTTCGACCCCGTCACCGTCCGCCGCGCCGGCCAGCGCCACAAGGTGATCACGGACGCGCGCACGCGCTTCGAACGCGGCGTCGATCCGAACCTGCAGGAGCTCGCCTCGGCGCGCCTCGCCCAGGTCATCGGCGAGGTGGCCGGCGGTCGGCCGCACCCCGGCATCACGGCGTTCGGCGGTGACGTCCGTCGCGCCGCCGTGCCGTACCGGCCGAGCCGCGTGCGCTTCCTCATGGACTTCAACGTGCAGAGCGACTCCCAGCGCGCCTACCTCGCCGCCCTCGGCTGCGAGGTGGAGCAGCGCGCGTCCGACGACTGGCTCGTGACGCCGCCGAGCTGGCGCTACGACATCGCCCTCGAGGAGGACGTAGTCGAGGAGGTGGCGCGCGTCCACGGCTACGAGCACATCGGCATGACCGAGCCGGACATGCGCTTCGTGCCGCCGGCGGGCGACCCGACGCACCGCAGGCTCCGCGACCGGTTGGCCGCCGCCGGGCTGCAAGAGACCATGACCTACGTGTTCACGGGCGCCGCCGAGTTGGCCAAGGCCGCGGCCCCCGCACCGGTCGTGGAGCTGGCTTCGCCGCAGGGCACTGAGAAGTCCGTCCTGCGCACGGCCCTGTACCCGGGGCTCCTCGCCGCCGCGGCCGCCAACCGCGCCGCCGGCGCTCTGGCGCTCTTCGAGGTCGGACACGTCTTCGGCGACGTCGAGGAGGAGCGCGTGGCGCTGCTCATGCGGGGCGACAGGGTGGAGGGACGGTGGCGAAGCGGCTTGACGGGCGACTTCTTCACCCTCAAGGGCGTCATCGAGGGCCTGGCCGGCCTGGAAGGCGCGGTGGTCGAGACGACCCCGGCCGCCTTCGCGCACCTCCATCCCGGCGTCTCGGCCGAGGTCTCGTGGAACGGCGCCGTCATCGGCAGCGCCGGGCGGCTGCACCCGGCCGTCGCGGCGGCCTTCGAGCTGCCCGAGGTCTACGTGGCCGAGCTGCGCCTGCCGCTCGGCGGCAAGCGCATCGCCTTCAAGGAGATCGTGCGCCAGCCGTACGCCGAGCGCGACCTCGCCGTCGTCCTACCCGTGGAGGTCACGTACGCCGCCCTCGCGGCCCGGCTCCGGGAGGCGGCGGGGGAGAAGCTCGTCTCGCTCGAGCCGTTCGACGAGTACCGCGGCGCCCCGCTGCCGAGCGGCAGCCGGTCGCTCGCGCTGCGCTTCCGCTTCCGCGACGCCACGCGCGCGCTGACGGACGCCGAGGTCGATGCGCTTATGGAGAATGTCATCCAGGCCGTGAGGAGCGCGGGCTACGATATCCGGGCATGACGCCCGTGACTTGGCTCGACGTTGCCCTCGTCCTCATGGTCGTGGTCACGACCGCGCTCGGGGCGAAACGGCGCCTGGTCGGGTTCGTCGTGGGGGTCGGCGGCGCGCTGCTCCTCCGGCCGCTCATCATCATCGGCTCGCGTGACCTCTGGATAGCGCTCGCCGCCGGCGTCTGCGGCACCCTCATCCTCGCCCTCATCGGCCAGCGCCTCGTGCCGGCCGGGCGTCGCCAGCGTTGGGGCACCACCGTCCTCGGCGGTGTCGGCGGTGCCGTCCTCGGCCTCAGCCTCATGTTCGCGCTCGTCACGTCACTGCCCATCGAGCGCAGCACGACCAACGAGCGCGAGATCTTCTACCCCCCGCGCACGGCTCCGGCCGGCCTGGCCGTCACGTTCGCGCAGTCGCCCCTCGTCCTGGAGGGGCGCGCCATCCTCCTGCACCCCCTCCTCTCGGCCCCCACCCCGGCCGAGGGTCTGGCCAACCTCACTTGGCGCGCCGAGGGGCTGTTGCACCGCTGGCTCGTCGTCGGCGAGCCGTGGACGGCGCCCTGAGCACGTGCCGGCGGGGCGATCGGGTACTCAGGGTTAGCGATAGCACGACAGGTCCAAGCGTGAGGCCGCGCGGCGGAGCCCCGGGCCAGCCCATAGACGCCTGCAAGCGGCACGTCGCCGCCGACGCCACGCGTCCGCCTCGCGAGGTCGTAGGCTGGAGCCGCGTAAGAACGGCGTAAGGTCGTGAGGAGAGAATGGGACCATGTGCGGAATAGTCGGTTACGTAGGCGGCCGTGAGGCTGCAGGGGTCATCCTCGACGGCCTTGGTCGCCTCGAGTACCGTGGTTACGATTCCGCCGGGCTGGCCGTCAAAGGCCTCGGCTCCGACGGCCGGTTGCGCGCCGTCAAGCGCGCCGGCAAGCTCAGCGTCCTGCGCGACGCCGTGGCGGCCGGCCTGCCTGCCGGCTGCGTCGGGCTCGGGCACACGCGCTGGGCCACGCACGGCCGCCCCAACGACGTCAACGCCCATCCGCACCTCTCGGAGGACGGCCGCCTCGCCGTCATCCATAACGGCATCATCGAGAACTACGTGGAGCTGCGCGAGGAGCTCGCCGGCCGCGGCCACGTGTTCGTCTCCGAGACCGACACGGAGGTGCTCGTGCACCTCATCGAGGAGGCGTACGAAGCGACCTCCCACGACCTCGCCGTCGCCGTGCGCGCCTGCCTGGCGCGGGTGTCGGGCGCCTACGCGCTCGTCGTCGCCCACGCCGAGCACGACCTGCTCGTAGCGGCGCGCAACACGAGCCCGCTCGTCATCGGCCTAGGCTCCCAGGAGAACTACCTCGCCTCCGACGTGCCCGCGCTCCTGCCTTACACGCGCGACGTCATCTACCTGCTCGACGGCGACGTGGCCGAGCTGGGCCGCGACGGCGTCGTCATCACGAACCTGCAAGGCGTACCCCAGACGCGCGAGACGAACCGCGTCGAGTGGGACGCGGAAGCCGCCGAGAAGGGCGGCTACGAGCACTACATGCTCAAGGAGATCTACGAGCAGCCCACCGTGCTGCAGAACACGCTCTTCGGGCGGTTCACGCACGGTGGGTTGGACGTGGAGCTGGGCCTTAACCTCGATCCGAACGCCATCGACCGCGTCGTGATCACCGCGGCCGGCACGGCCTCGTACGCCGGCGAGGTAGGCCGCACGCTGCTGCGGCGGCTGGCGCGCCTCGACACCGTGGTCGAGGTCGCCTCCGAGTTCCGCTACTCCGAGCCCGTCGTCGACGAGCGCACGCTCTGCATCGTCGTCTCCCAGTCCGGCGAGACGATCGATACCCTCGAGGCCATGCGCGAGGCCAAGCGCCGCGGCGCGCGGACGCTCGCCATCCTGAACGCCAAGGGCTCCAGCATCAGCCGCGAGGCCGACGACGTCCTCTACATCCACGCCGGCCCGGAGATCGGGGTGGCGAGCACGAAGGCCTACCTCGGCATGGTGGCCGCCTTCGCGCTCCTCTCGTTCTGGTTCGCGCGGGAACGCGGGTACATGGACGACGACGCGGCGCGCGAGTACGTGCGGGCGTTGCGCGAGCTGCCCGGTCAGGTCGAGCGCGCGCTGCAGGTCAGGGAGCACGTCGCGCACATCGCGGAGCAGATCAAGGGCGCGCGCAGCTCGCTCTTCCTCGGCCGCGGCATCAACGCCGCCACCGCCCTGGAGGGCGCCCTCAAGCTCAAGGAGATCTCGTACGTACACGCCGAGGCGTACCCCATGGGCGAGATGAAGCATGGCCCCATCGCGCTCGTCGACCGCGACCTGCCGGTCGTGGCGGTCGCCACCAACTCGCCCCTGTACGACAAGACGGTCTCCAACCTGCAGGAGGTGCGTGCGCGCGAGGGCCGCCTCGTCGTCGTGGCCGACGAAGACGACACCAAGATCGGCCAACACGCCGAGTTCGTCATCCCGGTGCCGCGTACGCTCGAGCTCCTCTCGCCCGTCGTGAACGTGGTACCGCTGCAGCTCCTCGCCTACGAGGTGGCGCGCGCGCTCGGACGCGACATCGACCAGCCCCGCAACCTCGCCAAGAGCGTCACCGTCGAGTGAACGGCCGCCGCCCCCGCGGTTAAGGGGCGGTTAACCCGGCGGTGTGCGTTTGCCGGGGGAGGGCCCGCCGCGGGGGTTTACCATCCTGGCGAGGCGAAGCGCGTGAGGGAACTGGCCGCCATCAGGGAAGCGATAGTCGAGCGTGTCGCCGGTTGCGACGACGCGCTCCTCCTCGGCCGCATCGAGCGGATGCTCGACGAGGCGGAAGGCGGTGAGGCGCTCATCGAGTTGGACGACGCCGCCATCGAGGAAGTCCTCAGGGGCCTGCTCGACGACTGAGGGGACGGCCCCTAGAGGGGCGCACGCTGGTTGGGCGAGGGCTACGGGCGACCCGGATGCCGCACGGCGTGGCCGCTAGATGTAGCCGGCGGACTTCAGGATGAAGTAGACGCCGATGGCCGCCGCGCCCCACAGGAGCCACTTCAGGTACTTGCTGCCGGACTTGCCCGTCCACTTGCCCAGGCTCTCTCTCGCCACGGCCGCGTCGTGGCGTTGCTGGCTCCTCTGAGCCCGGCGCAGCGACTTGACGCTCTTGTTGAGGTGCCCCTTGCGACGGTAGGCGACGCCCAGGTTGTGATGCGCGTTCGCGAACTCCTCGTTGAGCTTGAGGGCGGCTTGGTAATGCTCGATCGCCTCGTCGACCCGGCCCTGTTCCAGGGCGACGTTGCCGAGGTTCGTGAGCGCCCGGTAGTGGCGCGGGTCGATGCTGATGGCCGCCTCGAACTCGGCTTGCGCCTTGGCGAGCTCGGAGTCGTAGATGCCGACCGTGCCCAACTGCGTGTGACGCTCCGCCGGGAACCAGGTGCTCCCGTCGAGGCGCGCGAGCACCGCCGCCGCCGCGTCGGGGTCGCGCTTGTCGAGCTCCTTGGCGGCCTCCTCCAGCACGCGCAGGTCCGCGACGAGGGCGTCCCACGGCACGATGGCGGCCGGGACTTCCAACCGCTCGATGCGCTCGATGGCCTTGGCGAACGAACGCTCGTGGACGAGGTCCTCGACGTCGGCCAACGCCGCGAGGGCTGACTTGACCCGCGGCTCCGGCTCGCCCGTCACGAAGTAGGCCTGGCGCGCGGCCGCGAAGCGGCGCTGCGCGAGGAGCTCGCGCCAGTCGCTGGTCGGTTGCGTCGTCTCGGCGGCCGCCGGTTCGGCCGCCGTTTCCAGGTCGTCCGTCGCTGCGCCGGAGCGTAGGTCTTCCGTCTCGTCTCGTGTCACACCCAAGACCGTAGCACGCTCTCGTACAGGGCCGAATAGGCGGCGGCCGACGCCTGCCAGGAACGGTCGGCCGCCATGCCGGTCGCCTGGATGCGGCGCCATGCCGGCGTGCCGTACGCCGCCAGTGCCTCGCCGGCCGCCCACTCCAGCCCGGCGCTCGTCCCATGCTCGAAGACGAAGCCGGTCGCGCCGTGCCTCACGGTGTCCTTGAGGCCGCCCGTGGCCCGGACGATAGGCACCGTGCCGTAACGCATGGCGATGAGCTGCGAGAGCCCGCACGGCTCGAAGCGGCTCGGCACCGCCAGGGCGTCGGCACCGGCGTAGACGAGGTGGGCGAGGTCCTCGGCGTAGCCGATGTGCGCGCCCACCAGGCCGCCTCGAGCGCGTGCCAGGTCGGACACGCCCTCCTCCAGACCCGGATCGCCCGCGCCGAGGACGACGAGCGACCAGCCCTGCTCCAGCAGCCGGGGTGCGGCGGCGATGAGCAGGTCCATGCCCTTCTGCTCGGCGAGCCTGGACACGACGGCCAGGAGCGGCCTTCGCGCGTCGAGGCCGAAGCGCCTCGTGAGCTCCCGCTTCGCGGCGGACTTACCGGCGAGGTCGGCCGCCGAGTACGGCTCCGGCAAGGTCGGGTCGCGCGCCGGGTCCCACACGTCCGTGTCTATACCGTTCAGGATGCCCGTGAGCTTGCCGGACAGCGAGCGGAACGTGCCGTCGAGGGAGTAGCCGTACTCGGGCGTCTGGATCTCCTCGGCGTAGGTCGGGCTGACGGTCGTGACGCGCGTCGCGAAGCCGACGCCCGCCTGCATGGCGTTGGCACGCCCGAAGTGGTCTAGGTACGAGCCCATGAGGTCCGGGCCCAGGCGCAGCCACCGCACCGCGTCCTCGAGGCCGGACTCCCCCTGGTACTGGACGTTGTGAACGGTGAAGACGCTGCGCAGGCCGGGGAAGCCCGGTGGCAGGTGCCAGCCGCGCGCGAGGATCATCGGCAGGTAGCCCGTGTGCCAGTCGTGGGCGTGGACCAGGTCGGGGGCGAAGGCGAGGCGCTCGGCCACGCTCGGCACGGCGCGCGAGAAGCGGGCGAAGCGTCTGGCGTCGTCCGGATAACCGTACGGTTTGGCCCTCCGGAAGTCCTGGTGGCCGACGAACGCGTAGCGGACGGAGCCGGTCCCCGGCACGTCGTCCTCTAGCACCCCCACCCCGACGGGCTCGAAGCCGCGGTCGAAGGGGCTGGCCACGTCGCCGACCCAATAGGGCGGGACGCCGCCGCCCAGCTTGGCGTACCAGGGCGTGACGACCAGGACCTCGTGGCCGAGGCGCGCGAGCGCCTTCGGCAAAGCGCCCGCCACGTCGGCCAGACCGCCCGTCTTGCTGAAGGGCGCCACCTCGGCCGCCGGGAAGAGGATCCTCATGCCTCAAAGCTTAGCGCCGACCGCCCATGCCCGGTGGCGGCATCCGGCGAGGCCGCCGTGGTGTGCACGTCACGGCTTCACGTCGGCGCGCAGACTTAGGCTCTCATGTAAGGCCCTTATACTCTAGGCCGCATGCAGGTCGAGCAGACGGAGGCTTCATGAAGCGGAGATGGTACGTCGCGGGACTGGTAGTGCTGGTCGCGGCCACGGTGATGGTCGTGAACGCTCAGCTGTCGCGCGATTACGCGAGCGAGTTCCTCAACAACCCCACGGGCCGCGCGCTCGTCCAGGCGTTCGGGGCGCTCAAGAGCGGCTACCTGAACGATGTCGATGACGACGCCCTCATCCAAGGCGCCATCACGGGCATGCTCGAGTCGCTCGACGACCCGTACACGAGCTACCTCCTGCCCAAGGACGCCGCTCGCGACAGCCAGGACCTCACGGGCTCCTTCGAGGGCATCGGCGCGGTGCTCACCCCCCACGACAGGCAGAGCGGCAAGGGCGTCGAGATCCTCACGGTCTACGCCGGCGGCCCGGCCTCGGGGGCAGGGCTCATGCGCGGCGACGTGTTCCTGGAGGTCGAGGGGGTGGATGTGCGCGAGCTGACGACCAGCGAGGTCGCCGACCTGGTTCGCGGCCCCAAGGGCACGACCGTCCACCTGGTCATGGAGCGCCCCGGCGTCCAGGACCCCATCACTTTCGAGATCCAGCGCTCCACCATCCAGATCGTCGACGTCTCGAGCACCATGCTCCCCAACGGCGTCGGCTACATCGCGCTAGCGTCCTTCAACAACCAGCGCCTGCACGACCAACTCGTGGAGCACCTCGACAAGTTGATCCTCGAGGGCGCCAAGTCGCTCGTCCTCGACCTCCGCGACAACTCCGGCGGCCTCCTCAACCAGGCCATCCTCATCGCGGACGAGTTCCTCAGCAAGGGCGACATCGTGTTCCAGCGCTCGCGCGGCGTGACGCAGCGCATCGCTTCCGCCGATCAGCACGCGTACGACCTACCGATGGTCGTGCTCGTGAACGAGAACTCCGCCTCGGCCTCCGAGATAGTCGCCGGCGCCCTCCAGGAGAACGACCGCGCGCTCGTCGTCGGCGAGCAGACGTTCGGCAAGGGCGTCGCGCAGTCCGTGCTCTCGCTCTCGGACGGTGGTCAGCTCCGCTACGTGTCGTTCGAGTGGCTCACCCCGCTGCGCCGCAGCATCGCGGAGAAGGGCATCACGCCGGACGTGTACGCGCCCGACACCCGTTACCCGCGCACCATCTCCGTCGACGGCCAAGGCCTGCGCGACGGGCAGACGGTGCAGCTCGTGGTCGACGGCGAGGTCGTCGGTGAGGCCGTCTCGGGCGACGACGGCAAGTTCCGCATCCTCGCCCTCGGTGGGGTGCGCGAGGTGAGCGCCGTGCAGGGCGAGGCCATCGTCCACCTGGACACCGACACGGCTCTCCAGACGGCCGTGGGCGCCCTCGAGGGGCAGCTCAGCCAGCGCTGAGACAACGCGCTAGCTTGCGATGAGGTGAGTGCGGAGCGGCGCGGCCCGCGGCGCCCC